>DRKS01000024.1 GCA_011051655.1 Sedimenticola sp.
ATTACCAGGGCGCGGGTATGGCAGGGCTTTATTGCGGACTGTTTCTGGGGTGGTATGTTCATCCGCACCATTTGGCCCGGGTGGAGATCGATGTCCCTGGCTTCGAGCCGGATGCCTTCCCGGTTGGCATCCAAGGAACGGGTCTTTCCAATCAGGGCCCCTCGCCACATCAACTCCACCTCAAGCTGGAGCGGCCGGCGTCTGTAGCGACGATGTTCCATGGCTCATCTCCCTGAATCGTTATCGATTTGCGCTTCTGCAAGCAGCCAGTCGTCGAGTTCGGAACCGGGGCGGAAGTGGCGTTGCTCCGCAATGAAGTAAGCGGCCTCGCTGATCATGCGCTGGCGCTCTTGCGCCGAAACGGCCCTGCTCTTCGCCTTCCCCGTGCGTGCGTGCTTTTTCGGTCTGGCGATTTTGCCGGCCTTCTTTTTGGTTACCTTCTTGGATGCAGGCATGGTTTCCCTCCTCGGCTGTTAAGTCAGTTGGACAACAATTTCGACGGGATTTTAGTTCCTGCCGGACCCTGTGGCAGTAACCTGGGTAACACCCGGGGTGCAAAAGCCGTTTTTATGGGAGGGTGCGCGGGCTCTGTTGCCACTGCCTGATCCCGGACCCTGGGTGATAAGGGAACCCTGAATCAGCCGGGGTTTTCCCGGGATTGTGAATTGGCGTCATTCATGCGCTTTTCGGCCTTCTCCAGCAGGCGCTGCAGGTCGAGCACATGCAGCTGCCCGCCCGTGGTATCGATAATGCCTTCCCGTTTGAGTTCCCCCAGCAGGCGCGCCACAACCGGCCGTACGCTGCCGATCATGTGGGCCAGTTCCTCCTGGGAGAGGTCCCTGATCAGGTTGGGGTGGCCGGTATGGCGGTCGCCGTTGAAGTGGCGCAGGAGAAGATGCACCAGGCGCCCCATGGTGTCGTCCAGCGCGAGTTCGCTGGCCAGTTCGCTGAGCTGCTTGATACGGTAGCCGACGAATTCCCGTAGCGCCCTGCGTAGCGGCGGATATTGTTCCAGCCACTGATGCCATCGCTCTACCGGGGCGGAAAGCGCTTTCACGTCATCGAGGGCTATGGTGTCCACGTCGTGGGCCCGTCCGTCCAGCAGGCTGATGACATTGAAGCCGTTGCCCGGGCCGAGCAGGAACAGCGTGAGTTCGCGCCCCGTTTCCGGATGCCGGCGCGTGACCTTGATCCGCCCTTCGAGCAGCACGTAAAAGTGGCGGATGGTATCGCTGGGCTCCATCACGTGGCTGTGGCGTGGCCAGCATTTCAGATGCAGTTTCGCCAGTATCTCACGCAGGGTCTGTTTGTCGATGCCGTGGAACAGCGGGGAGTCGTGCAGCACCCGGGTGGCTTCAGCAAGGGTTGCCGGATCGAGAGTCATGGCCAGTCAGATGTTTTGCCGCCGTGTGGGCCGGCCTGACGGCCGGCCAGCCGGTCAATGCCTTATATCTTCCCCGGAAGTTGCGCGCCTGAATACCGTGCCGTGGCATTTGGGGCAGGGGGGGATGCGCCCCGGCCGGTGAAAATGCAGCAGTTCGCCACACTCATTGCAGCAAAGCGTCCCGGGGCCGGTGATCTCTCCGGTGTGGTAGCCGGAGGCCTGCTCCTTGAGTTCCCGCAGCTCCACCGTGGTCTGGTCCGCCGCCTGGGTGAACAGCTCCCGCAAGCGGTCCCTGATCAGTCCAGCATCGAAACCGAACCAGGCCCTGAAGTCCTTGCCGCTTTCTTTGATGTAGCGGGCGGCATCGATCAAGTCGCGTTTCAGATAGCCGGCAAGCTTCTCCGCCTCTTCTCTCGTCAGTTGCGCCAACTTGGCGGCCCTGATGCCTGCTGCATCGATGGCGTGGTGGAGGGCGGGACCGGTTTTTTCCTCGATTTTGTGGGTCTCCTTGAGCGCATCCTCGAGCAACAGCTCGTAGGCCTCCCCCATTGCTTCGATGGGGTCTTTTGCCGGGGGCAAGTCTTTCATGCTTCAGCTCCTTGTTGATGTGATGTGATAAAACCTTCCTGCCCGGTATGCAGCAGAGGCCTTTATCTTCAAGTAATGTATCAGCTTTGCCGGCACAACCACAGGGCCCTGCAATGTCTCAGCCATATGCGGATGTGGTTCTACCGCAAATTTTCCGGCAGGTATGGTTGATGTTAAACTTTTTGCCGACTCAGACGCCTGCACCATGAATAACAGACCTGTCATCGGAAATCCAGCGGCTTCGGCAGTAGGGCAGGGCATTCTTTTTCCGGCTATGGTCTGTGCTGCGATTTTAATCCTGCTCGGCGGCTGCTCGGGTGGTGTTGATCAAGGCCGGCTTCCTGTGGCAAGTATCAGCGATGCGGGTATCGAGGAAGGTGATGCAGGTCTTCGCATTCTGCGTTTCCCGGTGAAGTTGAGCGCGCCGGCAAGGGACAGGGTGACGGCTGACTATGCCTCACGCGACGGTGACGCCCTCGGTAAAGTCGATTATGACCCGATCGCCGGTTCATTGACCTTCCATAGCGGCGAGGTGAGTAAGGTCATCGATGTCGTGGTGCGCGGTGATACCGATATCGAAAGCGTCGAGACCCTGGTCGTTACCCTCAGCAACCTGACCGGCAGCGCCAGCCTTGGTCGCGCAACGGCTTTCGGCCACATCTGGAACGACGATTACGGCCCCTTGAACGACACCGGTATCACGACCTGCGCGGATGCTGTGCATAACGATCTGGCCTGCCCGGTGACAGGCTTCCCCGGTCAGGATGGTGAGTCGGGACGCGACAGCACCGCGAGTGACGACAGTGATGGCCATGCAGGTTTTTCCTTTACCAAACTGGACACCGACGGCCGGCCGCTGGCCGATCAGCGTGTGGAGTACGGGCGCCAGCCCTGGGGCTGCGTACGCGACAACCTCACCGGCTTGATCTGGGAGGTGAAAACAACCGGGGGGCTGCGCAGCACCGGCAATAGCTACGTCTGGTACAGCTCCGATGCCGCCAACAATGGTGGGATGGCGGGTATTTCATCCGCCAGGCCAGAGGGACAATGCAAGGGAGGGATTGAGTGCACCACAGAGGCCTATATCGAGGCGGTCAACGGCCTTGACGCCCACCGTGGTTTATGCGGATACAATGACTGGCGCATGCCTAACCGCGCCGAGTTGAATTCGCTGGTGGATTTCGGCAAAAAGTATCCCGGACCCACCATCGACATGGCCTATTTTCCCAATACGGCTGCCTCGGGTTACTGGTCGGCGATGCCCTTTGCGTTCGACCCGCTGGATGCATGGATGGTCTCTTTCTACAACGGCAGCAGCGATAATCAACTGAAAAGCAACGCGCTCAAGCTGCGGCTGGTGCGCGGCGGGCCTTCCCCCTATCGAAAACCGGGCACGCCGAAGCTGAATAAACAACTGCATCTTGTGCGGCGCATGGATCAGGCCGGAGAGCAGCGGGGTATGCCATGAAGCAGGCAACAACAGGGAATGGTTTAGGGGTGCTTGTGCTGGCGGGCGCCCTGGCGGTCTTCGGCGATGTCCTTGCCCAGGGCTGCCAGCCCGATATCGCCAGGTACACCCCGGCGGAACGTTTCGAGAACACTGCCGATGGCGCCATCATGGACAAGCAGACCGGTCTGATGTGGAAGACCTGCTCTGAGGGCCAGACCTGGCGGCGCGATGGTTGTCAGGGCGATGCCGGGGTCTACTCCTGGCAGGAGGCGCTGCTGCGCGCCGAGGCGGTCAATCGTGGGGGCGGCTACGCCGGGCACAGCGACTGGCGGGTTCCGAATATCAAAGAATTGGATTCGCTGGTGGAGTTGGCCTGTTTCGAGCCGGCGATCAATGTGGAGGTTTTCCCGGATACGCCTCCCGGCTATTTTTGGGCGGCCTCGCCTTATCTGAGCGATTCCGAATTTGCCTGGGGTATCGGCTTCCGCCATGGCGACAGCCTGATCGGCCGTAAGACCCGGGCCTATCATGTGCGCCTGGTGCGCGGGGGCTACTGACAGATTGACCGGCCGCCCGGCCAGGCCGGGTTATCCCCGCGCCCCCGGCGGGGAGCCCTGGCCGTCCAGGAACCACAGGTGCCCGCTGTGTTCATAGGCGGCCGGGTCGGCGCAATGACGCTGGCTCAGCCAGCCCTTGAGTTCGGTGATGGATTCGAAGCCGTGTTCTTCCATCCAGGCCGTGATCCGGGTCCTGATGCCGGCCAGGCGCCGCGGGCCGTCGTCCGGCGCTGTCCCGCCCAGGCAGGCCGCATCGGCCCCGGCCAGCAGCGCCTTGAGGACATCCTCGGTGGTGTGGATGCCGCCCGCCGCCGCCAGGGATACGTCCACGCGGCCGTACAGAATGGCGATCCAACGGAGGGCGCGGAGGCTGTCGGCGGTCCCGGCCGGCGGCAGTCGGGAGCTGACCCTCAGATTTTCCAGGTCGATGTCAGGCTGGGGCATACGGCTGAACAGGACCACGCCGCCGGCTCCGGCCCGCCCGAGCTGCCGGACGAAATGGGGCAGGGCGGTGAACCAGGGCGCCAGCCTGACCGTCAGGGGAATGCCCGCCCGTGAATGCAACCCCTGCACCAGTTCGACATAACGTTCTTCCACCTCCTGGCTGTTCTGGCGCGTGTCGGCGGCCAGGAGGCAGGTGTCCAGTTCCAGGGCGTTCGCCCCGGCCTGTTCCAGTTCTCTTGCGTGATCCAGCCAGCCGCCCGCTGAAACGCCGCTGAGGCTGGCGATGACGGGAATGGCCAGCCGGTCTTTCAACGCCCTGATCCGGGCGAGATACCGGTCCAGGCCGTGCCGGTAGCCGGCGGAAAAAGGCAGGAAGCTGTCCGCCTCGGCATGTCCGGTCTCGGGATGGATGAGGAAGCGGGTCGCCATCTTTTCGTCGTGGCGCAGCTCCTCCTCGAACAGGGAATGCATGAGGATCGCCGCCGCCCCCGCGTCCTCCAGCCGCAGGGCGTTGTCAAGGCTGTGACCGGGGAGCGAGGCCTCGGGGATCAGGGGACTGGCGAGCCTCAGGCCAAGGTATTCCGTGCTCAGATCGATGTTGCTCATGTCTTGTTCTCCTCCCCCGTGGTCTTGGGGCCGCCCGCTGCGGCGGCAAGTGCCGCATAGTGGCGGTAGCGCGCATCCACATCGGCCTGCGCCTGGCGCAGCAGGCGTTCGGAGGCCTCGGGATGGGTGCGCCGCAGGACGGCGAAGCGCGCCTCCGTCAGGGCATAGTCGCGGTATGGGATGGATGGGGCGGCGCAGTCCAGATGCAGCGGGTTCTTGCCGCCGGCGGCCAGGCGCGGATCGTAGCGCAGCAGGGGCCAGTGGCCGCTGCGCACGGCCAGATCCTGCTGGCGCAGGTTGCGGGAGAGATCGACGCCGTGGGCGATGCAGGGGCTGTAGGCGATGATGATGGAGGGTCCGCGGTAGGACTCCGCCTCCAGGAAGGCGCGCAGGGTGTGGGTGTCCCTGGCCCCGGATGCGACCTGGGCGACGTAGACGTTTTCGTAGTCCATGGCCAGCCGGGCCAGGTCCTTCTTGCGGCCGGGCTTGCCGCCGGCGGAGAATTTGGCCACCGCCCCCCTGGGGGTGGCCTTGGAGGTCTGGCCGCCGGTGTTGGAGTAGACCTCGGTGTCGAGCACCAGGATGTTGACGTCCTGGCCCGAGGCCAGCACGTGGTCCAGGCCGCCGTAGCCGATGTCGTAGGCCCAGCCGTCGCCGCCGATGATCCAGACGCTGCGCCGGATCAGGCTGTCGGCCAGTTCATCCAGCGCCCGGGCCGCGTCGCCGTCCAGCTTTGCGAGGCGCTCGCGCAGTTGTTTCACCCGCTCGCGCTGGTCGTGGATGCCCGCCTCGTCGTCCTGGGCGGCGGTGAGGATGGCGTCGGCGAGTTGCTGTCCGATGGCGGGGGCCAGGTCCGCCAGCCGTTCCCGGGCGTATTGCTCCAGCTTGTCGCAGGCCACACGCATGCCGAGGCCGAACTCGGCGTTGTCCTCGAACAGGGAGTTGGACCAGGCCGGCCCCCGGCCCGCGCGGTTTTTGGTCCAGGGGGTGGTGGGCAGGTTGCCCCCGTAGATGGAGGAACAGCCGGTGGCGTTGGCCACCAGCATGCGGTCCCCGAACAACTGGGTGGCGAGGCGGATGTAGGGGGTCTCGCCGCAGCCCTCGCAGGCGCCGGAAAATTCGAACAGGGGTTGCAGCAGCATGGCGCCTGGGATGGCCTGGGTGCGCAGCTTGCGCCGGTCATGGTCCGGGAGTTCGAGGAAGAAGGACCAGTTGGCCCGCTCCCGCTCCCGCAGGGGCGGCTGGGGGGCCATGTTCAGGGCCTTGCGGCCGGGGTTTTGCTTGTCCCGGATGGGGCAGACCTCCACGCACAGGCCGCAGCCGGTGCAGTCCTCGGGGGCGGCCTGGTAGCTGATGTGCAGCCCCGGCCCGAAGGCCTTGCTCCTGACCGGCGCGTGGCGGAATTCCGCCGGGGCCCCGCCGGCGAGTTGCGCCGGAAACACCTTGGCCCGGATGACGCTGTGGGGACAGACGAACACGCACTTGCCGCACTGGGTGCAGAGGTCGGGCTCCCAGATGGGGATCTCGAGGGCCAGGTTGCGCTTTTCCCAGGCGGCCGTGCCCAGGGGGAAGGTGCCGTCGGCGGGCATCCGGCTGACGGGCAGGTCGTCGCCGCGGCCGGCGATGAGTTCGGCGGTTACCTCCCGCACGAACTCCGGCGCCCCGGGGGCGACCGTGGGCGGCCTCTCGAAGCGGCTGCTGGCCTTTTCCGGGATCTCCACCTCGTAGAGCCCCTCCAGGGCCCGGTCGATGGCCAGCAGGTTGGCCTCCACCGTGCGGGGGCCGGCGCGGGAGTAGGTTTCGCGCGCCGCCTTCTTGATGGCCTCGATGGCCTCGTCGGGGGGGAGCAGCTCCGAGACGGCGAAAAAGGCCGTCTGCATGATGGTGTTGATGCGCCGTCCCAGCCCCAGCTCCCCGGCGATGGCATAGGCGTCGATGGCGTGGAAGCTCAGGCCCTTGTCGATGATCTGCTGCTGCATGCGCCGGGGCAGGCTGTCCCAGACCGCTGCGGCGCCGGCCGGGGAGTTGAGCAGGAACGCCCCACCCGGCGCCGCCTTGTCCAGCATGTCGTAGCGTTCCAGAAACAGGGGCTGATGGCAGGCGACGAACTGCGCGTCCCCGTCCCCCAGGAGATAGCTGGAACGGATCGGCCGCGGCGAGAAGCGCAGATGGGACACGGTCACCGCCCCCGCCTTGCGCGAGTCGTAGACGAAATAGCCCTGGGCGTACAGGGCGGTTTTGGAGCCGATGATCTTGATGCTGTTCTTGTTGGCGCTCACGGTGCCGTCGCTGCCCAGGCCGTAGAAGATGGCGCCCGTCGCCTCGCGGGCGGCATCGGTGCGGAAGCCGGGGTCCCACTCCAGGCTGAGGTGGCTCACATCGTCATGGATGCCGATGGTGAAGGGATGGCGCGGTTGCGGCGCCTTCAGCTCATCCAGCACGGCCTTGACCATGCCGGGGGTGAACTCCTTGGAGGAGAGGCCGAAGCGGCCGCCGGTCACCCGGGGCAGGTCGCCGAAGCGGCGCGCGCCTCTCAGGTAGTCCTGGGTCAGGGCCGCCAGGACGTCCTTGTAGAGGGGTTCGCCGTCGGCCCCCGGCTCCTTGGTGCGATCCAGGACCGCCAGGGCGCGCAGCGTCGGGGGCAGGGCGGCGACCAGGGCCTCCGCTGCGAAGGGGCGGAACAGGCGCACCTTGAGCAGGCCCACTTTCTCTCCGCATGCGGCCAGATGTTCCACCGTCTCCCCGGCCGCCTCCGCGCCGGAGCCCATCAGCACCAGCACCCGTTCCGCATCCTCCGCCCCCAGGTAATCGAACAGATGGTAGCGCCGTCCGGTGAGTCCGGCGAAGCGGTCCATCACCTTCTGCACGATCCCCGGCATGGCCTGGTAGTAGGGATTCACCGTCTCGCGGCCCTGGAAATAGACGTCCGGGTTCTGGGAGCTGCCGCGCAGCACTGGCCGCTCCGGCGACAGGGCCCGGCGGCGGTGGGCGTTCACCAGGTCCTCGCGGATGAGCCTGCGCGCCGTATCCCGGTGGACGGTCTCGATCTTGGCGACTTCGTGGGAGGTGCGGAAGCCGTCGAAAAAGTGGACCATGGGTATGCGCCCCTCCAGGGTGGCGGCCTGGGCGATGAGGGCGAAGTCCATCACCTCCTGCACCGAGTTGGAGGCCAGGAAGGCGAAGCCGGTGGACCGGGCCGCCGTTATGTCACTGTGGTCGCCGAAGATGGACAGAGCCTGCGCCGCCAGGGAGCGCGAGGCGACGTGGAACACCGCCGGGCTGAGTTCCGCCGCGATCTTGTACATGTTGGGGATCATCAGCAACAGGCCCTGGGAGGCGGTGAAGGTGGTGGTTAGCGCGCCGCCCTGGAGGGCGCCGTGGATGGCGCCCGCGGCCCCGCCCTCGCTCTGCATCTCCACCACCCGCGGGATGCTTCCCCATAGATTCCGGCGGCCCTCGGAGGCCCACTGGTCGGCCCATTCGCCCATGGGGGAGGCGGGGGTGATGGGGTAGATGGCGATGACCTCGTTGGTCAGGTAGGCGATGCGGGCGGCGGCCTCGTTGCCGTCGAGCGTGCTCATGCGGGTCTGCGTCATGGCGGGCTCCTTGGGGATCTGGAAGGCGATGAGGAATGGCCTTCATAATGGAATATTAGCAGGTGACCCGGGCCACATTTGCTGGGACATGGCCGGCCGGCGGCGGTAGAATCCAATCTTTCAAAGGTAATGAACAGGAAAGCATTTGCTATGGCCAAGCGCCGGGGAAAAAAGACCGCCCGTGACCTGGACCCCTACCGGGCCCGCGAGGCGAAGAAATATTCCAATCCCATTCCCAGCCGGGAATACATCAAGGATCTGGTGGCCCGATACGGGGCCCCTCTCATGTTTGCCGAGCTTGCCGAACAGATGGATCTGTCGGGCGAGGATGATCTGGAGGCGCTGCGCCGGCGGCTCAACGCCATGGAGCGGGACGGGCAACTGGTGCGCAACCGCCGCGGGGCCTTCTGCCTGGTCAACAGCAAGGATCTGGTCGTCGGGCGGGTCATCGGCCATCCGGACGGCTTTGGTTTTCTCAAGCCGGACGAGGGGGGTGATGATCTGTTTCTCTCCCCGCGCCAGATGCGGGCGCTGCTGCACAATGACCGGGCCGTGGTGCGGGTGGTCGGCGTGGACCGCCGCGGCCGCCGGGAAGGGGCCCTGGTGGAGGTGCTGGAGCACAACAACCACGAGGTGGTGGGGCGGCTCTACCGGGAGGCCGGGGTCGGCTTCGTGACGCCGGACAACAAGCGCCTGCACCAGGATATCGTCATCCCGGAGCAGGGGCTGGGCGGGGCGGAGCACGGCCAGATGGTGGTGGCGGAGATTGTGGAACAGCCCACTGCCCGCTCCCGGCCCATCGGGCGGATCATCGAGGTCCTGGGGGACCACATGGCCCCCGGCATGGAAACCGATATCGCCATCCGCACTCATGAGCTGCCGGTGGCCTGGCCGGAGGCGGTCGAAGCGGAAATGGCGGCCTTCGGCGCCGAGGTGGACGAGGCCGCCAAGGAGGGCCGGGTGGACCTGCGCGGCCTGCCCCTGGTGACCATCGACGGCGCCGACGCCCGGGATTTCGACGACGCGGTCTACTGCGAAGCCAAGCCCAAGGGGTGGCGGCTGCTGGTCTCCATCGCCGACGTCTCCAGCTATGTCCGGCCGGGAACGGCCCTGGACGAGGAGGCGCAGGTGCGCGGCAATTCCGTCTACTTCCCGGACCGGGTCATCCCCATGCTGCCGGAGGCCCTGTCCAACGGGCTGTGCTCCCTGAATCCCGGAGTGGACCGCCTCTGCATGACCTGTGAGCTCTACATCGACCGGCAGGGGCGCATCACCCGCTCCAGGTTCTTCCAGGCTGTGATGCGCTCCCACGCCCGCCTGACCTACGACGAGGTGGCGGCCATGGTTGTGGACGGGGAGCCGGAACTGCGCCGCCACCACGCCGGCCTGCTGCCCCATCTGCAAGAGCTTCACGCCCTGTACAAGGTCCTGTACAAGACCCGCAGCGCCCGGGGCGCCATCGACTTCGACACCACCGAGACCCGCATCCTGTTCAACGCGGAGCAGAAGGTCGAGCGTATCGTGCCGGTGCAGCGCAACGACGCCCACCGGATGATCGAGGAGTGCATGCTGGCGGCCAACGTGGCGGCGGCCAAGCTCCTGCAGCGCAGGCGCCTGCCCGCGCTCTACCGCATTCACGAGGGGCCGTCGGAGCAGAAACTGGCCGACCTGCGCGAATTCCTGGCGGAACTGGGCCTGCGCCTGTCCGGCGGTAAAAAGCCCGCGGCCAAGGATTACGCCAGGCTGCTGGACGCCGTCCGGGGCCGGCCGGACGCCCACCTGATCCAAACGGTGTTGCTGCGCTCCCTGGCCCAGGCCATGTACAGCCCGGACAACATCGGCCATTTCGGCCTGGCCTATCCCGTCTACACCCATTTCACCTCCCCCATCCGCCGCTACCCGGATCTGCTGGTGCACCGGGCCATCAAGCACCTGCTGGGCGGCGGCACGGCGGAAGATTTCGACTACTCCCTGCCCAGGCTGCAAGTGCTGGGGGAGCAGTGCTCCAGTACCGAACGGCGGGCCGATGAGGCCACCCGCGACGCCATGGATTGGCTCAAGTGCGAGTACATGCTGGACAAGGTGGGGGAGGAGTTCGGTGGCATCATCACCAGCGTAAACTCCTTTGGCGTTTTCGTGGAGCTGGATCAGATCTATGTGGATGGCCTGGTCCACATCACTGCCCTGGGTAACGACTTTTACCATTTCGATCCCGTGGGCCACCGGCTGACCGGCGAGCGCAGCGGCATGGTTTACCGCCTGGGGGATCCCGTTCGCGTCAAGGTGGCGGCGGTGAACCTGGACGACCGCAAGATCGATTTCGTGCTGGCGGATGCCGAGGCGGAAGGCGGCAAGCGCCGAGGCAGGGGTGGGCGGCGGAGACGGTCCAAACGGAAATGAGCGACAGCCAAATCATCGCAGGGCTGCACAGTGTGCGCACCGCCCTCCGGCATGCCGATGCGGTGACGGAGCTCTGGGTGGAGGCCCGGCGCCATGACCGGCGCATCCGTGAGATCCTGCAACTGGCGCGGGAGGCGAAGTTGCGGGTCAGCCAGGTATCGCGCCAGGAGCTGGACGCGTTGGCCCCCGGCGCCAACCACCAGGGCGTGGTGGCGCGCACCCAGGCCCCGGCGGCCCTGGATGAGGCGGCCCTGAAGGGCCTCATCCGGGGGCTGGACGAGGCGCCGTTCCTGCTGGTGCTGGATGGGGTGCAGGACCCGCACAACCTGGGCGCCTGCCTGCGCAGTGCGGATGCCGCCGGCGTGCATGCGGTAATCGCCCCAAAGGACCGCTCCGTGGGGCTCGGCCCCACCGTCTGCAAGGTGGCCAGCGGGGCGGCGGAGACCGTCCCCTTCGTGCAGGTCACCAACCTGGCCCGCACCCTGCGCTGGTTGCGGGATGAGGCGGGGGTCTGGCTGGTGGGCACGACGGGTGACGCCGGGAGCAGCCTGTTCGAGGCGGACCTGAAGGGGCCCCTGGCCCTCATCATGGGCGGAGAAGAGAAAGGCCTGCGGCGTCTCACCCGCGAGGCCTGCGATCTGCTGGTCAGGCTGCCTATGGCCGGCACGGTGGAGAGCCTCAATGTATCGGTGGCCGCCGGCATTGCGCTGTTCGAGGCGGTGAGGCAGAGGTTACCGTAGTATCGAGTACCGAATACTGACCACTGACCACTGATTACTGACTACTGATTACTTGTAGTGTAAGATGCGCCGTTTTCATCAGGGTTGCCAGTCATGCAGGATCTCAATCCCATCAGCAATAAAATCAGTGACCTACAGAGGCGCGCCGAGTCTCTGAGGGGGTATCTTTGACTTCGCCGACAAGAAAGAACGGCTGACGGAGGTCCTGAGGGAGCTGGAAGACCCCGATCTCTGGAATGAGCCGGAACGGGCCCAGGCCCTGGGCCGGGAGCGCGCCGCCCTGGAGGCGGTGGTCCTGACCCTGGAGCAGTTGGATGCCGGACTCGGCGACGCCCGCGATCTGCTGGAGATGGCGGCCGAGGAGAACGATGCGGATACCATCGAGGCCGTGGCCGCGGACCTGGACGACTATGAAAGGCAGGTCTCCGGGCTGGAGTTTAGGCGCATGTTCTCCGGGGAGATGGACCCCTGCAACGCCTTCCTGGATATCCAGGCCGGCTCCGGCGGCACCGAGGCCCAGGACTGGGCGGAGATGCTGCTGCGCATGTACCTGCGCTGGGGTGAGCGGCGGGGCTTCAAGACCGAGCTGATCGAGGTCTCCCCCGGCGAGGTGGCGGGCATCAAGAGCGCCACCATCCGGTTCGAGGGGGAGTATGCCTTCGGCTGGCTGCGGACCGAGACCGGCGTGCACCGCCTAGTGCGCAAATCCCCCTTTGATTCGGGCAATCGCCGCCACACCTCCTTCGCCGCCGTGTTCGTATCCCCGGAGGTCGACGACAGCATCGAGATCGACATCAACCCGGCGGACCTGCGCATCGACGTCTACCGGGCCAGCGGCGCCGGCGGTCAGCACGTCAACCGGACGGAATCGGCGGTGCGCATCACCCACATGCCCACCGGTGTTGTGGTGCAGTGCCAGAACGACCGCTCCCAGCACAAGAACAAGGCCACCGCCATGAAACAGCTCAAGGCCAAGCTGTATGAGCTGGAGATCCAGAAGCGCTCGGCGGATCAGCAGGCGCTGGAGGAGACCAAGTCGGATATCGGCTGGGGCAGCCAGATCCGCTCCTACGTGCTGGACCAGTCCCGCATCAAGGACCTGCGCACCGGCGTGGAGACCGGCAACACCCAGGCGGTGCTCGACGGCGGCCTGGACATGTTCATCGAGGCCAGCCTCAAGAGCGGGTTGTGATTAACACCCAACGCAAAGACGCCAGGCAATAAATCCTGGCGTCTTTGCGTTGAATACAGATTTGAAAGAGAAACAGATGACCGAACAGACCCAGGACGAAAACAAGCTCATCGCCCAGCGCCGGGCCAAGCTGGCGGAACTGCGTGAGCGGGGCATCGCCTTTCCCAATGATTTCCGCCGCAACACCGTGGCCGGTGAGCTGCATGCCGAGTACGGTGGGAAATCCGCTGAGGAGTTGGATGAGCTGGGGGTCCGGGTCAGCGTGGCCGGCCGCCTGATGAGCCGCCGCGTCATGGGCAAGGCCAGCTTCGCCCATCTGCAGGACATGTCCGGCCGCATCCAGCTGTTCGTGCAGCGGGACAACCTGCCGGAAGGCCTCTACGCGGAGTTCAGGAAGGGCTGGGATCTGGGCGATATCCTGGGGGCCGAGGGCCGGCTGTTCAAGACCAGGACGGGGGAGCTGTCGGTGCGTTGCGACAGCCTGCGGCTGCTGACCAAGTCCCTGCGCCCCCTGCCGGAGAAATACCACGGTCTCACCGACCAGGAACAGCGCTACCGCCAGCGCTATGTGGATCTCATCATGAACGAGGCCACCCGGGAGACCTTCCGCATCCGCACGCGCATGGTGCAGTACATCCGCAATTTCCTGAACGAGCGGGATTTCCTGGAGGTGGAGACCCCCATGATGCAGGCGGTGCCCGGTGGGGCGGCCGCCAGGCCCTTCGCCACCCGGCACAACGCCCTGGACATGGACCTGTTCCTGCGTATCGCTCCCGAGCTGTATCTCAAGCGCCTGGTGGTGGGCGGCTTCGAGAAGGTCTACGAAATCAACCGCAACTTCCGCAACGAAGGGCTCTCCACCCGGCACAACCCGGAATTCACCATGCTGGAGTTCTACGAGGCCTATGCGGATTACCGGGACCTGATGAACCTCACCGAGGAGATGCTGCGCGGCATGGCGCAAGAGATCCTTGGCAGCGCCACCCTCCAGTACCAGGGGGAGACCTATGACTTCGGCGCCCCCTTCGCCCGCATGACGGTCAAGGAATCCATCCTGCACTTCAACCCGGAACTGAGCGAGGCTGACCTGGACGACCCGGAGCGCGCCCGCGCCCTGGCGCGGCGGCTGGAGATACCGCTGAAGGACAGCTACGGCCTGGGCAAGGTGCAGATCGAGATCTTCGAAAAGACCGTGGAGCACCGGCTGATGAACCCCACCTTCATCACTGCCTATCCCACCGAGGTCTCACCTTTGGCGCGGCGCAACGACCAGGACCCTTTCGTCACCGACCGGTTTGAATTCTTCGTGGGGGGGCGCGAGATCGCCAACGGCTTTTCGGAGCTGAACGACGCTGAGGATCAGGCGGAGCGCTTCCGCAAACAACTGGAGGAGCGCGCGGCGGGGGACGAGGAGGCCATGCACTTCGACGAGGACTATGTGCGCGCCTTGGAGCACGGCCTGCCACCCACGGCGGGGGAGGGCATCGGCATCGACCGGCTGGTGATGCTCTTTACCGACTCGCCGTCCATCCGGGACGTGCTGCTGTTTCCGCATATGCGGCCGCAATAGCGCCCGGCCGGCCTCTTCGCGATTGCTGCCTGCAAGTCACGAAGGACATCGCGCCATCAGACCGACAGCATCTGCTCCACCGCCTCCACCTCTTCGGCCACGCCTTCGATTTCGATCACGGCCACCTCGGGCTCCAGCCCAACCTTGGCGAAGGCGGGGGCCCGGCTCCAGTCGCCGCCCCCGATGGCGTCCGGATTGCATTGCAGGCGCGCGATCAGGACGATGTCCACGTAATCGGCCCGCTCGCCGCCGTCATAGTCCAGATCGCCGCAGTGGGCCGGCACGGCCACCAGGGTGTCGGGAAAGTGCCAGGTCTCCAGGATCTGGCGGCCCACGACAGGGGTCAGGTTCCTCAGCAGGCCGTCCAGGCGTTCCTCGCAGTCCATCAGTTCCGGTATGTCTTCCGCCAGGGTCAGAATGGGCAGGGCGCCGATGTTGTGAATCAGCCCCGCCAGCATGGCCTGGTCGGCGTCCAGATGGGGCTGGGTCTGGGCCAGCGCCCGGCTGATGGCGGCCACCTGAACGCTCTCTTCCCACAATTGGCGCAGGCGCCGGTCCAGCGTGCTGGTGGTGGGCTGGAAAATCTGTTTCATCGCCAGGTTGACCACCAGGGTGCGCACCATCCGGGTCCCCAGCCGGGTGATGGCCATCTGAATGCTGTCGATGGTCACGCGGCCGCCGTATAAAGGGCTGTTGGCCACCTGGAGGAGCCGGGCGGACAGGGCGGCGTCCGTGGCCACCAGGTCGGAGATGTCCTTGGCCGTGGCGTTGTCCTGTTCGACCGCGTCCCGCACCCGGAGGGCCACTTCGGGCAGGGTGGGGAGGACGATGCTGTTTTGTTCGATGGAGGTTTGCAGACGCTCCAGGAATTCTGAATCGCTAACCATTGCTTCCCTCTTGTCCCGGCTGGCTCTACGCTACGGGCGGATTAGTGTTGACAGGCCCTAAGATATCGGCAGGGGAAGAGGGGAACTTTATCCCTCCAGGGCGTAAGGGAGATCGCGGAACTCCAGTTTCGGGCCCGCCTCGCTGTCCCCCAGGTGGATATCGTCCGCTTCGAAACAGGGGATCTGCACCATGACCAGGGCGTCGCAGCCTCCTTCCGGCGCGGGCCTGGCGTCTACCACGACGCCCGCCGCCTTGCCGTGTTCCGCGCTCGGCGAGAACAGTTCGTCCCCGGCGGCGGGCGGCCGGTCCGTGGCGATGTGGGCCAGGTACATGCGGCGCTTGAGGGTCCCCCGGTGCTGGGTGCGGGCCACGATCTCCTGGCCGCAGTAGCAGCCCTTCTGAAAGCTGACGCCGCCGATGAGCTGCATGTTGATCATCTGGGGGATGAAGGCCCCCGCCGTGGCGGGATAGACGGTCGGAATGCCGGCCCGGATATCGAGCAGCGCCCAGCAGGCGGAGTCCGTGGGGGCGGCCCTGCTTGAGAGTTGCTCCCAGAGCTTCTCAACAGCGGGCGCCTCACCGATGATTTCGAACCGCGGCCTGTCTCCCGGCAGCCGGACAAGGGTCAGCCCCCGGGTGTGGGTGACGCCGCCCGGCCCGGCGGGCGGTTCCGGGATGAGACTGCCGAGCAGGGCCTCCGCCCCCTCGCCGGCGACGCCGATGCGCACGAGATCGTCACTGGCGTCGGTCACGGCGACCTTGGCGCGCAGGACAAACATGGAGAGCCGCTTGAGGAGGGACGGGAGCATATTCCCCGGCAGTTGCAGGAAAATGTCGCCGTCCCGGCGGAAGGCCCAGAAGTTGGCCAGCAGGTGGCCCTTGGGATCGCAACAGCCGTTGAACTGGCAGCGGTCCGGGGTCAGTTCGCGGATGTCGTTGGTGACCTGTCCCTGGAGGAAGTCGGCTGCGTCTTCACCGCTGAGGCGTATCAACCCAAGGTGGGAGAGATCATACAGGGCAAGGGTCTGACCGGTCCCGCTGTTTTCGAACCGGACCAGGCCGTCCTCACCGATAATGGCGGAGCGGGATTCGAGAAAGGCCTGCCATTGTGCGTTCATGTCTGAGTCTTTTATTTCCGCAGAGAGAAAGATAGGGCAGTTTATCACAGCGCACTCCTCTATAATCCGCGTTTGTTTTCGTTTGGCGCCCCGTTCACCATGCAGCAAGATCCTCCAATCCCCGGCAGCCTGGTGCTGTACAAGGCCCGCCCCGCCCGGGTGCTCACCGTCACCGACAAGATCGAGATCGAGCTTGAAGGTACTAAGGCCAAGCGGGTGCGGCCCAAGGATATCCTGTTGCTGCACCCCGGCCCCATTGCCAGCCTGTCGGAACTGAAACCCTGTGAGGGGGAAATGGAGGAGGCCTGGGCGCTGCTGGCGGGCGGCGGCACGAACCTGCCCGAACTGGCGGAGCTCATCTATGGCGAATATGTTCCGGCGACCGCCTGGGCGGCCTGGCGGCTGGTGGCGGATGGGCTCTATTTCGAGGGAGAGCCGGATTCCATCAGCGTCCGCACGGAGGAACAGGTGGCCTCGGACCGCAGGCGGCGGGAGGAGAAGGCGGCGGCGGAGCGGGACTGGGCGGAATTTCTGGAGCGCCTCGGCAGATGTGAAATCATACCGGCCGATCACCGGCGCCTGGGCGAGGTGGAGCGGCTCGCCTTCAACCAGTCGAAGCACAGCCGCATCCTCCAGGCGCTGGGACGGCAGGAGACCCCGGAGAACGCCCACCGCCTGCTGGTCGGCCTGGGTTATTGGGAGAGGGACTTCAACCCCTATCCCCGGCGCCTGGGACAGCCTGTTGGCCCGCCTGATCTCGAGGTGCCGCCGTTGCCCGATGAGGAGCGGCTGGATCTCACCCATCTGCCCGCCTTCGCCATCGACGACGAGGGCAACCAGGACCCGGACGACGCTATCAGCCTGGATGGCGACCGCATTTGGGTGCATGTGGCGGACGTGGCGGCGCTGGCTGGGCCGGACAGCCCCATGGACCTGGAGGCCCGTGCCCGCTGCGCCAATCTCTATCTGCCCGAGACCACCATCCAGATGCTGCCCTGGGCCGTGACGGAACGCCTGGGCCTGGGGTTGGCGCAGACATCGCCGGCCCTCTCCTTTGGCTTCCGGCTTGGCGCGGATGCGGAAATCACGGACGTGGAGGTGGCGCCAACCCGGGTGGCCGTGACCCGGATCAGCTATGCCGGGGCCGCTGAAAGGCTGCATCAGCCCCCCTTTGACCGCCTCCTGGAAATGGCCCGCCGCTACCGTGAACGGCGCAACGCCGCGGGCGCCTTCCGGATCGACCTGCCGGAGGTGACGGTGCGGGTGCGGGATGGCGAGGTGCGGATCCGGCCCCTGTCCCGGCTGGACAGCAGGGACATGGTGACGGACATCATGCTCATGGCGGGCGAGGCGGCCGCGCGTTTCGCCCTGGAGCGGGACATCCCGGTTCCTTTCGCCACCCAGGCCTCGCCGGGGATCCCCGTGGCGCCCGCGGGCCTGGCCGCCATGTACGCCTGCCGCCGCTCCCTCAAGCCCAGCCAGTCCAGGCTCCAGCCGGAGCCCCATGCCGGCCTGGGGCTGGCGGCCTACTGCCGCGCCACCAGCCCCTTGCGGCGCTACACGGACCTGGTGGTGCATCAGCAATTGCGCGCCCATCTGGCGGGAGGAGAGCCCCTGTCCGTCAAGGAGGTCAGGGGGCGCATCGGCGCGGCGGAGGCGGTGGCCGGCAGTGTGCGCAAGGCCGAGCGCTTCTCCAATCTCCACTGGAAGCTGGTTTATCTCAGCCGCCATCCCGGGTGGCGGGGGGAAGGGGTGGTGGTGGAAATGGCCGACCGGCGCGCGACGGTCATCATCCCGGAGCTGGCCATGGAGACGAAGATCCGGCTGGCGCAGCCGGTTGCGTTGGATACCCGCCTGGAGATCGCCGTGCGGGAGCTGGACCTGGCGGACCTGACCGCCTGGTTCCGCGTTCTCGGCTGAGGTCTTATACTGGCTGCGAATCAAGCTTTAAAGGGTAAAGATGTCGAGAGAAAACAAAAGCAAACCGCTCAGCGCCTCCAGGCTGCGGGGGCCGGAGGCCAATTTCAGCGCCTACTGCAAGGCCGAGCTCGAGCGCTGGCGCACTTCCGGCAAATCCTTCAATGAGGCCCTGTTCCTGGAGGCGATGGAGTTGGCGCAGCGCAAGCTGCGGGTAAGGATGCGCCGGGGGAGCGAATGATCATCATCAGCGTTCTGGCCGAGAACATGCTCAAGTACGCCAGGCTGGAGTTGAGGGATCTGCCCGAGGCGGGCGTGATAGCGATCAGCGGCCCCAATGAGTCCGGCAAGAGCGCCATTGGCGAAATCATCTGTTTCGCCCTGTTCGGCCGCACCTTTTCCTGCGGCCCGGACGAACTGGAGAAGATCATCCGCTGGGGCCAGCCCCGTTGCTCGGTGGAGCTCTCCTTCAGCACGGCGGATGGAGAGGGCTACAAAATCGCCCGCTTTCTGGATAACGAGGGCAACAGGAGCGCCTGCCTCAGCCGGATAGGCCTGATGGATGACTCCATCATTTCCGGCGTGGAGGCGGTGGACGAGGCGCTGTGCCGGCTGGTGGGTTACGATTTCGACGAGTTCATCGAGTCCTTCTACCTGGCCCAGCGGGAGATCACGACGCCCCATCCCCACAGCCAGGCGGTGAAGGCCATGGCGGGCCTGGCGGCGCTGGAGGCGGTCGGCAGGGATATCAAGCGCGAGACCGATGAGGATCGCATGGCCATAGCGGATATCAAATCCAGGATGGCCGCCATGGATGCCGAACTGGAAGCGCTGGATATCCAAAAGGATCATCTCCGGGAGCTGGAGGCGCAATACAGCGCCCTGGAAGAGGAACAGCACCGGGCCGAGCGGCAGGCGCGGGAGCTGGAGTCCGCCTTGAAGGCCTGGGAAGAGAACATGCCCCGGCTGGCGGCCGCCCGGCGCAGCCGCCGGTCCATCGGCATCCTGTGCGGCCTCCTGACGGTGGGAGTGATCGGCTCGGCCTTCGCCGCCTGGGCGCCGGGATCCCAGGGTCAGCCGGGCGGCTTTCCCTGGGGCATGCTCTGCGGGCTGCTGGGGTTCATGTGGCTTATCGCCCTGGGAGGCCTGGCCATCATGAGGGGGCGGGTGGAAGGTCTTGGCAATGCCGCCACCGTGCTGGCGGCAAGGCTCGGCGCCGCCGGCGAGGGTATTGCCGATTATGAGACGGGCCTGGATGAGGCGCGCGGGATTGCCGATTGCGAGCTGGGCCGGATACATGAGCAAAGTCAAGTGCGGCAGGAAGAGATGGCCCGCCTGGACGCGGCCGTAAACGCGGAAAAGGAGCGCTTGCAGAATGCCGCGGATCTCCTGCGGCGGCGCAGCGCCGCGGCGAAAAAAATCGCGGAGCACCGGCGCCGCATAGCGGTAAGGGAATTGGCGGAAGGGCTGCTTGGCGGGGCCGGCAAACATATGTCCCGGCGTTTCAATGGTGACCTGCGCGAGCTGGCGGGGCGCACCCTGCCCCTGTTTACCGAAGGCCGTTATGAGCATCTCAAGGTTGATGATGATTTGAATATCCGGGTCTTCTCGAATGAGAAACGGGATTACATGGCCTTGCATGAAATCTCCAGCGGCACCCAGCGCCAGATCATGCTGGCGGTTCGGCTGGCCCTTTCCCAACAGTTGATTGACAGCACGGAGACGGGTGAGCAGTTCATATTCCTGGACGAGCCCTTTGCGTTCTTTGACCACGAACGCACCTGCAACTCCCTGGCCATGTTGCCGCAGCTCAGCGATGATATCGCCCAGATCTGGGTCGTGGCCCAGGAGTTTCCGCCCGGCAGCCGGCTCGACCGGCATATCGAGTGCAGCCGGGGGTTTTCCCATTTGCCCGCCAACGCCGCCTGAAAATGAAAACGACATCCTCTGGCTGCTGGTTCTGCCGTTTTATGCGGGGGCTTTCCTTCGGCGCCTTGGGGGCCGCCGCCGGCGGCCTTTCGGCAAAGTGGCTCCAGGCCGACCTGCAGACGGTGATTATTGCGGCATTCTTCGGCGCGCTGGGCGTGGTGGGCTGGATTAACCGGAAGCGTTAACCCGCATTTCTCACCAGGATTTGGATTTTTGGGGCAAGCTGGCGAAGCAGGTTGGACGATCGGCCGCCGAAGCATAGCCGTAGCTATGCTTCAAGGCTGATCGTTCAAGATGCGAAGCCAGATTGTTCCAAAAACCAAATA
>DRKS01000025.1 GCA_011051655.1 Sedimenticola sp.
CTCAACGCCATAACGCAAGGCCGCCCCATCGTGGCCGATGTCGAGATGATCTGCGTAGGGCTCTCCAGGCCCCGGTTGAAGCATTTCGGCGTTGGCACCCGGCATTTCATCTCGGACGAAGATGTCATCGCCCGGGCGAAGAGCGAAAACAGCACCCGCGCGGTACAGGCCATGCGCAAGGCTCACCGGCTGGGCCTGCTGGATAACGGTATCGTCGCCATCGGCAATGCCCCGACGGCCCTGCTGGAGATCATTCGATTGATTCGGGAAGAGGGGGTCCGCCCCGCCCTGATCATCGGCATGCCGGTGGGCTTTGTCTCCGCGGCGGAATCCAAAGAGGCCGTCACCGCGCTCAACGAAGTCCCCTGGATCATCACCCAGGGCCGCAAAGGCGGCTCCACGCTGGTGGTCTCCACCCTCCATGCGCTGCTGGCCCTGGCCGAAGCGGCGCAACGCAAGGCCCCATGAAAAAAAGAGGCGCCCGGACAGGCTTCACTACCGGAGCCTGTTCGGCTGCCGCCGCCCGTGCCGCCGCCATCGGCCTGGTCACCGGCAAGGTGCCGGACCGGGTCGACTGCCTGCTGCCCAATGGCGACCGGGTGAAATTCAGCGTGATCGAGGGTTACTGCCAAGGTGACCGGGCCCATGCCGTCGTCATCAAAGATGCCGGTGATGACCCGGATGTGACAGACAAGGCCCACCTCACGGCTGATCTTAAAATACTGCCCGGCCGGCCTGGCCAGATCCTGTTGCTCGGCGGTAAAGGCGTGGGCACCGTCACCATGGCCGGGCTCGGGCTGGAGATAAATGGCCCGGCTATCAATCCGGTGCCACGAAAAAATATACGGCGGAACATCAAGGAGGCGGCCGCCTCGCTGCTGGAGGAAAGCGGCATCGAGGTCACCATCTCTGTGCCCAGCGGTGAAAAGATGGCCAGGCGCACCCTGAATTCCCGGCTGGGCATCATTGGCGGCATTTCCATTCTGGGCACCAGCGGCATCGTCCGCCCTTGGTCCACCGCCGCTTTTTGCACCTGCGTGGTGCAGAGCATTGAGGTGGCCGCCAACCAGGGACAAGAGACCATCGTGCTCACCACCGGCGGGCGCACCGAGAAGTGCGCCATGCGGGAACTGCCTGAACTGGCCCCCGCCTGCTTTGTGCAGATGGGCGACTTTCTCAAACCCGCCTTCGATACCCTGGTGGCCCGCCGGATCCCCCACGTCATTATCGGTGGCATGGTGGGCAAACTGGTCAAGATGGCCCAGGGCGAAACCATTACCCATGCCGGGCGCAATCCGGTGAACATGGAGTTGGTGGCGGATATTGCCGCCGCAGTGGGCGCCGATGACCGTATCTGCAGGGAGATACGCCAGGCCAAGACCGCCCGCTTCGCCACGGAACGCCTGGCGCAAGCCGGGCTGCAGGAGGCCTTTCTGAAGGCCCTGGCAGAACGGGTTATCACCACCCTGAAACAACGCTATCCAGGCCGATTCACCCTGGGGGTGCTGGTGTGTGATTTTGAGGGCAACAAGCTGGTGGAGGTTTCAGATGCCTGACTGCCACGTTATCGGCGTCCTTGATAATGGAGCCGCCGGCATGACCCGGATGGCGCTGCAACTCATCCGGCAGGCCGATCTCCTGATCGGCAGCCCCCGCACCCTGGGGTTGTTCGCCAACGAGATCAGGCCGGATGCCAGGCGCGAAGACCTGACGGGCCGTTTTAACAAGATCCCGCATTGGGTTGCCTCCGCGCTGAAGCAGGGAAGGCAGGCTGTTGTGCTCGCAACGGGCGATCCCCTCTGTCACGGCATCGGCCGCTATCTGATGGAAAAACTGGGGACGGAGCAATGCGCCGTCATCCCCAACACCTCGCTGCTGCAACTGGCCTTCGCCCGCCTTGGCCTGGCCTGGCAGGAGGCCCAAATCTGCTCCATTCACGGCAGAGACGCCGGGGAGTGGAACCCGGATGCGGGTCCCGATCACGGGCTCTATCCACTGCTGCGTAAGATCCGGCGGCAGCAATTGCTGGCCATATTCACCAGCCGTGAAAACAGCCCCGGCCGCATTGCCCGCATGCTGGATGCGGCGTCACTGGCTGACCGGTACGAAATGGCTGTCGCCGAGCGCCTGTTGCAGCCCGGCGAGCGGGTGTTCGGCTTTATGTCCGTGGCCGAGGCCAAACAGCGGCAGTTTGCCGACCCCAATATGGTGATCCTGCGGCCGGTATCGCCCCGGCCGGCTGAAGTGCTGTTTGGCCTGGAGGATGATGCTTACCGGCGGCGCAAGCCGAATCACGGCCTCATCACCAAACGTGAAGTGCGGGCGGTTTCGCTGGCCCATCTGCAACTGCGCCCTGACAGCATCGTCTGGGATATCGGCGCCGGTTCCGGCGCCGTCGGCATGGAAGCGGCCCGGCTCTGCCCGGACGGCTTTGTCTTCGCCATGGAGAAGAATACCGATGACGCCGCCATCATCCGGCGGAATCAGCAACGGTTTGCGTTGACCAACTATCGGCTGACCCAGGCCAGGGCGCCCCGGGGACTGGAACAATGGCCGGACCCCGATGCGGTTTTTATCGGTGGTTCCGGTGGTGAATTGGCGCAACTTATCGATATCGCCCTGGCCCGATTGAGGCAGGGGGGGCGTTTGGTGATGAACTTTATCACCCTGGAAAACATGCACGGCGCCATCGATCGGCTGAAAAAACACCATGCGGACTGGGCGCTTTGCCAACTGCAGGTCTCCCACAACAAACCCATTCTGGATATGCAGCGGCTGCAGGCCGAGACCCCAGTCTGGATCATCTCAGCACAACGAGGTAATCAATGAGCGGAAAACTTTACGGCGTCTCTGTCGGCCCCGGTGATCCGGGCCTGATCACACGGCGGGCCTGGGATCTGTTACAGAGCGGCGCCCACTGGACCTATCCCATTCGCAACGAAAAGAGTGACAGCTATGCATTGGATGTGGTCCGGCGCTCGGGGCTGCCCCTGCCGGACAACCACACTGCACTGATCTTTCCCATGACCCATGATAAGGAGAAGCTGGCAGGCTACTGGCTCAGGGCGGCGCAGACCGTGCTGGAGATCCTGCGCCGGGGGGAAGACGTGCTCTTTCTGGTAGAGGGCGACGCCTCTACCTACGCCACCTTCAGCCACCTGGCGCGCACCGTTGCATCCATCGACAGCGCTGTCGAAATCAAAACCATCGCCGGCGTCTCCTCTTTCAACGCCGCCGCCGCTGATCTGCAAATGCCCCTGGCCGATACCGACGATACCCTGGCCATTGTGCCCGCCGGTTATGGCGTGGAGATGCTGGACCGGCTGCTGGCCGATTTCGACACCCTGGTGCTGCTCAAGGTCAACGCCATACTGGATCAAATCCTAGACCTGCTGGAAGCGCGCGGCCTGATGGAAGAGAGCGCCTTTATTGAAAGGGCGGGCACGCCGGAGGAGCGCATCGTCCATGATCTGGACCAACTGCGCGGTGAAAAAGTAAACTATCTCTCCCTCCTTCTGGTGCGCAACAGCCACCGGGTGCGCGGCCCCATGGTCCGCGGTTGCAGGAAACGCAAGGCCCGGTAACCGCGATGCGCGCCACTCAAAAAATCGCCATGGTCGCCATTACCCGCCATGGGGCAAAACGGTTGACCCGGTTGGGGCCAGGGTTGCCCCGGGCCGACCTCTTTGTCAGTGAGCGGTTTCAGACTGAGCTGGATGGCGTGCCAAACCGGATACAGGCCGTTCGGCCGCCTGTTCGTAATCACATTGCGGAACTGTTCGAGCGCTATGATCAACTGGTGCTGCTCTTCTCCATTGGCGCGGCGGTGCGGCTCATTGCCCCCTGCATCCGGGCCAAGGAGCAAGATCCCGGTGTCATCGTCATTGATGACGCGGGCCGCTTTGTTGTGCCCATTCTCTCCGGGCATATTGGCGGGGCCAACGCCTTTGCCGAACAGATCGCCGGATTGATCGGCGCCCGGGCGGTGATCACCACCGCATCCGAATCCCTCGGCGTCCTGCCCATTGATATCCTGGGCCGGGAACTGGGCTGGAAGGTCGAGGCCCCCAAGGCGAACCTGACCCAGGCGGCGGCCAGCGCGGTCAATGGTGAACCCATCGCCCTGGTGCAGGAGTGCGGCTCAAAGGCATGGTGGAACGAAGAGACGCCACTCCCACCGAACATCCACTTGTTCGACCGTTTTGAAGGGATCGACCCTGACCGGTTCAGCAGCATTCTCTGGATTACCCACCGCGCCATAGCAGAGTCCACCCGCACCCGGCTGGCGGGGCGCCTGGTGATTTATCGCCCGCCCCGGCGGGTGGTGCTGGGCATTGGCTGCGACCGGGGGACCGCACTGGAAACCATTGAAACCGCGCTCAATCAGGCCCTCAGCGATATCGGCCTGGAGCGCGGCTGTATCACCGCCATGGCCACTATCGATAAAAAGAGCGATGAACCCGGCCTGCTGGCCCTGGCCGAGAACAACGGTTGGCCACTGCATTTTTATTCAGCCCGTGAACTGGCGCAGGTGGAGGTTCCCCATCCCTCGGAGACCGTCCTGAAATACATGGGAACACCCTCGGTGGGTGAGGCGGCCGCGCTGTTGCTGGCCAATGCCACCATGGACCAGCTGATTGTGGAAAAGCACAAATACCGGGGCAGGGATGGCCGGAACGCCACCATCTCTATTGCCCCGGTCGGGATGATCAACCGATGAATGACAAAGGCAAAATTCTCCTGGTCGGTTTCGGCCCCGGCTCGGAAGAACAGATGACGCTGCGCGCCCGGGCCGCTATAGAAGAAGCGGACGTGGTCATCGGTTACGCCACCTACATCAAGCTGGTGGAGCACCTGCTGCCCGGCAAGGAGGTGGTGCGCAAAGGCATGACCGAAGAGATCGACCGCTGCATGGCCGCCTGGGAACAGGCCAGGCTCGGCAAGACGGTGGCCTTGATCTCATCCGGTGATATCGGTGTCTACGGCATGGCGGGCCCCACCTACGAGATCTTGCTGCAGTCGGGCTGGAGCCCCGGCAGTGGCATCCAGGTCGAAGTCATTCCGGGTTCCACCGCCCTCAATGCGGCCGCCTCCCTGGTCGGCGCACCGCTGACCCACGATTTCTGCGCCATCTCGCTCTCCGACCTGCTCACCCCCTGGCCGCAAATCGCCCGGCGGCTGCAAGCGGCGGCCCGGGGCAACTTCGTCATCGCCCTGTATAACCCCAAGAGCGGCCGCCGCACCGGGCAGATCATCGAGGCCCAGCGCATCCTGCTGCAGTACCGCGCCCCCTCCACCCCCGTGGCCATCGTCAAGTCAGCCTACCGGCAACGGCAGCATATCCAGCGGGTGCGGCTGGATCAGATGTCACAGTGCGACATCGGCATGCTCAGCACCGTGCTCATCGGCAACGCCGACAGCTATTGGCGGGAGGGCCTGATGATCACCCCAAGAGGCTACCGCAATAAATACCAGGATCTGACGGGAGACGCCCATGAGGGGGAGCAGGCAGGCCGCTCGCTGAGCCTGGGCCTGGAGGGCTGGCAAAACACCCTGCGTGAACATCTGCTGGCGCATCCCCGGGAGACCCTGCCCGAGGCCGCCAGCCGGTTTGATGTGCCGCTGGGCGCCGTGCTTGGCGCCCTGGCGAACAGGGGTGATGAGGAAGCGCCTTGCCGCTTCCGGGTGCGCCAGGCGGCGGCCGGAAAATGGTCAAAACTGCTGGAGAGCTGCAAGACCTGGGGGCCACTGCGCGCCACTGTGCAGAATCGCAATGCAGTGACGGCCCGGCTGGCCCTCGATGGCGCAGAGCTGCGCGCTGACAATGACCAACTCCTTCTGGGCAACGGCAGCGGCCGGTTTCAGATTGATCTCGCTGCCGTGGATGCCGCCTGGTTTGTCGCCCAGGGAGAGCAGCAGCGGGGCATCCAGTTTGTGGACCGGTACGGCGACAGCCTGTTCCAGTTGTCCCAGGATGGCGGCGATCCCGCACTGTACCAAAAGACAATCCAGCGGTTTGGCCGGTGACGGCGGTGGTTGGCATGATTTTTGGGGCCTTGCTGCTGGATGCCCTGCTGGGCGAACCGCGCCGCTGGCACCCCCTGGCCGGCTTTGGCTGGCTGGCCGACAGGCTGGAGTCGAAACTGAACCGGCCGCACGGAAGCAGCCGCCTGCGCGGTTTGATCGCTTTGCTGTTGCTGGTCACGCCCTTTGTCCTGCTTACGGCCCTGGCAGAAGCGCTAAGTCCCATCATGGGCCTGATTGTGCTCTATCTGGCCCTGGGCAACCGCAGCCTGGTCGAACATGCAGGCCAGGTCATAAGCGCTTTAAAACAGGGTGACCTGGAGGCCTCACGCCGGCGGGTGAGCCGGATCGTCAGCCGTGAAACCGGGGCGATGCAGCCTTCGGATGTGGCTTGTGCCACAATCGAATCGGTATTGGAGAACGGCAGTGACGCCGTCTTCGGCGCCCTGTTCTGGTTTCTGGTTGCAGGGGCGCCCGGGGTGGTTGGCTATCGGCTGATCAACACCCTGGACGCCATGTGGGGCTACCGCAACAGCCGCTTTCGGGCCTTTGGCTGGGCGGCCGCCCGGCTGGATGATCTGCTCAACCTGGCGCCGGCCCGGCTTACCGCGCTGACTTACGCACTGGCGGGCTCTTTTCAGTTACAGGATGTACGGCATGCCGGTACCGCGGGAGCGAATGCCGGTCAACAGGCCCTGCGCTGCTGGTCCGAACAGGCGCCGTGCTGGGAGAGTCCCAACGCCGGGCCTGTTATGGCCGCCGGGGCGGGCGCATTGAATATCCGCCTGGGCGGTCCGGCGGTCTATCAGGGCAGAACCCGGCGGCGCCCGATCCTGGGCAGCGGGCATGAACCGAATACGGACGACATCGGGCGGGCCTTGAGGCTGCTGCGCAACAGCCTGCTGCTTTGGCTGGCCGTCATTGCCGCTGGAGGCTGGCTCATTGCTTGAACATGGCGGCAGACTGCGGGCGGCCGCAAGCCGCCATGCCATTCCATTGGAACAGTGGCTCGACCTCTCCACCGGCATCAATCCCAATGGCTGGCCGGTTCCGGCCGTTCCGGATAGGGTCTGGCAACGCCTGCCGGAAGATGGTGATGAGCTAAGGGTAATCGCACGGGACTACTACCGGGCCCCCGCCCTGCTGCCGGTGGCCGGATCGCAGGCGGCGATCCAAATGATCCCCCAACTGCGCCCGGCCTGCCGGGTCGGGATTATTTCACCCGGCTATGCGGAACATGCCGCCGCCTGGTCACGGGCCGGGCATGCTGTTCATTCGCTCACGGCAGAGCAGATAGACTGCCGGATCGGCCAACTGGACGTCCTGGTTTTGATTCATCCCAACAATCCCACGGGAGGCCGTTTCAGCCGGGAGCAGCTTCTGACCTGGCGGCAGACACTGGCCGGCCGCGGGGGCTGGCTGGTGTTGGATGAGGCCTTTATGGACAACACCCCAGAACACTCCCTTGCCCCGGACAGCACTCTGCCCGGCCTGATCGTACTGCGCTCTCTGGGCAAGTTTTTTGGCCTGGCCGGCGTCAGGGTGGGTTTTGTACTGGCGGAGGAATCCCTGCTGGAGCGATTGAACGAACGCCTGGGGCCATGGGCCGTTTCCGGCCCCTCCCGCTGGATCGCCTGCCGGGCCCTGCAGGATCGCCAGTGGCAACAGCGGACCCGCCGGCAACTGGCCCGACAGGCAGCCCGGCTTGCCCGGCTGTTGCAGACTGTGGGACTCAAACCGGCGGGCGGAACCATGCTGTTCCAGTGGGTCATCACTCCGGAGGCAAAACAGATTCATCACCAGTTGGCTGAACATGGCATCCTTACCCGGCTGTTTCATAAACCCGCCAGTCTGCGCTTTGGCCTGCCCGCCTGCCCGGCAGAATCCGATCGCTTGCAGGCCGCACTGCAACGGATCCGGCAGGAGACCTGCGCGCCATGAGCACCTTGATGGTTCAGGGCGCCACCTCTGATGCGGGCAAGAGCGCATTGGTCACGGGCCTCTGCCGGCTGCTGGCGCGTCGCAATCTTTCCGTCGCCCCGTTCAAGCCGCAGAATATGGCCCTCAACAGCGCCGTAACGGCCGATGGTGGTGAGATCGGGCGCGCCCAGGCGGTGCAGGCGCAGGCGGCAGGCATTCTTCCCCGCACCGACATGAACCCGGTGCTGCTGAAACCCAACAGCGACCAAGGATCCCAGATCATCGTCCAGGGACGCGCCGCGGCCACCATGGAGGCACGGGATTATCACAGTTACAAGCAGGCCGTCAGGCCCGCCGTGCTGGAGTCCTACCGGCGTCTTGCCCGGCAGTACCAAATAATTCTTGCCGAAGGCGCCGGCAGCCCGGCGGAGATTAATCTGCGTGAAAACGATATCGCCAACATGGGCTTTGCCGAGGCGGTGGACTGCCCGGTCATCCTGGTGGCGGATATCGACCGGGGCGGTGTCTTCGCCCACCTGGTCGGCACCCTGGAGCTGCTGACCGAATCCGAACGGGCGCGGATAAAGGGGTTCGTCATCAACCGCTTCCGCGGTGACAGCGCCTTGCTGCAACCCGGCCTGGAATGGCTGGAACAGCGCACCAATATACCGGTTCTCGGGGTGCTGCCCTACCTCCATCAACTGCACCTGGAGGCGGAAGACAGTCTCAACCGGGAGGCCGTTACAGTCGCTGGCGACGGCATAAAGGTCATCCTGCCCGCCCTGCCGCGCCTGAGCAACCACACCGATTTTGATCCCCTGCGGCTGCACCCCCAGGTGGATCTGCGGATGATCCATGCCGGGCAGTCCATACCGGCGGCTGACCTAATCATTCTTCCCGGCAGCAAGAGCGTGCGCAGGGATCTGGAATGGCTGAGGAAACAGGGTTGGGAGCAGGCCATACAGCGCCACCTGCGCTATGGCGGCAAGGTGCTGGGCATCTGTGGCGGCTTCCAGATGCTGGGCCAGGCGATCAATGACCCGCATGGCATGGAGGGGGAACCGGGAGAGAGCCCCGGCCTGGGGTTGCTGGAAATGCATACTGTCTTGCAAACTGAAAAACAGCTCCATAACGTTACGGGGCGGCTGCTGTTGGAATATACAGATGTCTGCGGTTATGAAATCCATGCCGGCTTCAGCCAGGGGACCGCGCTGGAAAGGCCGCTGGTGGATTTGGGCGTCCGGTCCGACGGTGCCATCTCGCCAGACCGGCAGGTCATGGGGGCCTATTTGCACGGCCTGTTTGAATCTGCCGAAAGCTGTGACAGCCTGCTGCGCTGGGCGGGCCTGAGCGATCCCCAGACGCCTGATTACCGGCTGCTGCGTGAACAAGGGATCGACCGGCTGGCCGATGCCATGGCGCAACACCTGGATCTTGGGGCAATTGATGAGTTACTGGGACTGGCCGGATGAAGACACTCATTCTGGGCGGTGTCCGCTCCGGCAAAAGCCGCCTGGCGCAACAGTATGCAGAGGACTCGGGCCTGGCGGTCACCTATATCGCCACTGCGACAGCGGAAGACAAGTCCATGCGGCAGCGTATTGAACATCACCGCACCCAAAGGCCGGCGGAATGGTCGTTGATCGAGGAGCCCTGCAGCCTGGCGAAAACATTGCGCCAGCAGGCAAGAGAGGATCACTTTCTGGTGGTAGACTGCCTGACCCTATGGCTGACCAACCTGCTGCTTCTGGACGACGACAGCCGGCTTGAACAAGAACGCCAGGCGCTATTGCAATGCCTTCCCACCCTGCCGGGCGAGATCGTCTTGGTAACCAATGAAACCGGACTGGGCGTCATCCCGATGGAAGAGCTGTCCCGAAAATTCTGTGATGAAGCCGGGCTTGTGCACCAGCAGGTCGCCCGGGTTTGTGACCGGGTGGTTCTGACCATTGCAGGCCTGCCCCATTTTCTTAAAGGAAACAACTGATGCAAACAGATTGGCTGAGCGCTCCCGGCGCCCCCCTCCACGAACCCTCGCGCCTGGCCGCCGAACAACGCCAGGCCCGGCTGACCAAACCCCCGGGCGCCCTCGGCGAACTGGAATCGATCGCCATTAGACTGGCCGCGATGCAAGGGGTGGTCTGTCCCAAACTGGATCGAATCCAGATCACCTCCTTTGCCGCCGATCATGGGGTGGCAGCCGAAGGCATCTCTGCCTTTCCCCAGGCCGTAACCCTGGAAATGGTGCGCAACTTTACCCGCGGCGGCGCCGCCATCAGCGTGCTGGCGCAACAAATTGGCGCCAGGCTGGAGGTGGTCAATCTGGGCACTGTGGAACACGACAATTCACTGGATGGCGTACACAACCACTTCATAGCCGCCGGCACCGCAAATCTGGCCAAGGAGGCGGCCATGACATCGGAGCAGTTGTCACAGGCCCTCAACGCCGGACGGCAGGCGGTGGAGCGGGCGGCGCGGGGCAACGCCCAAATCTTCATCGGTGGGGAAATGGGGATTGGCAACACCACCTCCGCCAGCGCACTGGCTTGCGCCCTGACCGGCGTGGCCGCGGACAAACTGGCGGGGCCGGGCACGGGACTGGATCAGAACGGGATCAACCGCAAGGCGGAAGTAATACAGCGCGCGCTCACCCATCATAAGGATCACTTGAGCAGCCCGCTTGAGATCTTGCGCCGGCTTGGTGGATTTGAGATAGCGGCCCTTACAGGCAGCTATATCACCTGCGCTACAAAAGGCCTGCCGGCATTGGTGGACGGTTTTATCTCCAGTGTCGCAGCACTGATTGCAGTCAGAATCAACAAAGGGGTTGAAGAATGGCTTATCTTTTCCCACAAATCAGCAGAACCGGGGCATGTGACGGTGCTTGATGCCCTTGGCGCTGCGCCCCTGTTGGATCTTGGCATGCGGCTTGGCGAAGGCAGCGGCGCGGCTGCGGCGCTCCCCATATTGCGCCTTGCCTGCGCCCTGCATAATGATATGGCCACATTTGCCGAGGCCGGCGTGTCAGAAAAGCATGCCTGAGAAGCTGATCGATCTGTTGCGCCACGGTGAAGCCGAAGGCGGCAGCCGGTTTCGAGGGCGTGCCGATGACATGCTGACCCGCCATGGCTGGGCGCAACTGCAGGCCGCCGTGGCAGAAGCTCCGCCCTGGGGGCATATCATCAGCTCCCCGGCCAAGCGCTGCGCCCTTTTCGCCCGGAATCTGGCCGAGGCACGCAACATCCCCTATACCCAGGAAGCCTGCTTATGGGAAATGGACTTCGGCGACTGGGAAGGGTTGACTGCAGCGGAGATAGCCGCAACGGATGCAGGCCGGCTCAGCGCCTTCTGGCGGGATCCGCCCAACCATCCGCCACCCGGTGGCGAGTCCTTTCAGCGGTTTCAGCGGCGGGTGCTTGATGGCTGGAACAGAATCATCGGGCATCCGGCAAGGCACCTTCTGCTGATCACCCATGGCGGCCCCATCCGCCTCATCCTGGCGGAGGTGCTTGGCATGCCCGTCCAGAATCTGATGCGGCTGGAGGTGCCCCACGCCTCACTCAGCCGGCTACGCATATCCACTGACGAAACAGGTTTTAGCCACTGCTCACTGGCCGGGCACAATCTGAACCCAATGAACAGATGCTCAAACCCCTCCTCATAGCACTGCAGCTTCTGACCCGTCTGCCGCTGCCCGATTACGGCCGGGCCAGCGACCGGCAGATCGGTTGCTCCTTGCTCTGCTACCCGCTGGTCGGCCTTCTTATTGGGGGAATTCTGGCCCTGACGGCATGGGCCACCAGCGGTGCCGCCGATGGTGTGCGTGCCGCCTTGCTGTTGGCTGTTTGGACCCTGATCACAGGCGCCCTGCACCTGGATGGCCTGGCCGATAGCGCCGATGCATGGCTTGGTGGTTATGGTGACCGGGAAAAGACCTTGGCCATTATGAAGGACCCCTGCAGCGGTCCTGCCGGAGTAACAGTCGTCGTGCTGGTGCTGATTGCCAAGTACGCCTCACTGGAGGCCCTGTTGAGCCAGGCAAACCACATGGCATTGATCCTGGTCCCCACCCTGACCAGGGCTCTGTTGCCACTGCTGCTCCTGACCACGGATTATGTTCGCACCAATGGCATGGGCTCCGTGCTCTCCAGCCACCACCCGAGGAGGGCCAGCCTCTGGGTCGTTTTGGGCTGTGCCGGCATGGCTTTAGCCATTGCCGGCAGCAAAGGCATGGCGTTATTGGCGGTGCTGGCGGCGGTATTTCTTTGCTTGCGGTTTATGATGATCAAGCGCATTGAGGGAACCACCGGCGATACCATGGGCGCCTTGCTGGAGATCTCTGAAGCAGCCGCCCTGATGGCGTCAGCCCTGCTGCCTGCCGACATTTCATAGTGTGGATCTGCCTGAATGCGGGCCAAATCACTGGGCTGTCCGGTTGGCGCTGCGTGGGCAGGTGCGAAAACCGGTTGCATGGACCAGTGTTGACAGGCCCTCGTTTAGACACTAACCGGTGGGTGCGCCAGGGCCTGTTAACACTAATCCACAGGGCTGGGGCTGTTTTTGCACCCAACTGCGTTATCATTCGCTTATGCAGCGTCACTACACTGCGCTCATTCTGCCTTGCCGGGTGCAAAAACAGCCCCAGCAGAACCTATTGGATTAGTGTGAACAGGCCCTAAAATCCCGAGGCATATGAAAACACCCTTAATAATGCTTTTGTTGCTGTTGGCGCTGGCCGGCGGGCCGGCCATGGCCGCCCAGGTCTCCGGGTTGTACGAGGCGGAGGTGCCGGTGGAGGGCCAGGACACGGAGCAGCGCAACAAGGCCATTGTCGAGGCCTTTCGGCGGGTGCTGGTGAAGGTGACCGGCAACCGGGGAATCGTCCATCATCCGCAACTGGCGGGGGACATCCCCAAGGCCCCGCGTTATGTTCAGCAATACCGTTACCGCCTGGCGCCGCCCGAGGCGCCGGCGGCGGAGCCCTCCCTCGAGCCCGAAACGGAGACGGCGGCTGCGCCGGTCCCCGCCGGGCCGGTGCGGATGCTCAGGGTTCAGTTCGACCAGAAGGCGGTGGATCGCCTGTTGCGCCAGCGCGGCATGCCGGTCTGGGGCAATACGCGGCCGACCGCGCTGGTGTGGCTGGCGGTGGAGCGGGATGGCAGGCGCAGCCTGCTCTCTCCGGAGGCGGACGGGGAAGCCCTTGCGGGCGTCTTGGCGGCGGCCGATGAACGGGGCGTGCCCATGCTGTTTCCGCTGATGGACCTACAGGACCAGTCGAACCTTCAGGTCAGCGATGTTTGGGGTGGTTTCGGCGACAATATCCGGCTTGCTTCGGAGCGCTACGGGCCGGACGCCATTATGACCGGGCGGCTGGTGCAGTTCGGCCCCGACCTGTGGCGGGCCGGCTGGACCCTCTATCTGGATGGCGATGAACTGATCTGGGACAGCGAGGGCGACAGCCTGGGGATGGCGGTGGAGGCCGGCGTCCAGGCCGGCATGGATGTGCTGGCCTCCCATTTCGCGCCGCTGGCGGGGGACAGCAGCACGGACCGGCTGCGTTTGCGCATAACCGGCGTCGGGGATATCCGGGGTTATGCCCGGGTCAAACGCTATCTGATGGAGCTGGATGCGGTGGAGAAGGCC
>DRKS01000026.1 GCA_011051655.1 Sedimenticola sp.
ACCACAGGGTCAGCTCCTTGGCCTTGCTGAAGTCCCATTTGCTGCTGCCAGTATTATTGCCCATCATGCCCTGCAGGCTGGACAAGGCATCGTCCAGAAAGGATGAGGAGGTCTTGGGCGTAACGCCCAGCTTGGCCAGGGCGGCGGCCTTGACCGCCTCGTCCTGGTCGTCACCAAAGCTGGTAAAAGGAATATTGATCGAGCCCGGGATGGTGCCCTTTTTATACCAGGAAGGGGTGCGCGCATCGATCAGAATGCCCTTGCCCTTGTTCAGTTTCTTTTCAATAAAGCTCAACACTTCCAGCTCCCCCACGGTGGCCACGCCCGGGGCCACGTGAACCGGCTGGATGCAGAAAGGCGGACATTTGCGAGAAGTCTTTGAAAACCCGCCCGTCAGTACATGATTCTGGTCCTGGATGCGCTGGATCTCGACCACCTTTCCCTCGTGCATGGTGCTGACATAGGGCAGGCCCTCTCTGATATTGACCTCCAACGCCTGCACGGAGGCGACCGCAAGAAAAAGCCCTGCGACCACAGCCAAAAAACGGATACCGCATTTTTCACAAGCCATCATTTCGAACCATCCTTATTTTTCTGGATCCTGTACATTTTTCCGGCAGGAACAAGGCCAGCCAGAGAATCACTTTTTCTGGAAATAGAGATCAAGAATCAAGTTGACGGTCTTCGACATTTTTCCCGAAGACCTCGCATGATAATCAGCCACCCGGGCTTTATCCGTCTCCGGCAGGCGACTATAGAAGGTGTAGACGTGCGGCCTCTCGGCCTTCAGCGCCCGCTCAAAACTCTTGCGCCCCCCTTCCACGGACCGAGAGCTACCAATGGCGCCACCGCGCGAGGGAAGGGAACCGGCCACACCCTCGCTGGGAACACCGGCGCTGGACTCCGCCTCGGACTCCAGCTCTGACAGGTAATCAGCGCTGACCGGTGATGCCATCACCAGACTGGCGAGGATAACGAGAACAAAATGAAGTTTGCGGTCGGCAAGAGCCTGCCCCTTTTGCTGAAATACTGCAGCGATCCCACTATGCATACCTTCGTCCCTATACATTCATTAAAACCCCGTATGGCCGCCGGCCTGAAAAACAGGGCCATTCATGAGAGGTGCCCTTTGTCGTTATTCCGTGTGCATGATTCGGCCCTGCGGGAAAAATCTTTAAGGCAAGCCTCGGGCCGAGGCAGGAAATTTGAACAAGAAGTTGATTAAGGCGGCGGCACCATAACGTATTTTGCCGGCAATCACAGGGTAATATCACCAGCCCGTTCGACGGCTGAAGCGGTGGAGGCGGTCTGTAACCAGAAGGTCACGGGACCATCATTGATCAGCGATACCTGCATGTCGGCGCCGAACACGCCCGCCGCCACCGGCGCGTGGCATTGCCTGGCCTGTCTGAGGATGTCTGCAAACAGCGCCTGGCCCCGTTGCGGCGGGGCCGCGTGGCTGAAGCTGGGACGTGCGCCCTTTCGCGTATCCGCAGCAAGGGTAAACTGTGGCACCAGCAGCAGGCCGCCCGCCACGTCCCGCAGGCTAAGATTCATCCGCCCGCTATCGTCGGCAAACACGCGATAGCCCAGTATCCGCGCCAGCAGGCGCTCGGCCTCGGCCGCCGTATCCTCGCGTTCAACCCCCACAAACACCAGCAGGCCCCGGCCGATGTGTCCGACCTGCTCGCCATCGATACACACGCTGGCCTCGCTGACCCGCTGCAGCAGGCCAATCATGCCAGCCGCCGGGCCATGTCGTCGGTGGCGCGCACCAGGGCATCGATGATGCCGGTCTCCAACGCCGAATGGCCGGCATCGGGGATGATCTGCAACACCGCATCGGGCCAGGCGCGGTGCAGATCCCAGGCGCTCTGCATGGGGCAGACCACGTCATAGCGTCCCTGCACGATGACCCCGGGAATGCCTGCCAGACGTCCGGCGTCGCGCAGGATCTGGTTCGGTTCGAGGAAGCTGTCGTGGCTGAAGTAGTGGCTCTCGATGCGTGCCAGGCTGAGGGCATTGTGCGGCTGGCTAAAATGATCGATGACGGTCTTGCTGGGGTGCAGGGTCGAGGTGCGTCCCTCCCATTTCGCCCAGGCCTTGGCTGCGGCCATGCGCGCCACCTCGTTTTCACTGCTGAGGCGCCGGTAGTAGGCCTTGAGCAGATCGCCACGCTCGGCCTCGGGGATCGGCTTCAGGTAATCCTCCCAGTAGTCGGGAAAGATGTGGCTGGCGCCCTCCTGATAGAACCAGCGGATTTCCTCTGGGCGGCAGAGAAAGATGCCACGCAACACCAAGCCCAGCACCCGCTCGGGGTGGGCCTGCGCATACACCAAACTTAAAGTAGACCCCCAGGAGCCACCAAACAGCAGCCATTGCTTGATGCCAAGATAGTCGCGGATGAACTCCATGTCCGCGACCAGATCCTGGGTGGTGTTGTTTTCCAGTGAGGCGTGGGGCGTCGATTTTCCACAGCCGCGCTGATCGAAGAGGATGATGTGGTATTTTTCCGGGTCGAAGAAACAGCGGTGCACGGGAGAGCAGCCGGCGCCGGGGCCGCCGTGCACGAACAACACCGGAATGCCGTCCGGACTGCCGCATTCCTCGACATGCAGGCGGTGCGGCGCCTCGACGCGCAGGGTGTGAGTGACATAGGGTTTGATCTTCGGGTAGATGTCCCGCATGGCGCTGGCCTCGGTTATGAAGTTCGGGCTTTTTCCCGCATCATAACCCGCAAACCGGATAGATCAATTCCGCGACCCGTAGGCCACCAACAGCGATGGCCTGCGTTGTGGAGAAAAACCAGCGGCGTAGCTAATGGCTGATTCGGCTCACTTCGATGATGCATTTCTCCGCGCCATTATGCATGCATTGAGTCTCGCGCAGGCTCATCGGTTCGCCGAAGCGCTCGCCCAGTCCGCGCACGATACCCTTGGCGACGTCACAGAGCTGGCGCTGCGATTGATAGTGGATGACCAACAGTGAATCGCTGTCGCGCCGGGCAAGGATGCACGGCGGCTTGCGGTTCGGGTTGTGCTTGTGGATGGCGTCATGGATGCTGCCGCTGGCGTTTTCGATCACCTCGAAAGTCTTCCAATCGGGGTCGGCATACATGTGATAAAAGTCCAGCAGCCGGTTTGCGGTAAAGGCGCCGAAGTCCTCCAGCACCACGGGGAGCGGCAGCTGCAGGGCCTCCGCGGCGCTCTGCGCCAGGCCGATGATCTCTTCGTCCGGGTATTCCGCCACGGGGAAAAACTGTTTGTACGCGGAGTGACCATTGGCCTTGAGTAGCGCGTGCCAGGTTTCCTTGCCGCCATGCCGCTCGATGACATAGTCGCGAAGAAACTCAAAAATGACACCGTACATGATTACCGCCTCTTTCTGCCCACCCCGATAATACCCTATCGGTCTTATCGGACAATAACAGAAATGGCTTAAGCGCCGCTAACGCGGCCGTCGCACCTCAGCTGGCCATGCGGCGGCTAGCGCGCTTGCGGTCGCTCTCCGTCAGCACCTTCTTGCGCAGGCGGATGTTGTCCGGCGTGACCTCCACCAGCTCATCGTCGTCGATGAACTCCAGCGCCTGTTCCAGGCTCAGGTCGATGAACGGCGTCAGCTGGATGTTCTCGTCGGTGCCGGAGGCGCGCACGTTGGTGA
>DRKS01000027.1 GCA_011051655.1 Sedimenticola sp.
CCGGATCGATACCGCATTTGCGGCCAAGCTGCACCAGCTTCGGCAGGCGGCTCTCCAGGATTCCGGGATTGCGCCGTTCCACCCCCGGCGTATCCAGCCAGACGCCGGCCGTATCATCGTCCAGCCGCACGCCGCGGCCCTCGGCGCACTCCTTCAGGATGGCGGCGGAGACATAATCGCGGGTCTTGAGCTCATCCACGAAACGCTCGCCCTTGCCGTTCAGGAGATGGGCCCCGGCGGAGCGCACCCCCTCGGTGATCAGGGTGCCGGCCAGGTGCCTGGGATAGGCCAGCCCGGTGGGGTGGTACTGAAAGGAGTCCAGGTCCCGCAGCCGGGCCCCCAGCCGGTAGGCCAGCACCAGGCCGTCGCCGGTGGCGCCGAAATGATTCGAGGTGGGAAAGCCGTTGAGATGCATGCGCCCGATGCCGCCGGTGGCGAGGATCACGGACCTGGCCTCCACCAGGACATAGCTGCAATCCTTCAGGTTCGAGATCACGGCCCCGGCGCAATGGCCGGACTCACTGGACAAAAGCTCCACCGCCGGGCTGTAGTCCCAGACGTCCACATTGCTGTTGCGCACCGCCTCCCGCAGGGCGCGCATCATCTCCAGGCCGGTATAGTCACGGTAATAGACCACCCGGTCGGCGGAGGTGCCACCGGCCCGGCGGGTGAGCAGGTCACCGAACTCGTCCAGATCGAACTGCATGCCCTGCTGGATCAGCCAGCGGATCACGTCCGGCGCATCCATGACCATCCTGGCCACCAGGCTGCGGTCGCCCCGATGGTGACCGGCCGCCAGGGTGTCGTCCAGGTGCATCTGGGGGGTATCGCCCTTCTCGATGGAGGCCTGGATGCCCCCTTCCGCCATTACCGTATTACTGTCACCCAGGCGCAGCTTGGTGGCCAGGATGACCCGGGCGCCGGCCTTCTCCGCCATCAGCGCCGCGGCGCAGCCGGCGCCGCCGCCGCCCACTACCAGCACATCGGTCTCGACAATGGCCGCGCCGGCCAGATCCGCCTCTTCGATGCGGGCGTCCGCCTGCAATATCCCGGCCAGCTGCCGGTGACACCGCTCGCCCCGGTTCGGCCCCACCTCCAGGGTAACCAGCGAGTCCTCCCGGTAGTCCGGGTGAAAGGCGCGCAGCAGCTCATCGGCCGCGATACCGCCCCCGGGCAATTCGCCCGGCCTGGCGGCCCTGTATCGCTCCAGGGCCTCGTCGTAAGGGATTCCAGTCATAAATAAACCAACGTTGGCAGTTGACGGTTCGGTTTTTCCCGGCGAGCGGAAACCGTCAACCGCCTTTGCATTGAAACTCGCCCTTGCGCAGCTTCTCCAGGCGGTTGATCAGGTTGGAGGGGCGGATGTGGAAATAGGCGGTGACCCGGCGGGAAAACAGCCCCACATGGTTGGGCGCGATATGCTCGGGGCAGGCGGTCAGGCACAGATCACACATGACACACTCCACGAACAGCTCGCCGGCCTCCCGGAAACGCCCCTTGGTGGCCAGCTCCACGCCCCGCTCCACCTCGATCCCCTTGGGGCAGGAGAGGTTGCAGCCCCCGCAGTGCCGGCAATGGCCCGCCTCCGGAAAAATCTTGTGGAATTTCGCCTGGACCTCCCAGGAACTCTTGATCTCTTCCAACTGGTAGGTGTGATGAGTGGGCCGGGGAAACACCAGGAAAATAACCTGCATGCCCTCCTCGATCAGGGTCTGGCATCCCAACTGGGTGCGCACCTCCGGATCCCCGGCGCGGCGCACCAGCACCCGGCAGGAACCGCACACCCCCTCCAGGCAGCCGACGCTCTTGATGCGGGGGTAGCCCGCGTGCCACAAGGCCTGGATCGCCGACAGCGAAGCCGGCGCCGTGATCGCCTTGCCGTCAATGGTGACATTAACCAGTTTGCCGTCTGTTTCGCTCATCGCCGCCTGCTGTCAATCCGCGCGCCCGGCGCCCCGGTTCCCGCCAAAGACGCCTTATCAAAGCGGCACATTATAGCGGGACCGGACCGCCCCCGCACAAGGCTGGTCATTGACAACCCTCCCCGCTCCCGGTAAAGTCCCGCCCTCCTAAGGCGACTGCACCGATACAGATCCCGCATCGTCCGGGCCACTGCCGAGGTGGTGAAATTGGTAGACACGCTAGCTTCAGGTGCTAGTGGGGGTAACCCCGTGGAGGTTCAAGTCCTCTCCTCGGCACCAATTCAGTAGCCCATAACAGGCCACCAGAAACCATAAAAAGCGCTGATTTTTCAGCGCTTTTTTCGTTTAACCCGCACCCCTCGCCTTGTTCCTCATTGTCTCTCATGGTCGCAAAAATGGAGCGCGAATGGAGCCTGTGTGGAGCGCGAAAATGGTGTCTATCCACCGCCCTATCGCTGCCTGTCGGCCGCTCGTCAGCATGTCATGCGCCCATACGGCCCTTCCTTTGTCTATCCACCTTGACCTGAAATCACACGCCGTTCGACTGTTAACACGGCGGCAAAATCTATCGTGTTATTGATAAACAGCGCGAGGGAAAAACGGCAGGGTGGATGAAGGGTGGATCGACGGTCTTCAGGCCGCCGCGCCTGTCTCGCGATCCGACAAAGGCGCATGGGACGCCGGCAAAACCGGCAAGGGTACCGTTGAATCCGCAACGGTGACGGTAAAACTATCTTGAATCTGACAGGCGTGGGGGCGCGTCAAGGCGGAAGCGTTATCGGCAATTCAAAGCAATTCTCAGTACCCCATGTCAAGGTCCTGGGCTTGGGCGGTCAGCGCATCCAGGCAGCGGGCACGCAGCCGGCATTAACCGCCCCGGTTCCGGGCGGGGATGTCACTGTTCCAGGAGCCTGTCCAGGTGAGCCCTGGAGACGTTCAGGACATCCGCCGTCTGGCCTGGGGTGAGTTCGGCGTCGGGTGAGAACATGGCAAATTCAGCGAAATTTCCGATAACGTATTGATTTTAAAGGCCTGAGCAAACTTCATAGTATATTATGTCGAAAACATCATTTCGTTCAAAGGGTTGCAATATGTACCAAATATGGTACATTTTTTCACGTGGATGCCGATATGTCCCTTGAAGTGGTTTTTTACCGAACGGAGTCGGGGAATGAACCGGTCCGTGAGTGGCTGAAGGGCTTGAGCAAGCAAGACAAGAAGGCTATCGGCGGCGATATCAAGACGATTCAATACGGCTGGCCTTTGGGCATGCCCGTGGTACGCAAAATGGACCATGGGCTTTGGGAAGTCAGGTGCCGGCTCGATAAACGCATTGCCAGAATCCTGTTTACGGTGAAAGCTGAGCAGATGATTCTTTTGCATGGATTCATCAAGAAGTCACAGAAGACACCACAAGTAGACCTGCAACTGGCCAAAGACCGCAAAGCCAACCTGGAGAAGTGATATGAGCAAACACATCGGTAGTACCTTTGATGATTTTCTTGA
>DRKS01000028.1 GCA_011051655.1 Sedimenticola sp.
ACCTGTAGCGGGGCACTGGTCATCGTTGTCCATGACGCCGTCGCCATCACCATCGGTCGGGGGATTCGGACAGCCGGTGGCGTCCACGCCGTAGCCCTGGTCACCTGTAGCGGGGCACTGGTCATCGTTGTCCATGACGCCGTCGCCATCACCATCGGTCGGGGGATTCGGACAGCCGGTGGCGTCCACGCCGTAGCCCTGGTCACCTGTGGCCGGGCATTGATCATTGGCATCCAGGATACCGTCGCCATCACTATCATTGCCCGCACCGCCATCACCGTGGCACAAGGAGCCACCGGCGCAGGTCAGTCTTTCCGCGGGCAGATCTCTATCTTTGACGAACCACTGGAGCCCCGCCGCCGCCCGGTGTGATGCAAGCAGATCGGTATGGCAACTGATACAGGACAAGGCGCCGGGGCCGGGCGCCGGGATACGGAGGCGCACCGGCGGAGGTGCATCATAATAGGTGTGGCAACTGTCGCAATCCAGTTCGGGAGGAACCCCTCCTCCCGGCGGAGTGGCCACGTCGAAGCCCGCGTGAAAATCATGTAGAGATACGGGGACATTCGGGTCACCCTGAAAATGCCATTTCTCCGGGCTATTGGGATCAGGGTTGTTGGAGGGTGACGCATAACCTGGACCAGCAATCAACAATTCTCCGAAATTGCCGTGACAATCAGCACAATAACCGGAATCAAGCCCTGCCTGGTAGCATTCCCCACCCGGATCCGTATCTGGGCTTCCGTCACAAGAATATGCCTTATACGCCGAGGCCGATGGGGCCCATAAGGCCGCAAGCAACAGGATGATCAGGCTTGTTCCCGGAGCCTTCAGGCCGCCTCCTCCACGGAAATCTTTACAGGATGGCACACCGGCCGCCGTCTTTATTCTGGTTAATCCGCCCATTTTACAATGCCTTCTTGTTTGCTCTTGCATCACCGTGGATTTGAGCCGCTGCCGGCTCAAATCAAGCCTTGCGCAAATCCTATCAGATTTTTCGCGAACATATATGCGCATCAATCGATTTTGGGAACGGAGTTATTATCCCCCGGAATTATCATTATGAAACCCTTTTTAATACAAGGAAATACAGTCATTCGCCCTGCGCCGCGCCAGGGATCTCAATCACATGGAGTACTGAAAAATACGTGCTGGTCCGTCATAAGGTAAGGGGATATTGAGCCAGCCGTAAGAAAATTCTGAAATCCCCTTTTTCCTCTGGAAGGCCTTTCATCATCAAAATAGTCTATAGCCGGCCCCGGCCATCACAATCTTATGTTTCCCCGTAAGGAACGGCTTTTTTCGAGTGACCAACCTTACTCTGCGCAAGGAGGACATCATGAAAACAATCACCAACCTTGTCAGCGCATGCACCTTGACCGCCGGCATCTTCACTACGGCGAACGCGACCATCATAATCAATGAGGTTGATTATGATCAGGCCGGCACTGATACCGCTGAATTTATTGAGCTTTTCAACCCCGGACCCGGCACCGTGGACCTGGGCGGGTATGTATTGAAGCTCATGAGCGAGACGTCAGACAACATTTACCGGAATTTTGACTTGGCCGGCCATGCCCTCCAGGCAGGCGGATTCCTTGTGATTTGCGGCGATGCATCGGCCGTCAGCAACTGTGACATCGATTCCGCAAAAGACACGAATATGATTCAAAACGGCCCATCTGACGGCATCGCCTTATTCAGCGGCACAACCCTCATCGATTCCATGACATATGAAGGCATTATCCCGGGAATTACAGAAGGTTCAGGCGGCGCTGCGGCAGATAAAAACAGTGGCGTCATGAGCATCAGCCGGTTGCCGAACGGCCAAGACACAAACAACAACGCCGCTGATTTCGGACAAGGCTGCATTACCCCGGGCTCCGCCAACATAAGCAGCAGCGGTAACTGCTCGAAAATCGCAGCAGGCCAGGTTCCGGCACCCCCCGTAGCCTGGCTGCTTGGCAGCGGCCTGCTTTGCATGCTGATGCACTCGAAGCGAATGACTCGCCAATGACGAAAAGGGGGTTGGTTCTTACGGGCCAACCCCTTTTTTGCGGGCATCCCCCGGATAAGCGCCATCTTTGCGCCTGAATGCCCGCAGGCATGTTCGGGCATTTTCATTTCAGTGGCGGTATCCGCCGCGTCGACCACCTCCGAGGGGCATTGCGCCCGGCGGGCATCAGCGTAATGCCGGCGTGTTTATCCCGCGCTTTCATTGTGCATGCCCCAAAAACAAAAAACCCCGCCGAAGCGAGGTAGGTTTTACAGCTTTATATTAATTGTTGTTTCCGGGTTTGCAAACGCTATAAGCAAAAATCGGCCCAACTTTGATAACCCACTGTCATACTTGGTGATTATTCCAGATCGCCCACCTCCGGCCTGGGTGGTTGTAAAAAAAGTTGACAGATTTTCAGACGATTTCCGGACAAATGTCATGAAACCCGCCCGGAGCGATCCGCTGTTCACGCAAAATTCCCATCAGGAACAATTAGATACCAGGCCAGCCGGATGATGTAAAAAATCCTGACACCCAGTACTCCGTCAAGATAATAACTTAGGATGCAGAGCTTCCCAGGCCAGCCAAGGCAAGGCGCAGTCCGCAGGGAATACCCTTTTAGGGCACCCGGCATGTGCATTCTGAGAGGCCGTGCAACCTCAAAGGCAAGCCGGTACCGGGATAGCAGGCACATGCCGGCCAAGGCTCAGGAATTGGATAAAGGCTGAAGGCACCCATCGGGTAAGGATGGCAAAATGAAACAAGGCGTACAGGCCAAGGCTGTTTGCGGCTTTATTCTGGCATCTGTGGTGGCGCTGGTTAGCTAACCCGTTATGCCTGCTTGAAAAAGCACTCAAGCGTACATACAATGTACATATCATGAAGTTCGAGTGGAACCCAGCAAAAGCAGCATCGAATCTGAAGAAGCACGGAGTTTCCTTTGAGGAAGCCAGAACCATGTTTTACGATGAGTTTGCAATCCAATTCTATGATCCTGAAGGCTCGGAATTAGATGAAGATCGATTCTTGTTACTCGGCATGAGTTGCAATGCCAGGGTTTTGCTTGTATGTCATTGTGAAAGGGATTCTGGAGATAAAATCCGAATCATTTCTGCTCGAAGGGCGACGAGGAAAGAACGAAAGTTCTATGAAGGTGATGCACGATGAAGAAAGAATATGACCTTTCTAAAATGAAATCCCGTAAAAATCCATATGCTTCAAAATCAAAGAAGTCAGTAACTATAAGGCTTAGTGAAGACGTGATTGACTATTTCAAGAAAATGTCAGAGGAATCTAGTATTCCTTACCAAAGCCTTATAAATCTTTATCTGAGGGATTGTGTGGCTCAACATAGGGAAGTTGATATTTCATGGCATAAACAGGCCAACATGTAAGTGAAGGAGGGTGTGAGGGTGTTCAGGCGCTAAAGGCAAGCGCTTGGCGCAAGGTCAAACGGCTGAACTATCTCTTGGTCAACCCATTCAGCACGCGAGCACTCGCCGTTAAACGTACGTACGGTTCTGAGGGGGAAAAGGCCGTGAGGACCTAGTTTCTGCGCCAGGCATGAAAGCGCTCCACCCAGCTCAACAGGCGCTCGGGGGCATGGGCGCGCTTCCATTCCCCCGCCACATATTTGTTGGCCTCGCTGAGGGTGGGATAGGCATGGATGGTGCCGAGGATCTTGTTCAGGCCCAGCCGGCAGCGTATGGCGGTCACGAATTCCGTAATCAGCTCTCCAGCCTCTTCTCCCACGATGGTGGCGCCGAGAATGCGGTCCTTTCCCGGCACGGTGAGCACTTTGACGAAACCTTCCGCCACCTCATCGGCAATGGCGCGATCCAGCTCCGACAGATCGAAGCGCGTCACCTCGTACTCCACGCCCTGGGCCTTGGCCTCCGATTCATTCAGCCCCACCTTGGCCACCTGGGGCGAGGTATAGGTGGTATATGGCAGGGCGCTGTAGTCCACCCGGAAACGGCGCAGACCGCCGAACAGGGCGTTCACCGCCGCATACCAGGCCTGGTGGGCCGCGGCATGGGTGAACTGAAAGGGGCCGGCCACGTCTCCACAGGCGAAGATATTGGGGAAATTCGTCTGGAGGAACTCGTTGGTCTCGACCGTGCGCCGTTGCGTAAGCCTGACGCCCAGTTCCTCCAACCCGAATCCGGAGACATTCGCCACCCGCCCGACGGCGACCAGCACCTGATCGAACTCGATGACGGCCTCCCGGCCCTCCGCCTCGCAAACCAGCAGCTTGCGGTCCTTTTCCCGCCGGAATGCCGTGGCCCGGTATCCCACCCGGATATCGATGCCCTCCTTGGCAAAACGCTGCGCCACCATGGCCGCAACGTCCTCATCGTCGCGAATCAGCAGACGGGGGGCCATTTCCACCATGGTGACCCGGCTGCCGAAACGGGCGAAACACTGGGCCAGTTCACAGCCGATGGGGCCCCCGCCAAGCACCAGCATGCGCTCCGGCAACTCTCTCAGATCCCAGAGATTGTCCGAGGTCAGGTAGTCGATTTCCTCTATGCCGGGGATGGGCGGAACGAAAGGCCGGGCGCCGGTTGCAATGACGATATTGCGGGTGGTAAGCTCGCGGCCGTCCACCTCCACCTTCCAGGGCGAGACTATGCGGGCGGCCCCCTGGATTACGTCCACGCCCAGGCCGGTATAGCGCTCCACCGAGTCATGAGGCTCAACGGTTTTTATTACCCGCTGCACCCGCTCCATCACATCGGCGAAATCAAACTCGACCCGGGCGGACTTCAGCCCCAATTCGGATACCCGCTTGGCATCCGCAAGAAACCGTGAGGACCGGATCAGCGCCTTGGAGGGCACGCAGCCCGTATTGAGGCAGTCGCCACCCATCCTGTGCTTTTCGATGAGGCTCACCCTGGCCTTCACCGCGGCCGCGATATAGGCGGTCACCAGCCCGCCCGATCCCGCGCCGATGACAATGATGTTGCGGTCAAAACTCGCCGGCTTTTCCCAGCCGGCATAGACCCGCCTGCCCCGCAGCCAGTCCAGCAAGCGCCTGGCGAGGAGGGGAAAGAGCGCCAGCAGGGTGAAGGAAGCCAGCAGCCCCGGCGACAAAATGCCGGACAGCGACTCCAGCCGCCCGAGCTGGGTGCCCGCATTCACATACACCACGGTGCCGGCCAGCATGCCCACCTGGCTCACCCAGGCATAGGTCCAGGTGCGCATGGAGGTCAGCCCCAGCACCAGGTTGATCACGAAAAAGGGAAAGATCGGCACCAGCCTCAGCCCGAACAGATAGAAGGGCCCATCCCTTTCGATGCCTGCGTTGACCGTGCGCAGGCGGTCGCCAAACCGCTTCTGCACCCAGTCCCGCAGCAGAAAACGGGACAGCAGAAAGGCCAGGGTGGCCCCCGCGGTAGAGGCGAAGGAGATGATAATGGTGCCCCAGAACAGGCCGAATATGGCCCCACCCGCCAGGGTCAGGATCGTCGCCCCCGGCAACGAGAGCCCGGTCACCGCCACATAGACGAGAAAGTATCCCAACACCATGGGCAGCGGATTGGCCTGAAAATAGGCGGTCAACCCCTCCCGCTGGGACTGGAGATATTCAAGGCTCAGGAACCGCCCCAGGTCGAACCAGAAAAAGGCCCCCACGAGCAGGGCGATGAGAAACAAGAGAATTCCGCGTTTATGCAAGGACGTGCTCCTTCGTGTTTTTATTCGGGTTATTTAAGGTTAAAGGTTAAAGGCGAAAGGTTAAAGGATTCCGATGCCCTTTGTCCTTTCACCTTTCACCCGGCCTTCCTTGTTATAATGCCGCGCTTCGCGACAGCTTCAGGGAAACCTGCCCGACCCATGAACAAGACCTACGATCCCCACAGCATCGAACAGCACTGGTACGAAACCTGGGAACAGCGGGGCTATTTCGCCCCCAACGAGCAGGCGGAAAGCGAAGCGACCTACTGCATCATGATCCCGCCGCCCAATGTGACCGGCAGCCTGCACATGGGCCACGCCTTCCAGGATACCATCATGGACGCCCTCATTCGCTACCACCGGATGAAGGGGGAAAAGACCCTGTGGCAGGCCGGGACGGACCACGCCGGCATCGCCACCCAGATGGTGGTGGAGCGCCTGATCAACGCCGAGGGCAAAAGCCGGCACGATTACGGCCGCGAGAAGTTCATCGAAAAGGTCTGGGAGTGGAAGGAGCAGTCCGGCGGCACCATCACCCGCCAGCTGCGGCGCATGGGCTCCTCCCTCGACTGGTCCCGGGAGCGTTTCACCATGGACGAAGGGCTCTCCAATGCGGTGAAGGAGGTCTTCGTCCGCCTGTTCGAGGAGGGACTCATCTACCGCGGCAAGCGGCTGGTGAACTGGGACCCGGTGCTGCACACCGCCGTCTCCGACCTGGAGGTGCTCTCGGAGGAGGAGCAGGGCCACCTCTGGCACATGCGCTACCCCCTGACCAACGGCCAGGGCCATCTGACGGTGGCCACCACCCGCCCGGAGACCATGCTGGGGGACTGCGCCGTGGCCGTCCATCCGGGTGACGAGCGCTACAAACACCTGCTGGGGGAGTACGTCGAGCTGCCGCTTACCGGCCGGCGCATCCCCATCATCGCCGACGACTATGTGGACCCGGAATTCGGCACCGGCTGTGTCAAGATCACCCCCGCCCACGACTTCAACGACTACCAGGTGTGGCAACGCCACCGGGACCACAGCGACATCCAGGCCCTGCCCCACGGCGGCCTGATCAACATCTTCACCGTCGATGCGGCCATCCGGGACAACGACCCGGAAGAGGACCCCATCATACCGGCGGACTATATCGGCATGGACCGCTACGATGCGCGCAAACGCATCGTCTCCGATCTGGAGGCCCGGGGACTGCTGGAGAAGATCGAGGACCACAGGCTGATGGTCCCCCGGGGGGACCGCTCCGGCACCGTCATCGAGCCCTTCCTCACCGACCAGTGGTACGTAAAGGTCGCCCCCCTGGCGGAGCCCGCCATCAAGGCGGTGGAAGAGGGCGACATCCGCTTCGTGCCGGACAACTGGAAGAACACCTATTTCGAATGGATGCGCAATATCGAGGACTGGTGCATCTCCCGCCAGATCTGGTGGGGCCACCGCATCCCGGCCTGGTACGACAAAGCGGGCAACATCTACGTCGGCCGCTCCGAGGAGGAGGTGCGCCAAAAGCACAACCTCCCCGATGCCTTCAGGCTGTCCCAGGACGAAGACGTGCTGGACACCTGGTTCAGCTCCGCCCTGTGGCCCTTCTCCACCCTGGGCTGGCCGGAAAAAACCAGGGCGCTGAAGGCATTCTACCCCACCAGCGTGCTGGTCACCGGCTTCGACATCATCTTCTTCTGGGTCGCCCGCATGATCATGATGGGGCTCAAATTCATGGGCGACGTGCCCTTCAGGGAGGTCTACATCCACGGGCTGGTGCGGGATTCCCACGGTGACAAGATGTCCAAATCCAAGGGCAACGTCCTGGACCCCATCGACCTCATCGACGGCATCGAACTGGAGCCCCTGGTAAAGAAACGCACCGCCGGCATGATGCAGCCCAGGCTGGCCAAAAAGATCGAGCAACAGACCCGGCAGGACTTCCCGGACGGCATCCCCGCCTTCGGCGCCGACGCCCTGCGCTTCACCTTCGCCGCCCTGGCCGGCACCGGCCGTGACATCAAGTTCGACCTGGGCCGCATCTCAGGCTACCGCAACTTCTGCAACAAGCTGTGGAACGCCGCCCGCTACGTGCTCATGAACACCGAAGGCGAGGATTGCGGCGAAGAGGGGGGGGCCATCCAATTGAGCGTGGCCGACCGCTGGATCATCTCCCGGCTGCAGAGCACCGAGCAGGCGGTCGCCGAGGCGATCGAGGGTTACCGCTTCGATCTCGCCGCTCAGGCCATCTACGAATTCACCTGGAACGAATACTGCGACTGGTACCTGGAGCTCTCCAAGCCGGCCCTTCAGAACGAGGAGAGCAAGGCGGCGGCCAAGCGCGGCACCCGCCACACCCTGGTGCGGGTGCTGGAGGCCCTGCTGCGCCTGGCCCATCCCATCATGCCTTTCATCACGGAGGAGATATGGCAGCGGGTCGCCCCGCTGGCAAACAAATCCGGGGAGACCATCATGCTCCAGCCCTACCCGGTCGCCGACCCCTCCTCCCTGGACGAGCAGGCCGTGGCCGAAATGGAGTGGGTCATGCAATTCATCCTGGGGGTGCGGCGCATCCGCGGCGAAATGAACATCCCCCCCGGCCGGCCCCTGCCGGTGCTGCTGCAAAACGGCAGCGACCAGGACGCCGCCCGGGTGGAAGCCAACCGCCACTATCTCGACACCCTGGCGCGGCTGGATTCCATCACCTGGCTCCCCCCCGCCCAGGAACCCCCTGAATCCGCCATCGCCCTGGTGGGCGAAATGAAAATCCTCATCCCCATGGCCGGCCTCATCGACAAGGAAGCCGAACTCGCCCGCCTGGAAAAAGAGCTGGCGAAACTGCAAAAAGAGGCGGAGCGGGCCGGGGCCAAGCTCGCCAACCCCAATTTCGTGGACAAGGCGCCGGAGGCGGTGGTGGAAAAAGAGCGCAAGCGGGTCGAAGAACTGGGCGCGGCCATCGCCCAACTGCAAGCGCAGATCACGAAAATAGCATCCCTCTGACAACACCGGGGGCCAGTCCTTGCAACCGCGAACCCCCTCCATCACCGGTGTCATTCTCGCCGGCGGGCGCTCCCGGCGGATGCAGGGCCGGGATAAGGGCCTGCTGCTCCTGAACGGCCGCGCCATGATCGAATATGTGCTTGCAACCCTCGGCCCCCAGGTGGACGAGGTGCTGATCAGCGCCAACCGCCACCTGGACGACTATGGCCGCTTTGGCCGCCCGGTGATCACGGACAGGATCGGGGATTTCGCCGGCCCCCTTGCCGGCATGGCCGCCGCCATCCAAAACAGCAAAAGCGACTACATCCTCAGCGTCCCCTGCGACAGCCCCTGGGTGCCCGGGGATCTGGCCCCACGCCTGCTGCACCGGGTTCAGGCGGAAGGCGCCAGCCTGGGCGCCGCCCACGATGGCCGCCGCCTGCAACCGGTCTTCGCCCTGATCCACCGGAAGCTGCTGCCGGCCATGCTGGCCTATCTGCAATCGGGGGAGCGCAAGCTCGGCCTCTGGATCCGGCAACAGCAACCGGCGCTGGCGGACTTCTCCGACCGGCCGGAGGCCTTTTTCAATATCAATTCACCCGCAGAGCTGGAAACCGCCGAGGCCCATCTGGACGACCCCCTGCACCCGGCCTCCTCCGGCCTGTTTGGGACACCCCCCCCCAAGCAGGGTGATGAGTGATCACAACATCAGCAACAGCATCAATCCCTCTATCAGGTATACCCCATAGGGCGCCCCCTCTGAATGGCGCTCAGGACCTGCACACTTAAAGGAACCATCGCCTTCAAATACCGGCTTTTTGTTTAATGGGCACAATTCCTTTTCCGGTTTACAGCCATAGCCTCCATTTTTCAGCTTCACCCATACCTCCCCGGCCGGGCAGTCCCTATCAACCGGCCGGCCGTCATGGCTGGGGCTGTCGTCCGTCCTGATATTCCGGCCCCCCGAACAACCCGCCAGAAGAATGCAAACAAGGATGAGGCGGCACGCTTTTATCATTTTGATTAATCCGGGATCTCCGCCAGCCGGCAAACGATACCCCCTTATTTACTGCTTTGTTTGCCGCCTTATCAAGCCCTTCCCGACGGCCTGCTTGTGAACCGCACTATCCGGCCCTTGAGCCGGTCTTGGCCCCGGCCCGGCACGGCAGTCTTGGAACATGTCAGTTTTTTTTACACCCAAAAAAATATAAAAACATAACCATAAGTCATTGAGAAAAACAGATTATCTTGATTTTTCACCCGCACGGGCAAGATCCGCGTTCCCAAATGAACCTATGAGAGCGCCGGAAAATTTTACAATGCCGCCATCCCAAGGGACCCAGCAGGGCTCTCACAGCCTGAAAGACAGCATATCTCATTGATTTAAATGCCAAATATTGTTTGGCCTGCATATTGCATTAAAATGCAAAAGCGCCTTGGAGCAAACCCGCCGAGGCACACCCCCTTACATATGAAGCAGGCGACTTTAAGCAAAGGAAAATACCAATGACCATGAAGCCAAAAGGTTCCTTTATTATCCTCCTGGGCGGACTGATGGCCGCCACGACCGCATCCGCCGTGCCCGTCGCGCCCGTCGCCGGCAACCTCTATGTGCTGGAGCATGGCGATTACAACGTCAGCTACAACAATCCCAAGATATTGGCAATAACGCCGACAGGCGCGGTTTCTGTGGCGGTTTCCGCCGACGACATCAAGGCTGTTACCGGCAAATCAAGCGTCCATTTCAATGACAACGGCCTCGCATTCGATAACGCAGGCAATCTCTATTTCACCGACAGCTACTCCGATGCCGTCCTGAAGCTGAGCGCGGGCGGCAGCCTGTCGGTTGTCGCGTCGGAAACAGCCATGGAAAGCGATACCGGTTTGGCTGATGTGGCTCCGCTGGGGATAGCGGTGGGCAGTGACGGCATGCTGTACGTCAACGAGGCGGATAACGACAGTATCCTGAAGGTCAACCCCATCACCGGTGCAACCCAGGTATTCAAAACCGAGGCTGAGTTGATTTCCGGCACCGGCCTTTCCGACGTGGACGTTGACCGGGGCATCGTGGCCTCGGCCAATGGCAAACTTCTCCTGAGCACCGACAGGGATGGCGACGACCCCAATGCGGTCTACTCCATCGATCTCACCTCGGGGGCGATTTCCCTGCTGACCCAGGACCAGTCCAACAGCCTGCCCAACTATTCACCCAGCAGCACCATCGATGAGCTGCATGATTTCATGACCCTTGCCCCCAACGGCGATGTGATCATATCGGCCGAGGATCCCGCCGACGCGATCTTGCGCATAACCCCGGGCGGTACGGTGACCACCTTCCTGGACGAAGCCACTATTGAGTCCCAGCTCGGTGTGGCCGATGTGGAGATGGTGGCGGGGCTCGCCTTTGACGCCCTGGGTAATTTCTACCTGGCGGACGAGGAAAACGACCACATCCTCAAATGGGTGGTTGACGATCTGGCGGCGGGAACCATCGATCCCAACTCGGTTTCGATTTTTCTTTCCGAGAACGACGCAAAGTCGGCCCTTGGCGTGAGCGGCATCGACTATGAGAGCGGTATCGCATTCGCGCCTTTCGTCGAGGCGGTTCCCGAGCCCGCCGCCCTCGGCCTCCTGGGGATTGCTCTTGCCGGCATGGGATTCGGCAAGCGCCGCTATCTTGGCCTGACCCGCGACGTCGGCTCGGCCGACCAGGGATCGTCCGGCCAGTAGTGTTTGGGGTAACGCCCCTTGAGCTCCTTTTTGACCTCGGCGTAGGTCCGCTCCCAGAACCCGCGCAGATCCCGGGTCACTTGAATCGGGCGCCGGGCCGGCGAGAGCAGGTGCAGCATCACCGGCACCCGGCCCCAGCAGACGGTTGGGGTATCGGCCAGCCCGAACATCTCTTGCAGCCGCACCGCCAGCACCGGCGGTTCTCCCGGCTGGTATTTCAGGCGCTTGCGGGATCCGCTGGGCACCTGGATGTGGCTGGGCGCCCCTTCGTCCAGGGCCTGTTGTTTTTTCCAGTCCAGGCGGGTGCGCAGGATGGCGCCCAGGTCCAGCCGGCGCAGATGATCCCGCCGGGTAATGCCGGCCAGCCAGGGGGCCAGCCAGTCTTCCAGGGTCTCCGCCAGGGCCTCATCCGACAGATCCGGCCAGCCGTCATCCGGCCGCCAGTGGCGCAGTGACAGCACCCGCGCCTGCCAGTCCCGTATCTCATCGCTCCAGGGCAGGGCCCCGATCCCCATGCGCCGGACGCCATCCAGCATGGCGGCGCACAGGGCGCCAGGATCCGGGGCCTTCAGGGGGCGGACGGCCAGCGGCAAGGCGCCCAACCGCTCCTCCTCCCGGGCGATGACGGCCTGGGCCCGGCCGTCCCATTGCACCAGGGGGATGTTTTCAATACGGTCCGCCTGGGTCTGCCGCAGCTCCGATTCCGCCAGCGGGGCGGCCAGGAAGATCCGCCCCTCGCTGCGACCGGCGTCCAGCCGGGCCGCCACCAGGTATTCGCCGCAGCCCAGGGGATCCCCCTCCGGCAGCCGCGCGCCGCGGCCGGATGACAGCAGATAGCCCTGGCCGGCGCCGCCCCGGCGCCTGGCGATGCGGTCCGGGTAGGCGCTCGCCAGCAGGGCCCCGGCGGAGAACCGCCCGGCGGATGGGGGGGCCGGCGCCTCTATCGACCGCCGCCACTGCCGGCTGGCCCGGTCCACCCGGGCGCAGGCCGCCGGGTCGGCACCCGCCGCCCGCGCCGCCGCGGCCCCCCGCTCCCGCCAGATACTCAGCACCCGGAGCCGCTGCTCCACGTCCACCGGTCTTGCCTGCCCCGCCACCCGCGCCAGCAGGTCCCGCTCCGACAACAGGGCGGCCAGGTCGGCCGCCAGCGCCCCCTGCCCCCAGTCCGCCGCCAGCAGCAGCATATGGGCCAGGCGGGGATGCAGGGCCAGTGCGGCCATGCGCCCGCCGGCTGGCGTGATGCGCCCCCGGGCGTCCAGCGCGCCCAGCTCCCGCAACAGCTCCCTGGCCTGGGCGAAGGCCCCGGCGGGAGGCGCATCCAGCCACTTCAGCCCCGCAGGCTCCGGCACGCCCCACTGGGCCAGTTCCAGGACGAGGGGCGCCATATCGGCATCGAGGATCTCCGGCGGCGTATGGGGTTGCAGACCGGCCTGCACTGATTCGGTCCAGAGCCGGTAGCAGACGCCGGGCCCCAGCCGCCCGGCGCGGCCGGCCCGCTGATCCGCCGCCGCCCGGGATACCCGCACCGTCTCCAGCCGGGTCAGGCCGGTGTTGGGGTCGAACCTGGGCAGGCGGGACCAGCCGGCGTCCACCACCACGCTGATGCCCTCGATGGTGAGGCTGGTCTCGGCGATGGAGGTGGCGAGCACCACCCGGCGTCTCCCTCCGGGGCGGGGGCGGATCGCATGGTCCTGGGCCTCGCGGGAGAGGTCACCGTAGAGGGGGCAAAGCTCGACCCCGCTCAGGCCCGGGCGCAACGCCTCTTCGGCGCGGCGGATCTCCCCGGCCCCGGGCAGGAACACCAGGACATCCCCCTGCTGTTCGGACAGCGCCCGCCGCACGCCCCTGACGGCCGCCTCCGCTATCCCGCCCCGGGGCGCCGAGTCGAGATACTGAAGCCGGACCGGATGGCTCTTGCCCTCACCATGGATAACCGGCGCCTCTCCGAGCAGGGCTGATACTGCCTGCGTATCCAGGGTGGCGGACATGACCAGCAGCCGCAGATCGTCCCTCAAGCCATTGGCAATATCCAGGCAAAAGGCCAGCCCCAGATCGGCCTGCAGATTACGCTCATGGAACTCATCGAAGATCACCAGGCCGACCCCTTCCAGCCCGGGGTCCTGCTGCAGGCGGCGGGTCAGGATGCCCTCGGTGACAACCTCGATACGGGTTTGCCCGGAGACCCGGCTGTCGAAGCGCACCCGGTATCCCACCGTCTCCCCCACGCCCTCCCCCAGCAGTTCCGCCATGCGCATGGCGGACGCCCGGGCGGCCAGGCGCCGGGGCTCCAACAGCAGGATGGACCGTCCCCCGAGCCAGGGCTGTTCCAGCAACCTCAGGGGAACCAGAGTGGTCTTGCCGGACCCCGGCGGCGCGGAAAGCACCGCTGCCGGACCGCAGGCCAGCGCCTCGCACAGCTCCGGCAATACCGCTTGAACCGGCAGATCCCGCATCAGGCCACCATGTCCGCGGCGCCGGCCATACCCATACCAACCCTAATCATTGACGAATACACCAACTGAATCACATCCTG
>DRKS01000029.1 GCA_011051655.1 Sedimenticola sp.
GGCAAGCTGGCGAAGCAGGTTGGACGATCGGCCGCCGAAGCATAGCCGTAGCTATGATTCAAGGCTGATCGTTCAAGATGCGAAGCCAGATTGATGGAATACATCCCTGTATTCCACCCCTTCGGGGTCGCTGCGCGGTCCAAATTCGCTCCAGGCGAATTTGTGTTCCAAAAACCAAATAGGACAGAGTATAAATTAACCACCATCACCCTATGAGGCTAAGTACATTGAATTTCATAAATTTCTCAATTAACCGGGTCCGCCTGGTGAGAAATGGGGGTTAGCCCTGACTCCGGCGGCCCCACAGAAAGGCCAGGCCAAGCATCGCCAGCGCAATGGAGACAATGGCCCGGTTGCCCATCCGGGCATAGGGCGTCATCCCCTCCATGGGGATGATGTCACGGGTCAGCACATCCTGCCTGAAGGCCGGGGAGACCCCCAGTACCTCGCCCCGCGGTCCGATCACCGCCGACACCCCGGTATTGGTGGAGCGCAGCAGATAGCGGCCGGTCTCCAGGGCCCGCATGCGGGCGATCTCCAGGTGCTGATGGGGGGCCAGGGAGTCCCCGAACCAGGCGTCGTTGCTGGCGTTGACCAGGAAGGCCGCCTGCGGCAGGGCCTGGATCACCTCCTCGCCGAAGGCGTCCTCGTAACAGATGGAAATGCCCGCCGGATAACCCGCCAGCCGCAGCAGCACCTTGTCCTGCGGCCCGGCGCTGAAATCGGACATGGGGATCTGCAGGAAGTCGATCAGCGGACCCAGCAGCCCCTTCAACGGCAGAAACTCCCCAAAGGGCACCAGGTGGCGCTTGAAGTAGGCGTCCCGCTGCCGCCCCAGGCTGATCATGGCGTTGAAATAGCGTCCGCCGCCGGGGCCGCGCATGGCCAGTCCCAGCAGCAGGTCGGTATCGCGGGACCTGGCCTCCGCCTCCAGGGGGGTGAGCAATCCCTCGTCCACCCGGGAGTAGAAGGCCGGGACGGCCGTCTCCGGCCAGATCACCAGATCACTGTCCCAGTTGGCCCGGGTCAGGCCGGTGTAGAGCTCCAGGGTGGGACCGAATTGCTCCGGCAGCCATTTCCTTTCCTGGGGGATATTGCCCTGGATCATGCTGACCCTCAGCGGCTTGCCCGCCGCCCTGGTCCAGCCGTGGGCCTCCAGCAGCCCCCCCGACACCCAGATGGCGGCCAGCCCCCCCAGCAGAAGCAGCGTCCTGTCACAGGCCGGCAGGGTATCCGGGTTGGCGCGGGCCTTTGACGAAAAGGGGAAGGAGATCAGCACCAGGACCAGCAGGCCGGCGCACAGGGCCGCAATCCAGCTCAGGCCGTAGACCCCCAGGAGCGGTGCAAAGCCCTGCAGCGCGGTATCGATCTGGGAATAGCCCAGGGCCAGCCAGGGAAAGCCGGTCAGAAACCAGCCCCGCACCCATTCGGCCAGGACCCAGACCGCCGGATAGATCAGCAGCAGCCGGAGGCCGTCACCGCCGCCGCCCGGCGGGGCCAGCCTGGCCCCCAACCAGCCCGCCAGGCCATAGTAGAGGGCCATGGCCGCCACGAAGACCAGGGTGATGACCACCGCCAGGGGCAGGCCGATATTGCCGAACTGGTCGATGCTGATGTGCAGCCAGAACACGCCAAACCCCATCAGCCCCAGCCCGAACAGCCAGCCCCGTTGAAAGGCCTGGCCCGGGGTGGCGTCGCGCCACAGCCACAACAGCAGGGCCAGGCTGAGAATAGAGACCGGGGAAAGGGCGAAGGGGGCGAAGGCCAGGGTGGCAAGCGCACCGGCGCACAAAGACGCAATTTGAGGAAAACGAATCAGCCGCCGGAAAGGATTGCGGGATGACAAGGCCGGGCCGCTAATCGCCAAGCAACTGTATGCTCAGCAGGTGAATCTTGCGGCTGTCCGCCCGCAAGACCTTGAACTGGAAACGGCCGATCTCGACCTTTTCCCCCCGCTTGGGCAGGTGGCCCAGGGCATTGACCACCAGCCCGCCGATGGTATCGAAGTCCTCGTCCTCGAAGTCGGCCCCGAAGAATTCGTTGAAGTCCTCGATGGGGGTATGGGCCTTGGCGGTGAATTCGTGCTCGCTGCGCTTGAGGATGCTGATGCCTTCGTTGAAATCGTGTTCGTCCTCGATTTCGCCGACGATCTGCTCCAGCACGTCCTCGATGGTGACCAGCCCGGCGGCGGCGCCGTACTCGTCCACCACGATGGCCATGTGGTTGCGGCTGGTGCGGAACTCCTTGAGCAGCACATTGAGGCGCTTGCTCTCGGGAACGAACACCGCGGCGCGCAGCAGATCGCGCATGTTGAAGCGCCGGGCGCCATTGTCGCCGCAGTAGCCCAGCAGATCCTTGGCCAGCATGATGCCGACCACTTCGCTGCGGTCATCGCCGATCACGGGAAAACGGGAGTGGGCGGACTCCACGGCCACCGCCAGCACCTGCTCCAGGGAATCGTCCCGGGCCACCACCGCCATCTGGGCCCGGGGGATCATGATGTCCCGGACCCGCAGCTCGGCCACCTGCATCACCCCCTCCATCATGGTGAGGGCCTCGGAATCCAGCAGGGCGCGTTTCTTGGCGTCCTGCAGGGTCCTGACCAGTTGCTCTTTGTCTTCCGGTTCGCGCCCGAAGACCTGTCTCAACCGCTTGATCCAGGACCGGGGACGCGAACCGCCGCTAGGTTCGTCGCCTGTCATGATGCTCCATGTTGTTGATAGGGATCGGGAAAGCCCAGCCGGGCCAGGATCCCCGCCTCGATACGCTCCATTTCGGCCGCCCGGGCCGAATCTTCATGGTCGTAACCCAAAAGGTGCAAAACGCCGTGCACCACCATATGGGCCCAGTGGGCCCGCTCCGTCTTGCCCTGCGCCCCGGCCTGGCGCCGGACCAGCGGCGCGCAGATCGCCAGATCCCCCAGCAGGTCAGTCTCCACCGGCGGGGGCGCCCGGAAGGGAAAAGACAGGACATTCGTCGGGCCCGCCTTGTGGCGGTAGCGTTGATTCAGCCCGGCGCTTTCATGCTCATCCACTATCCGGATCACCAGGGCGGCCCTGTCTCTCCGGCCGGCAAGGGCCGCCTCCACCCATTCCCGGAAATCGGATCGGGCGGGCAACCCTTCCCCGGAGACGGCATATTGGATTTCCAGCTCAATCCCGGTCGAAGTCTTCATAGGCGTTGACGATGCGCTGCACCAGCGGATGGCGCACCACGTCCCGGGCGCTGAAGAAGGTGAAGCTGATGCCGTCCACCCGCCCCAGCACCTCGGCGGCCTGGCGCAGGCCCGAGGCCTGCCCCCGGGGCAGATCCACCTGGGTGACATCGCCGGTGATCACCGCGGTGGAGCCGAAGCCGATGCGGGTGAGGAACATCTTCATCTGCTCCGGGGTGGTGTTCTGGGCCTCGTCCAGGATGATGAAGGATTCGTTCAGGGTGCGTCCCCGCATATAGGCCAGGGGGGCGATCTCGATGACGTTGCGCTCGATCAGCTTGGCCACCCGTTCGAACCCCAGCATTTCGTACAGGGCATCGTAGAGGGGGCGCAGATAGGGATCGATCTTCTGGGCCAGGTCCCCCGGCAGGAAGCCCAGGCGCTCGCCGGCCTCCACCGCCGGGCGCACCAGCAGCACCCGGCGCACCCGGTCCCGCTCCAGGGCGTCCACGGCGCAGGCCACCGCCAGGTAGGTCTTGCCGGTGCCGGCCGGCCCCACCCCGAAGTTGATGTCGTGGGTGAGAATCCGGTGCATGTACTCCTGCTGATTGGGCCCCCGGGGCCGCACCAGCCCGCGGCGGGTCTTGATCAGGGTCTCGGGCGCCTCCGCCCCGGGCCCGCCCACCAGGACGTCCACCCCGGACTCCTGGAGAAAGAGATGCACCCGCCTGGGGTCCAGCGCCTCCTCCCCGGCCGCCTCGTAGAGCCCCTTCAGCACCTGCTCGGCGGCGCGGATGGCCTCCTGCCCGCCGATGAGCCGGAACCTGTTGCCCCGGTTGTTGATTTCGATGCCCAGCCGCCGTTCGATCTGGCGCAGATGCTCGTCGGCCTGGCCGCAGACATTGGCCAGCCGCTCATTGTCCTGGGGGCTCAGCGCAAGGTCGATGGAGGAGGGATGCTCGGACACGGGGTCGTGTTTTTCAGGATCAGGCCGAGCGGGCCAGCTTGCCGGCCGCCAGCTCGCCCCGCAGGGAATTGGGCAGGGCCTCCGTGATCAGGATATCCGCGAACCCGCCCATCAGCTCCGCCGGCCCGTCGAAATTGACCACCCGGTTGTTCTCCGTGCGGCCCGCCAGCTGGGCGGGATCCTTGCGCGCCGGGCGCTCCACCAGCACCCGCTGCACCGTGCCCACCATGCGGCGGCTGATCTGCTGGGCCATCTCGTTGATGCGCTGCTGCAGCCGGGCCAGCCGGGCCTGCTTCACCTCCGGGGAGACGTCGTCCGGCAGCTCCATGGCGGGGGTGCCCGGCCGCGGGCTGTAGATGAAGCTGAAGGAGTGGTCGAAACCCACCTCCTCGATGAGCCGCATGGTGGCCTCGAAGTCCTGCTCCGTCTCGCCGGGGAAGCCGACGATGAAATCCGAGGAAATGCTGATGCCGGGCCGCACCCGCCGCAGCCGCCGGATCCTGGCCCGGTACTCCAGGGCCGAGTGGCCCCGCTTCATCTGCATCAGGATGCGGTCGGAGCCGCTCTGCACCGGCAGGTGCAGGTGACTGACCAGCTCCGGCACCTCGCCGAAGACCTCGATGAGGGCGTTGGAAAACTCCACCGGATGGGAGGTGGTGAAGCGGATGCGGTCGATGCCCTCCACCGCCGCCACGTAACGGATCAGCAGGGCCAGGTCGGCGCTGCCGCCGTCGTGCATGAGGCCGCGGTAGGCGTTCACGTTCTGCCCCAGGAGATTGACCTCCCGCACCCCCTGCCCCGCCAGGGCCGCCACCTCGGCGATGACGTCATCGAAGGGGCGGCTGATCTCCTCGCCCCTGGTGTAGGGCACGACGCAGTAGGTGCAGTACTTGGAGCAGCCTTCCATGATGGAGACGAAGGCGGCGGGACCGTCGGCCACCGGCTCCGGCAGGCGGTCGAACTTCTCGATCTCGGGGAAGGAGATGTCCACCACGGGGCCGCGGGCCTCGCGGGCCCGGTCCAGCATCTCCGGCAGACGGTGCAGGGTCTGGGGACCGAACACCAGATCCACGTAGGGGGCGCGTTCCCGGATGGCCTCCCCCTCCTGGCTGGCCACGCAGCCGCCCACGCCGATCACCAGGTCCGGCCGGCGCTGCTTCCAGGGCCGCCAGCGCCCGAGCTGGGAAAAGACCTTTTCCTGGGCCTTCTCCCGGATGGAGCAGGTGTTGAGCAGCAGCACATCCGCCTCTTCCGCCCTCCGGGTCAACACCAGGCCGTGGGAGGCGTGCAGGACATCCGCGATCTTGGCGGAGTCATACTCATTCATCTGGCAGCCGAAGGTTTTAATGAAGAGTTTGCCGGGCATTCGGGGGCATAAATCGCGATAGGGCTGGTGATTTTAATGTCTGTCAGACATTTTTTCCATAAAAGACCGCCCAGGACGCCCCGGGATCGGGCTGACAGGCTACAGCGCAGTGGTGTCCGATGAAACCAGGCCGGCGTTTTCGAGCAGGTTGCGGAAGCGGGCCTTGACGCCTTTCACCTCCTCCTCCAGCCGGCGCTCATTGGAACAGTCTTTCAGCAGGATGGCGATCCGCGCCGTATATTCCCTGGAGGAAAGGGCAAGGGCCCGCATCCTCAACGTCACCTTCTTGCCATCCAGTCCCTGGAAGGTGAGTTCCTCCACCTTCTCCTTTTCGACATCCTGGTTCATCAGGGAGCAGGTGCCGCTTTCTTCGCACTCCCTGGCGCAGGAGGCGCCCGGAAACAGGTGGGGGCAGAGCTGGTCGATGATGTCCTCCCTGATATTGATGGCCTCGGTCTGCCCCATCATCTTCAGGGCCGCCTTGTTGATGGTCACGACACGGCGGTCCTTGTCCAGGAAGAGAATGCCCTCTTCCAGGTTGTCAACGACGAAAGCCAGATCATCCGGGGCTATCAGGCTCATATCCGGTATCCCTCGTTTTCTCAGGTGTTGGCGATATAGCTGCTGACGGCCAGAACCAGCGTAATGGTCAGGCCGAACAGGAACACCCTGTAGGCAAGGCTCAGCATCTTGAATTTCCTGAGCAGCATTTTACCAAGATTACGGTTGTCCTGCGCCATGGTCCGGTAAAGGAAGTTCTGGTCTTTCATCATCTCTTCGGTCACCTTCAGGTAGTCCTCTTCGCTCATATTGGCCGAGGTGCCGAAGAACAGGATGTTCGCTTCCGGCTTCATGTCCCGCACGTCCTGGATAGTGATCTTTTTTTCCGAGACCCTCGGGTAGGCGGCCAGGACGGAATAGAAGATACTGACAATGCTGGTCAGCATGAATGAAAACGACGGCAACACCAGCCAGGGGGTATGATTGAAGGTGGAGCCTATGGACGCCATCAGGACGGACAGAATAAAGCCGTTGACGGTGATCATGATGCTTGCCTTGTTGTCGGCAAAGGCGATCAGCTGGTAGTTGGCGCGCGAGGCGTTGCGGAACATGGTCTCGATTCCGCGGCTGGTCCCCAACAGCTCCTTCTCCTGCTTCTTCGCCAGCTTCTTCCTTATTTTTTCAAGTTTCCGGGCCTGCTCGGCATACTCCGGCGGTGCATCCGCCGCCGGCTTCCCGGCGGCCGCACCGGCCGTTTTGGGCCCAGTTCCAGAAAGGGTGTCATCCGTCATATCGGGAAGAATAATCGTTCCGGCCCTGTTTGCACAAGATCCGGGGTGGGGCCGCCGGCCTGCTTTTTTCAGGCCTTGCCGTTCCCGGCAGGCTCCATGCATGATCCCATCCCCGGAACCATACGGCTGCCGATGTCTCCGCGGCCGATAAAAATATACACTACCATCATGACCCACCGCCCACGCAAACGATTCGGCCAGAACTTCCTGCACGATGCTGGCATCATCCGCCGTATTGTCAGCAGCATCGCCCCCCGCCCGGGTGACCGCCTGGTGGAGATCGGACCGGGGCGGGGGGCGATCACAAGGGAGCTGCTGAAGGCGGCGGGACGCCTCTGCGCCATCGAGCTCGACCGGGACCTCATCGAACCCCTGGCCCAGACCTGCGCGGGGCTGGGCGAGCTGGAGATCCACTGCACCGACGCCCTCAAGTTCGATTTCCGCCGGCTGGCGGACGGGGCGCATCCCCTGCGGGTGGTGGGCAACCTGCCCTACAACATCTCCACCCCCCTGCTGTTCCACCTGCTGGAACAGTCCGACTGCATCGAGGACATGCATTTCATGCTGCAAAAGGAGGTGGTGGAGCGCATGGGGGCCCGGCCGGGCAGCAAGCGCTATGGCAGGCTCTCCGTGATGCTGCAGGCCCGCTGTGAGATCACCCCCCTGTTCGACATCGGCCCCAGGGCCTTCCGCCCGGCCCCCAGGGTGGACTCCGCCTTCGTACGGCTGTGCCCCTACCGGGAGGCGCCGGTGCAAATCGATGACCAGGCCCTGTTCGAACGACTTGTCAGCCAGGCCTTCGCCCAGCGGCGCAAGACCCTGCGCAACAGCCTGCGCGAGCTGGTCGACGCCGAAGGCATGCGGGCCCTGGGCATCGATCCCGGCCTGCGCGCGGAGGCCCTCGGGCTGGCGGAATTCGCCGCCCTGGCCAATGCGCTGAAGACCGGGAGCCCTAATTGATCCCGAACAATGCTAGAATTGGCCGGTTTTTGTAATTTATTGCCCCTGCGTTTATGACCAAAGGATTCGCCCTTTTTGCCCTGGGCTTTCGCCCCTTCTTCGCCTGCGCCGGCATGGGCGCAGTCGTTCTGCTTGCGCTCTGGCTCTGTCTCTGGGGGGGGCACATCCCCCCCAATGCCTATTACGGCGGCATCGGCTGGCACAGCCATGAAATGCTGTTCGGCTACACCGCCGCCGTCATCGCCGGCTTTTTGCTCACCGCGGTGCGCAACTGGACCGGCATCGACACCATCAGGGAAACGCCGCTGGCGGCGCTGGCGGCCCTCTGGCTGCTGGGCCGCATCCTGCCCTTCCTGCCGCTGCCGGGCGGCCTGACCGCCCTGGTGGACCTCGCCTTTCTTCCGCTGCTGGCCCTGGCCCTGTACGGCCCCCTGATGCAGGGAGAGGCAAAGGCAAATCGTGTCTTTTTGCCACTGCTGGCGCTGGCCGCCGGCGCCAACCTGCTGGTGCATCTCCAGGCCCTGGGGATCAGCACCGGCACGGCCCTGCTTGGAACGGGCATGATGCGCTACCTGATCATCTGGCTGATCCTGATCATCACCGCCCGGGTGATGCCGTTTTTCACGCGCAGCGCCCTGCCGGGGGCCACCCCCCAGAACCGGGACCTGGTGGAACGCTCCTCCGCCATTCTGCTGCTGGGCCTCATGGCGGCGGATCTGTTCATGCCCGCCCCCTGGCTGGTGGCCCCCCTTGCCGCCCTGCTGGCCCTGAGCCAGATCATCCGCGTGGCCGGCTGGTATGACCGGCGCATCTGGAGCGTACCCATCCTGTGGGTGCTCTATAGCGGTTATTTCTGGCTGATCGCCGGCTTTCTCCTGCAGGCCCTGAGCGCCATGCGCCTGGTCGCCCCCAACCTCGCCCTGCATGCCATCACCATGGGCGCCATAGGCATTCTCACCCTCGGCATGATGGCGCGGGTCGCCCTGGGCCATACCGGCCGGCCGATGCGATCGGCGCGGATCACCAACGCAGCCTTCGTTCTGCTCAACCTGGGCACGGCCGTGCGGGTGTTGCTGCCCGTCATAGCCCCCCGTCAATACCAGCTGTGGGTCTTCGTGGCGGGAGGCCTGTGGGTGACCGGCTTCCTGATCTACTGCGGCGTTTACCTCCCCATCCTCGCCCGGCCGCGGGCCGACGGCCTGCCGGGGTGACCAGAATTTTGAGATACTGACGAGACAGGCGGTACCGGAGGAAATTTCAATGGCGGCAGCGCCAAGACCCGAACAATTGGAACGATTGAAAAAGCTGGTTCCGATAAGCACCTTGTCCGAGAACGACAGGGACCAGTTACTGCAACGGATCCAGGTCGAGCAGTCCAGAAAGGGCGAGTTCATCTTCCGCCAGGGAGACGACGACCCGCGGCATGTCTATCTGCTCTCGGGCAGGGTCGACCTGCTGCTCGACAACAATGTGGTGGACATGGTGGCGGACAATACGGAAACCGCCCGCTATCCCCTGGCCCACCAGTTCCCGCGAAAGCTGTCCGCCAGGGCCAAGACCAGGGTCGAATATGTCTCCATCGACAGCCACGAGCTCAACGCACTGGTGGAGCGCGCCCACGACAATGCCTATACGGTCGGCGAGGTGGAGGCCGACGAAGACGACTGGATGAGCCAGTTGCTCCGCTCCCCCGTGCTTCAGCTCATCTCCCCCGCCAACATCCAGAACATCATGATGAGCATGGAAAGGGTGGAAACCAAGAAGGACGAAAAGATCATCCGGCAGGGAGAGGAAGGGAATTACTTCTACCTCATCAACAAGGGGCGCTGCGCCGTGACCCGGACGCTGAGGGAGGGGGACGAGCCCGTGGAGGTGGCGCACCTGGGGCCGGGGGACAGCTTTGGCGAAGAGGCGCTGATATCGGACAGCCCGCGCGGCAGCACCGTCACCATGACCTCCGACGGCGTCCTGTTCCGGCTGAGCAAGGCGGATTTCACCAATTTCATCAAGCATCCGCTGGCCAAAGACCTCGGCTATGAAGAGGCCTGCGAGGCGGTGGACGCCGGCGCCGTATGGCTGGATATCCGGGACCCGGAAGACTACGAGCTGAATCACATCGGCGGCAGCATCAACCTGCCCCTCGACACCCTCCGCTTCGAGGCCCCCGGTCTCGATTCCGACCGCCGCTACATCGTTTATTGCGCAAACGGACGGGACAGCGCCGTGGCCGCATTCCTGCTGCTCGAACAGGGGTTCGACGCCGCCGTATTGAGAGGCGGGCTCAACGGCATTCCGTCACCGGATTTCTCCCATGACGCCCCCGGGGAAGACGATGCCGCCGAAGCGCCGCCCCAGGCCGTGGCGGACGAGGCCGGCCCGTCCGGGGAGATTGACAGGCTCACCCGGGAAAGGGATGAGGCCAGGGGCCAGATCCAGGCGCTGAAGAATCATCTGGTAAAGATGCGCCAGACCCATGAGCAGGCGCAGCGCGAACTCACGGCCAAGATCGACACCCTGACCCAGGCCCTGAAGAAATCCCAGGAGAGCGCCGCCGAATTGAAACAACGGATTGCCGAACTGGAGCAAAGACAGCCCGAACCCGACGAGCGGATCCGCGAACTGATGTCGGCGCGGAGGCAACTGGAGGCGGAGCTGGAGATACTGATGTCGGCCTCGGAGGAAAGCGAGCAGGAACGGCTCGCCGAGCTGGCCGAACTGCGCCAGCAGGTGGCGGCCGTCAGGGAGGAAAAAGAGGCGGCGGAGCAGGAGGCCCGGGCCCTGCGGAAAGAAATCGAGGCGCTGCGCCGGGACTAAGGCTCCTCCAGGCACTGCCGGAGGGAGAGGTCCCAGTCCGGCAGCCGGAGGCCGAAGGTCTCGAACAGCTTGGAATTGTCCAGCACCGACCAGGCCGGGCGCCGGGCGGGCGTGGGATACTCCCTGGTGGAGATGGGCAGCAGGCGGCAATCCAGGCCGGAGCCTTCCAGGATCGCCGCGGCGAAGCCATGCCAGCTCGTCCGTCCGGCGGCGGTGAGATGATAGATGCCGCCCAGCTCGCCGATCCGCGCGGGCTCCCCCTCCAGCCGGGCGATGATCTGGGCCGTGGCCTCGGCGATCATCCGGCTCCAGGTGGGGCTGCCGATCTGGTCATCCACCACCCGCAGCTCATCCCTTTCCCTGAACAGGCGCAGCATGGTGCGCAGGAAATTGTGCCCGTGCCGGCCGTAGACCCAGGCGGTGCGGAAGATCAACGCATCCGCCGTGGCGTCCAGCAGGGCCTGCTCGCCGCGCAGCTTGGTGCGGCCGTAGACGCCCGCCGGCGCGGTGGCGTCCTCTTCCCGGTAGGGCCGGTCCAGCTCTCCGTCGAACACGTAGTCGGTGGAATAGTGCACCACCGCGGCCCCCCGCCGGGCGGCCAGCTCACCGATGACGCCGGGGGCCAGGGCGTTCACCGCCTCTGCAACATCGGGCTCGGACTCCGCCTTGTCCACCGCCGTATAGGCAGCGGCGTTGACCACCAGCCGGGGCCGGACCGCATCGAAGGCCCGCGCCAGGGTATCGGGCCGGGCCAGATCGACTCGCAGCCCCCCCTCCCCGGCGCGGGTGGCGACCGCCAGTTCCCCCAGCGGCGCGAGGGCGCGCGCCAGCTCCCAACCCACCTGGCCGTTCCCGCCGAGCAATAGAATCCTTGCCCGTTGACGGTTGCAACCAGAAGAACCTGCGCTTATCCCCTGCCTTGACATCTTTCACCGTACCCAGATCACTCGCACTGCTCCCGGGGCAGCCCCTCAACCGTCAACCGTAAACCGGCAACCGCTCCACCGGTATCTCACTCAACAGCGGCGCCTCCCGGTCCTTGTCCGACAGGATGGGCGCGCCTTCCAGGGGCCAGTCTATGCCGAGGGCGGGATCGTCCCAGCGGACGGCGAACTGGGTCTCCGGGTGATAGGTGTCCGTGCACTTGTAGCTGAACAGGGCCTGGCCGCTCAGCACGCAGTAACCGTGGGCAAAGCCTTCCGGCACATAGAACTGATGCTTGTTTTCCCCCGAGAGGACGGCCCCCACCCAGCGGCCGAACCAGGGGGAGCCCCGGCGGATGTCCACCGCCACGTCGAACACCTCCCCCGAGATCACCTGCACCAGCTTGCCCTGGTCATGGGGATGCTGGGCGTGCAGGCCCCGCAACACCCCGCGCTGGGAGAAGGCCTGGTTGTCCTGCACGAAGCCGGCCGGCATGCCCCGGGCGGCATAGCGGGCCTGCTGCCAGGTCTCCACGAACCAGCCCCGCTCGTCCCCGAACACCCGGGGCTCGATGAGGAGCACCCCCGGTATGTCCATCTCCGTCACCTTCATGACAGCGGCCCCCTTTCACAGAGATCCAGCAGATAGCGGCCGTATCCGTTCTTGCTCAGGGCCTTGCCCAGCTGCCTGAGCTTGTCCGCATCGATCCAACCCTGGGTAAAGGCCACCTCTTCCGGACAGCAGACCTTCAGGCCCTGGCGCTGCTCGATGGTCTCGATGAAGTTGCTGGCCTGCATCAGGGACTCATGGGTGCCCGTATCCAGCCAGGCCGTGCCCCGGCCGAGCTTCTCCAGGCGCAGGGCCCCCTGCTCCAGGTAGAGCCGGTTGAGATCGGTGATCTCCAGCTCGCCCCGGGCCGAAGGCTCGAGGCCCGCCGCCAGATCGGCAACCCGGCCGTCGTAGAAATAGAGGCCGGTGACGGCATAGTTGGACCGGGGCCTGGCCGGTTTCTCCTCCAGGCTCACCACCCGGCCCGCCGCATCGAAGCCGGCCACGCCATAGCGCTGCGGATCCTTCACCCAATAGCCGAAAACGGTGGCGCCCTCTTTATGCCCGGCCGCCCGTTGCAGCACCTCCACCAGGCCGTGGCCGTAGAAGATGTTGTCGCCCAGGATCAGGCAGCAGGGCCGGCCGGCGATGAAATCGCGGCCGATCAGAAAGGCCTGGGCCAGCCCGCCGGGCTCCGGCTGCACCGCATAGCTGAGGCGGACGCCCCATTGCTCGCCATCGCCCAGAAGCTCCTGAAAGAGCACCTCGTCGCGGGGGGTGGTGATGACCAGGATATCCCGGATGCCGGCCATCATCAGCAGCGACAGCGGATAGTAGATCATGGGTTTGTCATAGACCGGCAGCAGTTGCTTGCTCACCGAGCGGGTCAGGGGATAGAGCCGGGTACCGGAGCCGCCGGCCAGGATGATGCCTTTCATGATTTTTCCAATCGCTGTTTTTTAAATCTGCCCCAGCCGCTCGCCCCGGTAGCTGCCGTCCATGACGCGCTCGCACCAGGCCGGGTTGTCCAGATACCACTGCACCGTGGCCCGCAGGCCGCTGTCGAAGGTCTCCCGCGGTTCCCAGCCGAGCTCCCGTTTGATCTTGGAGGCGTCGATGGCGTAGCGCCGGTCATGGCCGGGGCGGTCGGTCACGAAGGTCTTCAGCCGGGCGTGGGGGCGATGGGAGGAGTCGGGCAGCAGTTCGTCCAGGATGGCGCACAGGCGGTCCACCACCTCCAGGTTGGTCCGCTCGCTGTTGCCGCCCACGTTGTAGACCTCGCCCGGGATTCCCGCCTCCAGCACCCGCCAGATGGCGCGGCAGTGGTCCTCCACATAGAGCCAGTCGCGGATATTGCCGCCGTCGCCGTAGATGGGCAGCGGCCTGCCGGCGACGGCGTTGAGGATCATCAGGGGAATCAGCTTTTCCGGGAACTGGTAGGGGCCGTAGTTGTTGGAGCAGTTGGTGGTCAGCACCGGCAGGCCATAGGTGTGATGCCAGGCCCGCACCAGGTGATCGGAGCCCGCCTTGGAGGCGGAATAGGGGGAGTTCGGGGCATAGGGCGTCTCCTCCGTGAACAGCCCCTCCGGGCCCAGGGAGCCGTAGACCTCGTCCGTGGACACGTGCAGGAAGCGGAATGCCTGCGCCTCCGTGGGGGGCAGCGCCGCCCAGTGGCGGCGGGCGCAATCCAGCAGGTTGAAGGTGCCCACCACATTGGTCCGGATGAAGTCCGCCGGGCCGTCGATGGAGCGGTCCACGTGGCTCTCCGCCGCGAAATTGACAATGGCGGCGGGGCGGTAGCGCTCCAGCAGGTCCGCCACCAGCGCCCGGTCGCCGATATCCCCACGCACGAAAACATGGCGGGGGTCATCGTCCAGATCCGCCAGGGTATCCGGATTGCCGGCATAGGTCAGCAGGTCCAGATTGATCACCCGGACGTCCCCTCGCGCCATCGACAGGCGCACAAAATTGCCGCCGATGAAGCCCGCCCCTCCGGTGACCAGTAGCGTCTGCATAGGCTGTTAGAACGGGATATCGTCGTCGAAGCCGGCATCCGGGGCCGGCGCCGCGGCGGGGGCCGCCTGGGCGGGCTGGGACTGCTGCGCCGGCCGGCCGCTGTCGAAGGCGGCGCTGCCGCCGGCGCCGCGGCTGTCCAGCATCTGCATCTGGTCCACCACGATCTCGGTGGTGTAGCGGTCCTGGCCGTTCTGATCCTGCCACTTGCGGGTCTGGAGCTTGCCCTCCACGTAGATCTTGGAGCCCTTCTTGCAATACTCCCCCACGATCTCCGCCAGGCGCCGGAAAAACACCAGCCGGTGCCATTCGGTGCGCTCCTGGTTCTCGCCGGTGTTCTTGTCCTTCCAGGACTCCGTGGTCGCCAAGTTCACATTGGCCACGGCATTGCCGTTGGGCATGTAACGCACCTCCGGGTCCTGCCCCAGATTACCGATAAGGATCACCTTGTTGATACTGCCTTTCGCCATCGTTTTTCCCCTGTCTGTGTCGAATAGTCGCCGATGCGGTCAAGTCTACGCCCCGGCCACGGAAAATTCATCCAGCGCCGCCGGGTCGAAGCGCTCCGGGTCCACCTTCAGGTAGGCCACGCCCTCCTCGGCCACGACCACCGCCTCGGCCACCCCCGGCGCCGCCTTCAGGCGCATGGCCAGGGCCCGGGATTCATCCTCGCCCAGCGGCCCGACATGCAGCAGATGGGTCTTCAGGTTTCCCGGCCGGGACATGCCCGAGGCCACCAGCAGCCACAGCACCGCCGCCCCCGCGCCGAACAGAAACACGCCGCCGAGCCCGTAGGCGCCGTGCATCCAGCCGCCGAAGGCGCCACCGATAAAGGCCCCGGCGAACTGGGAGGTGGAGTAGACCCCCAGGGCGGTGCCCTTGCTCTGGGCCGGGGCCACCTTGGAGACCATGGAGGGCAATACCGCCTCCAGCAGATTGAAGGCGGTGAAAAAGACCAGCATTGCAATCACCAGGCCCGCCAGGGACTGGTGCAGGAAATAAAAGCCCAACTGGGCCAGCGCCATTACCAGGATGGCCCCGAGGAAGACCTCCTTCATCATGCGCCGTTTTTCCGCCAGGATGATGAAGGGCACCATGGCGGCCACGGAGGCCAGCAGCACCGGCAGATAGACCTTCCAGTGGTTGACGCCGGGCATGCCCAGGATGTCGCGCAACACCAGCGGCATGGCCAGGAACACCGAGGTGATGGTCATGTGCAGGGTCAGGATGCCGAAATCCAGCCGCAACAGCCCGGCATCGGACAACACCCGGCCGAACTGCCCGGCCACCGCCTCCGCATCCCGGTGCAGGTGGCACGCCTTGGGACGGGGCACCAGAAACAGGGCCACGCCGACGCCCGCCAGGGCCAGCACCGCCGTCAGCCAGAAGATGCCGGGCACGCCGATCCAGTGATTGAACACGGGGCCGAGCACCAGCGCCAGCAGAAAGGCGGCCCCGATGCTCATGCCGATCAGGGCCATGGCCTTGGTGCGCTGCTCCTCCCGGGTGAGGTCGGCGGCCAGGGCCATCACCGCCGCCGCAATGGCGCCGCTGCCCTGCAGGGCGCGGCCGGCGATGACGCCATAGATGCTGTCCGACAGGGCGGCCACCACGCTGCCGATGGCGAAAACGATAAGGCCGCCCACGATGACCGGCTTGCGCCCGATACGGTCCGAAAGCATGCCGAAGGGGATCTGAAGCAGGGCCTGGGTCAGGCCGTAGGCGCCGATGGCCACGCCCACCAGCATGGGCGTGACCCCTTGCAGGTGCTCCGCATACAGGGCGAACACCGGCAGGATCAGGAACAATCCCAGCATGCGCAGGGCGTAGATGCCGGCCAGGGAAATCGCCCCCCGCCGCTCCGTGGCCGTCATGCCTTTGTTATTCTTCTCTCTTGTCACTATGAAAGGATTCGCTTTTACGTCCGGCGCAATGCCTTTGCCTCGAAAACGGATGACCGCGTATAGTAGCAGGTTCGCTTTTTCACCGATACGCACATGCAAAATATCCTTATCCGCGGGGCCCGCACCCACAACCTGAAAGACATCGACCTGGATCTGCCCCGGGACAGGCTGATCGTCATCACCGGCCTGTCCGGCTCGGGCAAGTCCTCCCTGGCCTTCGACACCATCTATGCCGAGGGCCAGCGGCGCTATGTGGAATCCCTGTCCGCCTACGCCCGGCAGTTCCTCTCCATGATGGAGAAGCCGGACCTGGACCACATCGAGGGGCTGTCGCCGGCCATCTCCATCGAGCAGAAGAGCACCTCCCACAACCCGCGCTCCACCGTGGGGACCATCACCGAGATCTACGACTACCTGCGGCTGCTGTTCGCCCGGGCGGGGACGCCGCGCTGCCCCGTCCACGGCGAGCCCCTGGAGGCCCAGACCGTCGATCAGATGGTGGACCAGGTGCTGGCCCTGCCCGAAGGCAGCAGGCTGATGCTGCTGGCCCCGGTGGTGTCGGAGCGCAAGGGGGAACACCAGGGGCTGCTGCGGGAACTCCAGGCCCAGGGGTTCATCCGCGCCCGTATCGACGGCGAGATCCACGACCTCGGCAGCGCCCCGGAGCTGGAGCTGCACAAAAAGCACAGCATCGAAGCGGTGGTGGACCGGTTCAAGGTGAGGGACGACCTGCGCCTGCGCCTGGCCGAGTCCTTCGAAACCGCCCTGCGCCTTTCCGGGGGGGTGGCGCGCATCGCCTGGATGAACGACTGCATGGATGCAGGAGGTAGGGCGAAGCAGGAGGCCCGAGCCGATGATCCGGAGCGGGAGGAGCTGATCTTCTCCGCCAACTTCGCCTGTCCGCTGTGCGGCTACAGCATCCCGGAGCTGGAGCCGCGCATCTTCTCCTTCAACAACCCGGCGGGGGCCTGCCCCGGCTGCGACGGCCTGGGGGTGGAGCAGTTCTTCGACCCGGAGCGGGTGGTGGCCCATCCCCACCTGAGCCTGGCCGCCGGCGCCGTGCGGGGCTGGGACCGGCGCAACGCCTACTATTTCCAGCTCATCCGCTCCCTGGGCCGCCATTACGGCTTCGACGTGGAGACCTGCTGGGAGGATCTGCCCGAGACAGTGCGCCGGGCCGTCCTGTACGGCAGCGGGGAGGAGGCCATCGAGTTCAGCTACCTCAACGAGCGGGGCCGCGGCGCCAGGCGCACCCACCCCTTCGAGGGCATCATCCCCAACATGGAGCGGCGCTACCGGGAGACCGAATCCAACGCGGTGCGGGAGGAGCTGGCCCGCTATATCTCCAGCCAGCCCTGCCCGGACTGCGGCGGGACCCGGCTCAACGAGGCGGCCCCCCCCC
>DRKS01000030.1 GCA_011051655.1 Sedimenticola sp.
ATTTTTGGGGCAAGCTGGCGAAGCAGGTTGGACGATCGGCCGCCGAAGCATAGCCGTAGCTATGCTTCAAGGCTGATCGTTCAAGATGCGAAGCCAGATTGTTCCAAAAACCAAATAGGACAGAGTATAAATTAACCGCCATCACTTTATGAGGCTAAGTACATTGAATTTCATAAATTTCTCAATTAACCGGGTCCGCCTGGTGAGAAATGCGGGTTAAAGAAAAATAGCGGACAAGCCCTAAAAATGGAAGAGACACAGGAAGATGTTAAAGCCGAGCATCAAGACAGTCACCACCAAGAAGCTGCTGACATTTCTGATCCTGGCGGCCGTCATGATGACCGTTGTCATCGCGTTCAACTTCAGGGCCCTTTCCCACAACATCGTAAAAAATGAAGCCACGGCGGTTTCCGAAATCATCAAGGCCGGGCTGACCGCCCACATGAAGGCCGGGATCATGGACAAAAGGGACTATTTTTTGAACGAAATCAAAACAGCCCACGACATCAACCGGATCGCCATCATCCGGGGTCCCGCGGTCAACAGGCAATTTGGATCCGGCCGCCTGGAAAAGGAGATGGGCCCCCTGGCCGAGAAGGTTTTCCGGACCAGGACGCCGGAATTCATTATCGACGACTTTGGCGCCACACCCACCATCCGCGCGATCATACCCTATATCGCCAGCATGCAGGGCGGATTGAATTGCCTTGGCTGTCATAAAGTGGAAGAGGGAACCGTGCTCGGCGCCGTGGATATCGAGCTGGATGTCACCAAGTACCGCACCATGGCGTCATGGATACTGATGGTGCTGCTGGTGGCCTCGCTGGCGCTCATATTGCTGATCGTCATGAATACCTTGAGAACGGTGCAGGTGTATATCAAGGATCCGCTGGAGAGCCTGATCGAAAGGGCCAGGGTGGCCTATGAAAAGCACAAGCCGGTCAATCCGGAGCGGTTTTCCACCCTTGAATTTGAAAATGTCGCCAAAGAGATCAACCTGTTCAACAGGGATATCATCGCCAATCAGGAGCTGCTCAAGCAGTTGAACCACAGCCTGGTGGAACTCAATAACGAAATAGAGGACACCCTGCGGGAAACCGTATTCACCATGGGTGTGATAGAGGAGCAGCGGTCCAAGGAGACGAAGAACCACACCAGGCGGGTCACCGAATACAGCAGGCTGCTGGCCTCCAGGCTGGGACTGCCGGAGCGGGATGTCGAATTGATCGCCTCGGCCGCCCCCCTGCATGACATCGGCAAGCTGGGCATCCCGGATGAGATACTGCTCAAGCCGGGCAAGCTCAGCGAAAAGGAGTTCGAGGCGATGCAGAACCATACGGCCATCGGTTATTCCATGCTGGCTCACTCAGAGCGTGATATTTTGAAAGCGGCCGCTGTGATTGCGCATCAGCATCATGAGAAATGGGATGGAACGGGTTATCCATGGGGGCTGCAGGGGGAGGATATCCATATCTACGGGAGAATCGTCGGGCTGGTCGATGTGTTCGATGCCCTGCTGTCCCGGCGCCACTATAAGGCCGCCTGGCCGCTGGACGAGGTGGTGGCGTGGATAAAGAAGGAGAGCGGCCGGCACTTTGATCCCGCCCTGGTGGATGTCTTGCTGGAGAATGTGGATGAGTTTGCCGCCATAGGGGCCCGCTATGGCTCGAATGGGGGTGAAGGGGAAAACAGCGCTAAAGCGGCCGATGCCGGCGCTGCCGGCGTCAGTGCACCAACTGGTTCATTTCAAAAATAGGCAGCAGGATGGCGATGACGATGGTCAGGACCACCCCCCCCATAAACAGGATCAGCAACGGTTCGAACACGCCCACCAGCATCTCGGCCATGGCCTGGACCTCCCGCTGCTGATTGTCGGCGGCGCTTTCGAGCATCTTGGGCAACTGGCCGCTGGTTTCGCCGCTGGCGATGAGATGGACCGTGATGGGGGGGAACAGCCTGGTCTGCTGTAGCGCATGGCTGAGGCTGTCGCCCTCGCGCACCCGCACGGCCGTGGTCTCCACCGCCCTGCGCATGGGCAGGTTGGGCAGGACCTGGCTGGCGATGCGCAGGGATTCCAGCAACTCCACCCCGCTGCCGGAGAGGATGGCCAGGGTGCGGGTGAAGCGGGCGGTGTTGGAGCCCCGCACGAAGTGGGAGATCAGCGGCAGCCGCAGTTGCATGGCCTGATGGGCGAAGCGGACGGCCTCGATGCGGAGCAGGGCCGTGGCGGCGGCCCAGGCGGCCACCATTCCGCCCAGCACCAAAAGCCCGTACTCGCGCAGGAAATCGCTGGCGGCGATGAGCCAGCGGGTGAGGATCGGCAACTCCTGCCCCAGGTTGTCGAACACCCCGACGATCTCCGGCACCACATAGGTGAGCAGGCCGATCACCACCAGGATGGAGATCAGGGTCAGGAGAACGGGATAGATCATGGCCAGCTGGATCTTCTGTCTCAACTGCTCCCGGGTCTCCACGTACTCCGCCAGCTTCTCCAGCACGAAATCCAGCTTGCCGGAGGATTCGCCGGCGTCCACCGTGGCCCGGTAGAGCTGGGGAAAGGCATTGGGAAAATTGGCCAGGGCATTGGACAGGCTCTGGCCTTCCAGCACCCGTGAGCGCACCCCCAGGATGATTCGCCGGATACGGCCCTTGTCCGTCTGCTGGGACACCGCCTGCAGGGCCTCCTCCAGGGGCATGCCGGAGCGGCTGAGGGTGGCCAGCTGGCGGGTTACCAGGGCCAGGTCCCGGGTGCTGATGCCGCGGCCGCCGAAGGACGCCTGCTGGCGCGACTCCCGGTTGGTGACGGCCTCCACCGAAAGGGGGCTGAGCCCCTTTTCACGCAGCAGCTGGCGCGCCAGCCGCGGCGTATCGCTTTCGATAATGCCTTTTTTCTGGCGGCCCTGCTGGTCCAGCGCCTGGTATTCAAATGCGCCCAAAGTTCTTACCTGCGTCCGGAAACGGTGCTTTTCTCTTCGCGGCTGAAGCCGCTCCCACAAAATAAGCTCTGAATTCAGTGGGGTGTAGGAGCGGCTTCAGCCGCGAACGAATCTCGCACATGGTTTCCGGATATTAACTGCAACCGCTTATGCCGTCGCTGCTTGAAAATAGCCTAGGAGCCTGTCGGGTTTAGGTGATCGTAGCGAGGGAAAGCCATTTTGAGTCAGATTTTTTGATTGAATGAGGCGAATATTGAGCATATTTAACGAATTCAATCGGGAAATCTGGCCAAAATGGCTTTTCCGCAGTAGATTCATCCTAAATCCGACAGGCTCCTAGTCCTCATGGGTCACGCGCACCACCTCCTCCAGGCTGGTCTCGCCGCTGAGGGCCTTGTCCTGGGCGTTTTGCCGGATGCTCCGGGAGAAGGTGCGGGCGTGCCGCTCCAGTTCGTGCTCCGCGGCGCCGTCGTGGATGAGTTCCTGCATCTTGTCATCCACCGTGACCAGCTCGAAGATGCCGGCGCGGCCGCGGTAGCCCTGGTGACTGCAGGCCTTGCATCCTTTGGGCCGGTACAGGGTGATGGTCTGCCCCGGCTCGGGTTCGATGTCGAGGGTGGCCAGTTCCGCCGCGCTGGCGGTGTAGGCCTGCTTGCAGTCCGGGCAGAGCCGGCGCAGCAGCCGCTGGGCCAGCACGCCGATGATGCTGGAGGACAACAGGAAGGGCTCCACCCCCATGTCGCGCAGCCGGGTGATGGCCCCCACCGCCGTGTTGGTGTGCAGGGTGGAGAGCACCAGATGCCCGGTCAGGCTGGCCTGGACGGCGATTTCCACCGTCTCCAGGTCACGGATCTCGCCCACCATCACGATGTCCGGGTCCTGGCGCAGAATGGCGCGCAGCCCCCGGGCGAAGCTCATGTCCACCTTGGGGTTGACCTGGGTCTGGCCGATGCCGTCCAGGTGATATTCGATGGGGTCCTCCACCGTGAGGATGTTTCTTTTGCGGTCGTTGAGCTGGCTGAGCACGGCGTACAGGGTGGTGGTCTTGCCCGAGCCGGTGGGTCCGGTGACCAGGATGATGCCATGGGGCCGGTGGATCAGGGACTCCAGCGCCGCCAGCTCCTCCGGGTTGGCGCCCAGGTGCTTGAGATCCAGGCGCCCGGCCTGCTTGTCCAGCAGGCGCATCACCACCCGTTCGCCGTGGGCGGACGGCAGGGTGGAGACCCGCACGTCCACCGCCCGGCCGCCAATGCGCAGGGATATGCGGCCGTCCTGGGGCAGGCGCTTTTCGGCGATATCCAACTTGGCCATGACCTTGAGGCGGGAGATGACCATGGGGGCCAGGGCCCGCTTGGGTTGCAGCACCTCGCGCAGCACCCCGTCCACCCGCAGGCGCACCGTCATGCGGTCCTCGAAGGGCTCGATATGGACATCCGAGGCGCTCTCCTTTACCGCCTGGGCCAGCAGGGCGTTGATGAGACGGATGATGGGGGCCTCGTCGGCGCTCTCCAGCAGGTCCTCCGGTTCCGGCAGGTCCTGGGCGATTGCGTTCAGGTCCAGGTCGTCGCCGATGTCGTCCATCATCTGCTGGGCCTGGATGGAACCCTGCTCGTAGGTGCGCTGCATCAGGGCGCTGAACTCGTCCTCGGAGAGGGGCTCGAAGCGGACCGGGACGCCGAGAAAGCGCCGGGCCTCGGCCAGGGCCAGGGCGGGGGTGTCCGGCAGATGGGCGATGACGGCACCTGCTTCGTCCCCCTGCCGGATCAGCACGCCGTGGCGCTTGGCAAAGCTGTAGGGCAGGGTAGGATGCGTTGGGGGGGCGCCTGGCTGGTCACTCGGGAGTTCTGGCATTTACTCTGCCTGGCCGGGCGGCGGGGTCTGGGGCTCCAGGGCGGGCAGCAGTGGCGTCTCATTGTCCGGCAGCAGCCTGAACGTGCTCTCCTTCGAGCCCTTGCGGATGCCCTCTTGCACCCCCCGTATATAGCGGTACTTGCTGTTGGTCAGTTGCATGCTGGTGCGCCGGTCCCGGACGATCTCGGGGCGCAGAAAGACCATCAGGTTCTTCTTCACCGAGGTGTTGGAGGTGACCCTGAACAGGTTGCCCAGCAGCGGGATATCGCCCAGCAGGGGCACCTTGTGGACCGACCCCTGGAGCCGTTCCTCGATGAGTCCCCCCAGGACGATGGTCTGCCTGTCGTCCACCAGGATGGTGGTCTCGATATTGCGTTTTTTTGTCGAGATATCCGCCGCCTCCCCCTTGGGCTGCACGCTGGAGACCTCCTGCTGGATCTTCAGCTTGATGGTGTCCCCTTCATTGATCTGCGGCACCACGGTGAGCTTGATGCCCACGTCATGGCGTTCGATGGTCTGGAAGGGGTTGGTGGAGGTGTTGCCGGTTTGGGTGGTGTAGTTGCCGGTGACGAAGGGCACGTTCTCGCCCACGACGATGGACGCCTCCTCGTTGTCCAGGGTGAGCAGGGAAGGGGTCGAGAGGATGTTGGTGTCGTCGTCCGTTATAAGGGCGCTGATCAGCGCCCGCAGGCTGCCGCCCCTGTAATAGCCCAGGCTGAATCCGGGGAGCCCGAATTGAAAGTCATCGGCGGATTTGATGAAGCTTATGGCCTCCCCGCTGCTGGGTTGCGAACTCTGCCACTGGACACCGAGGTTCGCCGCCTTGTCGTCGGAGAGCTCGGCGATGATGGCCTCGATATAGACCTGGGCGCGCCGGATATCCAGTTGGTTGATGACGCTTCTCAGGGTCTGCATGATGGCGGGGGGGGCGGTGACCACCAGGGCGTTGGTGGCCTCGTCGGCCTGGATATCGAACGGCGGCTTTTGTTGCTTCTGCTGCTTGGCCTCGGCTCCCGCCTCGATCTGCTTGGTGCCGACGCCCTCCAGTACGGCCTTCAGGTCCTTGGCCTGGGCATAGCGCAGGTAGAACACCTCGATGTTGCCTTCCCGCTGGACCGGGGTGTCGAGGTGGGCGATCAGGGCGCGCAGCTCCAGGCGCAGGTCCGGGTCACCGCCCAGCAGGATGCTGTTGGTGCGCGGATCGGCCACCAGCGCCGGCTGCTGGCCCGGCGGTTTTCCCTGCCCGCCCTTTGCGGCGCTGCCCCGCAAGGCGCTGAGGACCTGCACCAGCTCGGTGGCGTTGGCGTATTCGAGCTTGATGATCTCGATTTCCTGATCGCTGGGCTGGTCGATGCGCCGGATAATGCCGATGATGCGGTTCATGTTGGCCACCGAATCGGAAATGATCAGGGTGTTACTGTTGGCGTGCACGCCCAGGTGCGCCTGCTGGGGCATCAGGGGGCGCAGGATGGGCACCAGCTGGGAGGCCATGACGTGCTTGACCTCCACCACGCGGGTGGCGGTTTCGTCGGTGTTCCTTTCCCGGGCCTGGAGGGTGCGGATGTTGTCCTGCTTCGCCACCGTCATGGGCACGATCTTGTCCACATCACCGCTGGGCACCACCGCGAAACCGTGCACCTTGAGCACGGAGAGAAAGATATCGTAGATGTGCTTGCGGTCGCTGGGGCTTGCCGAAATCACCGTGACCTTGCCCTTTACCCTGGGATCCACGATGAAGTTCTTGCCCGTCATTTCCGAGACCGTATTGATCAGCACCCGGATATCGGCATTGTTCAGGTTGAGCGTCAGCGTCTCTTCCGCCCATGCGGGCAGGGAGACGGCAACGGCCAGGATGATGAACTGTAGGCGTTTTAACATGCGCTGTATTTTTTGTTTCAAGGGCTGCTGTGGCGTCCTGGAGCGATTGGCGGGAAACCGGTCATTATGCGGGAAACCCTGATGCATTCAAGTTATCTGAGTCATCCCAGGGCGCAAGGCGCTTCCCCGCTACCTTGGGGGCCTGGAAAATTTTTGCCTGATCCTTTTCATCTCTTCGATGAGGGCCCGCTGCTCCCGCCGCGCCGCGGGTGATCCGCCCGGCGCCGCGCCGGGGCCGGGTGAAGACATCTCATATGCCCGGTTTTTCTCCGGCCCGGCCCCCTCTTCAAGCGTCGGCCTCGGCAACTCCAGGGACTCGTGCCGGCCGTTGCGGCTGAGAATGACCCGGCGGGCCTCCACGGCATAGAGGGTGGCCCCTCCGGGGATCTCATCCCCTATCCGGTACAGCCTCTGGTCTTTGTCCGGCGTGCTGATGATGGCCCAGCCCTCCTCCGTCGCCTTGTCCCCCAGGAAGGTTCCCTGAAGCGTCAGCTTCAGCCGGGTCGCCGGCGCTTCGATGAGTTGTGGCTTCGGCGCCGGCGCCTTGGCCCCGGGTTTGTGCTTTCCAAACAGATGCCAGCCGGGGATCCGGGTTATATCCAGGTCGTTTTGGAGGCCGGCCGGCCGGCTTTCTTCATACCCTGCAACGGGTTTGCCTCCCCTTGCTCCGTCACGGCCGCCGCGGACAATCTCCAGGCTGTTGGCACCGGTGAATACGAGCAGGGTGGCGGCGCCGAGTGATGCCCCGAGGGGCAGCAACCGACCTATGAAAGAGTGTCCGACAGTCACAGCGAATATCTGGATGGCGAAGGATTGAATTTATATGCGGCACACAGGCGAATTAATTTAGCACCTTAACAAATCCCCCTATTATATGGAATCGGGTGGGGAAAAATCCGCCGGGAGCGGATTTTCACGCCAGCCCCGGAGGGGTGAGGCGCAAGGATGCGCCGAATCAAAATCCGCCGGGAGCGGATTTTCACGCCAGCCCCGAAGGGGGGAGGCGCAGGGATGCGCCGAATAAAAAGTGAACTTTGATACCGGGTGGCCGATATTGGTGATAATCTGTATGGTTTCGTTGTCCAAGGACGTGCGCGGCATCATATTGTCAGTTCAACCAGGAATCCGGAGGTAGAGGAAAAATGCATGCCAGCAGGCATAGATACAAGGGGGGCAAACCGGCGCCGTCGGGCTTCACCCTGATCGAAGTGATGGTGGTGGTGGTCATTCTGAGCATTCTCGCCGCCATTGTCGTACCGAAAATCATGAGCCGGCCGGACGAGGCGCGCATCACCCGCGTGCAGCAGGATATCCGCGCCCTCTCGGCGGCCCTGGATCTGTACCGCCTGGATAATTTTTCCTACCCCACCACGGACCAGGGGCTGGAGGCCCTGGTGACGCGGCCCGGCAACCTGCCCAATGGCGCCCGTTGGAAAGAGGGCGGTTACATAGACCGGGTGCCGAAGGACCCCTGGGGCAATCCATACAATTATCTTCAGCCCGGGACGAATGGTGAGTTCGATCTCTACTCCCTGGGGGCGGACAATGCGCCCGGCGGCGAGGGCGTAAACGCCGATATCGGAAACTGGACCCTGGAGTAGGGTTACGGCGTGGCCCCGGTCACCGGCCTTCGTCTCTCCCCCCCGCGGCCGGGCAAATCCCGCCCGGCGGGCTTCACCCTGCTGGAGTTGCTTATCGTCATGTTCATCATCGGCATGATGAGCGGTCTCGCCATGCTGACGGTGGGGTTCGGCAATCCGGATCAGTCGCTGGAAAACGAGGCCCGGCGGCTGCGCCGGCTGATGGGGCTCACCGCCCAGGAGGCGATTCTCCAGGGACGGGAGATCGGGATCCTGATAACAAGAGACGCCTACCGTTTCCTCACCCCCGGCGAGCTGGGCTGGGCGGCGATGGATGCCGACGATATGCTCCGGGAGCGGGAACTGCCCCAGGGCTGGCGCCTGGAGCTGGTGCAGGATGAGCAGCCCGCCGACCTCGCGGCCGCTCCCCCCGGCGGGGAAGGGGAGACGGAGGAGGGGAAACCGCCTCCCCCCCAGATTCTTTTTTACGCCACCGGCGAGGTGACGCCGTTCCGGCTCAGTCTCCATTCACAGGACGATAGCGGCTTCTACGTCATCGAGGCCCAGGCGAACGGGGAGATCGAGATGAGCCACCGGGGGCTGGCGCCATGACCCGCCGGCCCCGCCCGGCCGCCGGCTTCAGCCTGATGGAGGTCCTGGTTGCCCTGGCGGTGCTGGCCATCGCCATGGCCGCGCTGGTCAAGGCGGCGGGGGGCTTCAGCGCCAACCAGGCCTACCTGGAGAACAAAACCATCGCCCACTGGGTGGCCATGAACCAGCTGGCGGCCCAGCGGGTGGCGGATCCTCCTCCTTCGGCGGGGAGCCGGCAGGGCGAGGAGGAGATGGCGGGCCGCACCTGGCAGTGGAGCCTGCAACTGTCCCGGACGGCGGACAGCGATGTCCTGCGGGGGGTGGTCGAGGTCCGCCGCGAAAACGACGAGACCGTCTACGCCCGGCTGACCGGCTATGTGGCGGCCCTGCGGTGATCGCCGGGGCCTCGAAACGTCCCGCCGGGGGCTTCACCCTGATCGAGATACTGGTCGCCCTGGCGGTGTTCTCCGTCATGTCGGTCATGGCCTACGGGGGGCTGCATGCCCTGATTACGGCCCGTGACCGGACCGAGCAGGCCGCCACGCGGCTCTCCGAGCTCCAACTGGCGTTGCTGCTGATGCAGCAGGACATGGAGCACATGGCCCCGCGCAGCATCAGGGACGAGTACGGGGAACCGGAGCCGGCCCTGGCCCCCGGCGATGGCGCGGACTATGTGCTGACCTTCACCCGGGGCGGAAACAACAGGCCCCGGCGGCCTTTCCGCAGCGGCCTCCAGCGTGTCGCCTACCAGTTGGAGGACGGGGAGCTGCAGCGCCTGATCTGGCCGGTGCTCGACCGGGGGGGCGACGGCGGGGCGCAGAAGATGGTCCTGCTGCGGGGCGTGACGGACCTGGCCTTCAGCTTTCTCGGCGGGGAGTGGTGGGACGCCTGGCCCCCTCCGGGCAGCAAGGGCATGGCCGATGCGCTGCCCCGGGCGGTGGAGGTGGTGATGACCATCGAGGAATGGGGCACCGTCAGGCGCCTGTTCACCACGCCTACGGGGGTGGTGGCGCCGGCCGGGCCCACGGCGGGGGCTCCGGGGCCCTGATATGAAAATCCCGCCACTGAAAAAATCCGGAGGCGTTGCGCTGATCACCGTGCTGCTGGTGGTGGCCTCTGCTACCATTGCGGCAGTGGCCATCAGCTCCCGGCTGCAGGTGGACATCCGGCGCACCGAGAACCTGCTGCACGCGGACCAGGCCTGGCTGCATGCGCTGGGGATCGAGTCCTGGGCCCAGGGCGTCCTGGCCGCGGACGCCAGGGAGACCGGGACGGACCATCTGGGCGAGGCCTGGAACAAACCCCTGGAAAGCACCCCGGTGGAGGGCGGGTCCGTCGCGGGCAAGATTGTCGACCAGCAGGGATTGTTCAACCTGAACAACCTGCTGGACAAGGATCTGAAGCCCAGTGACCTGGGCCTGGAGCGTTTCAGGCGGTTGCTGAAAACCCTGGAGCTGGACCCGCTGCTGGCAAACGCCCTGCTGGATTGGATGGACAAAGACAGCGAGCCCCGGCCCGAAGGCGGGGCGGAGGACGGGGACTATCAGGGGCGGACCCCGGCCTACGTCAGCGCCAACCGCCGCCTGGTCCATCCCAGCGAGCTGCTGCTGGTAAAGGGCTTTACCCCGGAGGTGTACGGGCTTGTCGCCCCCTATGTCTGCGCCCTGCCCGAGCCGGTGGACATCAATATCAACACGGCGCCGGTGCCGGTGCTGATGAGCCTGATCGAAGGCCTGACCGAGCAGGATGCCCAAAGGCTGGCCGACGATATAGAGGCGTCCCCCTTCGAGGAGATAAGCGAGTTCATGCAGCACGACGCCATTGCGGGCCTCAAGGTCCCCGCCAAAAGACACGGGCTTGGCCTGAAGAGCGACTACTTTAAAATACGGGGCAGGGTCCGTGTCGGCAAGGCGCAGGTGGGCATCTCCTCCCTGCTCCACCGCGCCGAGGGGGAGGGCGTGAAGATCATTCTGCGCATGCGAGAGGATATATTCAGTGGCTGAACGCATCGTCATCCGTTTTTCCGCCGACCAGTTCGAATGGCTGGTGGTGAACGCCAGGGGCAGGCCGCTGTCCGGCCTGGGCCGGGGCGGCGGGGAGGAGCTCGCCGGCCGCTGCCGCCGCCGGCAGGTCATCCTGCTGGTGCCCGGCGCGGACGTGCTCCTGACCCGGGTCACCCTGCCGACCCGCAACGCCACCGGTATCGCCCGGGCCCTGCCCTATGCGGTGGAGGACCAGCTGGCGGAGGACGTGGATGCGCTGCACTTTGCCCGCGGGCCACAGGACGCCGCGGGCGCCATGCCGGTGGCGGTCATCCGGCGCCAGCGCCTGGACCACTATCTGGAGACCCTGGACCGGCTGGGCATCCGGCCGGACAGGGTCTATGCCGCCCCCCTGCTGCTGCCGTGGCAGGAGAATACCTGGAGCATCCTGCTGGAGGACGGCAAGGCCCTGCTGCGCTACGGCCATGATCAGGGCATGGAGCTGGAGACCGATTGCCTGGCGCCCATCGTGGACCGCCTGTTGCGGGAGCACGACGCCGAGGACATGCCCAGACTCAAGATCTGGTACAGCGGGGAGCGGGAGCCGGACACCGGGGAGCTGGCCATGACGGGCTGTGAAATCGATGTCGTGCCCGTGCCGGAAACCGGCATGGCGCTGCTGGCCTCGGCCCTGGCCAAGAATACGCCCTTCGACCTGCTGCAGGGGGCCTACCGGCAGCAGGGCGTCGATCTTTTGTCATTCAGGCCCTGGCGTCCCGCGCTGGTGCTGCTGGCCCTCGCCATGCTGGTGCAACTGGGGGGAATGGGCTACCAGCATTGGCTGCTCAGGGGGGAGACCCGGGCGTTGGAACAGGAGATCCAGACCCTGTTCCGAAGCGCCTTTCCCGATGCGGGCCGGCTAGTGCCGGGAAGAGAGCTGGTGCTGGCGAAACAGAAACTGGCCCAGCTGCGCCGGCAATACGGCCAGGGCGCGGACCCCTTCCTTTCCCTGCTGTACGCCAGCGGTGAAGTGCTGCGCCAGGAGCGCGGCCTGCGGCTGGTGGGCATGAGTTTCAAAAACGGCGTTCTTCATCTCAGGCTGAAGGGCCGGGACCTCAGCCAGTTCGAGGAACTGAAAGAGAAGCTGCTGCAGGGCGGCGCAGACCTCGAGGTCAAGGTGCTGTCCGCCGTGGCGCGGAAGGACGGGGTGGACGGCCGCATCATGGTACGGGAGCGCAAATCATCATGACCAAGTGGCTGGCAAATCTGCAACCCCGGGAGCGGCGGGTGCTTGTATTCGGTGCACTGTCGCTGGCCGCCATGCTGGGGTATTTGTTCTTGTTCGAACCCTTCATGGCGGAGCGGGACCAGCTCATCAACCGGGTCCAGGCCCAGCGCACCCTGCGCGCCCAGCTGGCGCGGATCGCCGGCGAGGCCAAGGCGCTGCGGGCCGGGGCCGGCCGGCGGGACAATGCGGTGCAGGGGACGCTGCTGGCGGTGGTCAGCAAGACCAGCCGCAGCGGCGGCATCAAGGAGAGCATGAAACGGATTGCGCCGGAGGGGGGCAAAAAGGCCCGCCTCTGGTTCGAGAACGTCTCCTTCGACAAATTGATGGCCTGGCTGGCGGCCATCAGCGGCTCCAATGGCATAAAGGTCGAGAACATCAATGTCACCGCCGAGGATACGCCGGGACTGGTCCGGGTCAAGCTTACCCTGACGGCCCCCGACGCCTGATTTTTTCCATATACCGCGCCTTCATGGCCGTCTCGAAATCCTCGTTGGTGGGATATTCCCGCCCCAGCACCGGCCGCCACAGGCGGTTGTTCTCCATGCACAGATAAAAGAACACCTCGTCATGCCAGGCGCCGAGGCCCTGGTAGGCATGGGAGAACATCTCCAGCTTGGTCCCGTCCGGGTAGGAGAGCTTGCCGTCGCTTTCCACCAGGGGCAGTTGCAGGATCCTGCTTTTCAATCCCCGCCGGCGGATCTGTTTCACCACGGACCTGGTGTAGGTCAGGGTGCCGAGGGAGACCATCACCACCTCCGCGGGATCGAACCGCGCCTGCAGGGCGGTGAAGATGGCGGCATAGTCCTCCCGCCAGCGGTCGTAGCGGATCATCGGATGAAAATGGAAGCCCACCAGGATGCCCCGGTCCGCCACCCGGCGGGCCGCCTCCAGCCGCTGCTCCAGCGTGGCGGTGCGGTGCTCCTCATGTGCGATGATGGCCGGGGTGTTGAGAGACCAGGTGCAGATGATGTTGGCCGGAATCTCGTGTTCCAGCAGATAGGCGACGTTTTTCGATTTGGTTTTCAGCTCCAGGATGACATTGGGGTTGGCGCGGGCGAATTCGCACAGCGCATCCAGGATGCCGTGCCTGTTGCCCCACAGCAGCGAATCCGAGGATTGGCCGGTGCCGATGTGGTAGGTCTGATCCGGGTCCAGCTCCAGGGCCCGGAGCTTCCGGGCAAACCCCTGGTCGAAGTAGATCTTATCCTCATGATAAAAGGCCTGGATGCTGCAATAACTGCAATCGAAGCCGCAGTTGTCGATGGCGTCCAGGGTCAGCAGGTTGCAGCAGCGGGTGCGGGGCGAGGCCACCGGGCAGAAACCCAGGCCGAGCTTTTGCTTTTCCACCATGGCCAGCTTCAGTTTTTGCGCCGGCGGGCCGGTGTCTTCCGTTTCGTTGGGGTAGCACACGGCATCGGACTTCAGGCTTTCCCAATACCCCCGCAACTCCTTGAGGATGCGCTTTTTCCCCTCTTTCCCCGCAATGGTGTCTTTTGGGAGATCAGGCCAGGCCTGCTGGATCCGGGCCTTGCCCCACATATCGAGATCCCGGGCGATCTCGCAGACCTGGCGCAGCTCCTGCTGAGTAAAGCGAAGGGCATGGGCCTTGGCGCGGATGAAGTCTTGCTCCTCCTCTGTCAGCAGGGGGAAGAGGGTCTGGCCGCTGATGCGGGTGAATTTTTGATAGTGGTTTTTTGACACTCTGAAATTCCGGAGCTTAGGAGCCTGTCGGGTTTAGGTGGATTGTAGCGAGGGAGTGGGAGAGTGAGCGCAAATATTCCCGGTTTTGAGGCGCATAGTGGGTCTACGCAACGAAAAACCGGGGATATTTGAGCCGCTCTCCCACTTGTGCAGCCAGTTCATCCTAAACCCGACAGGCTCCTTAGGCTGAGACAAAAAGCTACCGCTGGCACCGGCCACAATAAAAACTCGACCTCTGCCCGATTACCCGCCGGACAATGGGCCGCCCGCAGCCGGGACAGGGTTCCCCCTCCTGCCCGTAGACCAGCAGCCGCTGGGCGAAATACCCGGCGCTGCCGTCCTCCCGCTGAAAGTCCCGCAGCGTGGTCCCGCCCTGTTCGATGGCCTCTTGCAATACGGCCCTTATCCCGGCGGCAAGCCGTCCATAACGTTCCCTGGAGATCCGGTTGCAGGGGCGCGTGGGATGAATGCCCGCGCGGAACAGGGCCTCGCTGGCGTAGATGTTGCCGACGCCCGCCACCACCCTGGCGTTCATGATGAAGTTCTTCACGGCCCCGTGGCGCCCGCGCGCCTGCCGGTACAGATAATCACCGTCGAATGACTCACCGAGGGGTTCCGGTCCGAGGTGGCGGATGAGCTTGTGTCTGGCGGGATCATTGCAGGTCCAGAGCGCGGCGCCGAAGCGGCGCGGATCACGCAGGCGCAGACAGCGGTCATCGAACAGCAGATCCAGGTGGTCATGGGGGCCGGGCGCTGTATCCAGGGGCAGTACCCGGAGGCTGCCGGACATGCCCAGGTGCAGGATCAGGGCGCCCTGGTCCAGGCGCAGCAACAGGTACTTGGCGCGCCGCTCCACGGCCTGGATCCGCCGGCCGGGCAGCAAGCGCTTCAGGGCCGGGGCGACGGGCCAGCGCAGGCGCTGCTGGCGCACGATGAGGCCGCGGATCCTTCTGCCCAGCAGGTGGGGCTCGATGCCCCGGCGGGTGGTTTCGACTTCAGGCAGTTCCGGCACTTTGATGCTGTCCCGTGCTTTTTGGGGCATCGGGCGCCGGGATGAAAGCGCCGTTATTGCCGCACATAATCTTCCGCGCTGGCCATCAGGTGATGATGAAAGCCATTGCCGATCAGGTGGATCTGATCGCCGATGCGCACATAGCGGCGAAAGCGCAGGGGCTCGTTGCCGCCGATCTCCAGTTCCAGGTCGTTCAGTTGCAGGCGGATGGAGGGAGGGGCCAGGCCGAATTCGGCCAGCCGGTCCCGGGGCGCGGCAAAGCGGCTGAAGCTGCGGGTGGTGGTGATGCCCAGCAGTTGCCCGATACGGACCTCATCGGCGGCCTTTTCATAAGGACGGGTCATGCGCCAGGCCCCTTGCCGTTTCTCCAGCACCAGATCCCGCCCCCGGTTGTCGCTGAGGCGGATGAAGTGAACCTCTTCCGGTTTGAGGCGGGTGAGAGGCGGCGCCTTTTGCGCCGTTTCAAGGCCGGGCTCGTAGATCGCCATAAGGGCCAGGACGATGACCAGCGCCAGCAGCCCCAGGTTGGTCAGGGTGTGGGATTTCATAATTGCTAACGCCGCCGCCTGCGCCACCAGATAAGCAACCCGGAGGTGATCAACCCCAGCGGCAGCGCCGCGAGAAAACCGAAGCCGATGACGGCCGTGGCGGTGCGGGAGAGGTTCAGGCTCAGGTCCGGCGCCGTCTTGGCCGGGATGTTGAGCATGCTCTCCTCGCGGCTGAGCCAGCGCACCAGGTTCAGGCCCAGGTCGAGGTTGCCGCCGTTGCCGAGAAAGGCGTTGGAGAGAAAGTCCCCGTCGCCCAGCACCAGCAGCCGCTGCTCGCGCGTCCCCGTATCACTGCCGATCTTCCGGGTGAGGGCGATGCCGATATGCAGGGGGCCGGCCTGCTCTCCCAGCGCCCCGTCGCGGCTTATCTCCCCCTTGATGGGGCCGGTCTCGTTCCAGCTGCGGGGCAGGGTGCTGAGCAGCGGTGTGGCCTGCCACCGGCTGTTCTCCGCCCTGAGCGCCGCCGCGTGAGGAAAGAGGGTCAGCAGGTCGAAGCCCCGCAGGGCCGGATGCCGGGGATAGCGGGTCACCAGCGCCACCGCCGGGTCGTCGATCTTCAGGGCGCCGGCGTTGGCGTCCACGATGACCCCGGGCAGGAAGCGGATGCCCAGCATCTCCGCCAGTCCGTCCAGGCCATGGCCGCCGCCGGGATCGGCCAGCCACAGCAGGTTGCCGCCCTGCTCCACGTAGCGGCGGATCTGTTCCGCCTCGCTGGGCAGATAGTCGACCCGGGGGGAGGCGATCAGCAACAGGCTGGTGTTGTCCGGTATCCCGGCCGCGGTGACCATGTCCAGCGGCTGGACCCTGAAGCCCTTGTTTTTGAGTTCGCGGCCGAAATCCCCCAGGTCGAAGTTGGCGGCCCCCTCCAGGTTGCGCTCGCCGTGGCCGGTGAGGGGCACGATCCAGCGCTCCTGGCGCCGGGCCAGCCGCTGCAGGGCGTTGCTCAGCTGCTCCTCGGTGATGCGTTGCAGGGTCTCGCTGCGCCCCCGGTATTCCAGCAGCAGCTCGCCGGGCAGGGTGATGCCGAGCCGGCGGGTCCGCTCCGGCTGGGTGTCCGGGTTGACGAACGCCAGCTCGATGTCCGGCTTGTAGCGCTGGTAGCGCTGGATGATCTCCCGCACCCGCCGGCGCAGCAGGGGATTCTCGGGGGCGAAGCAGGTGATCCGCAGGGGGTCTTCGAGCCTCGAGAGCACCTGGCGGCTGGTGTCGGAGAGGCTGTTGCGGCCGCCGGCGGTCCAGTCCCACTGGGCGTCGTAGCGGGTGCTGAGCCATCCCAGCAGGCCCAGTGCCGTGCTCAGCAGCACATAGAAGACGAGGTTGTCCAGCCTCTTTCGCAGACGGGTCCTGTTCCGTGGCTGCATGGGTCAGGCCCCGGTGCGGAGGCTGTCGAGCCGGCGGATGGCCAGGGCCAGGAAGCCGGTGATGAACAGCAGGTAATAGGCCAGGTCGCTGGCGCGCACCAGGCCGCTGAGCAGCCGCTCGAAATGGGTGGACATGGAGAGCCAGGCGAACAGGGCGCTGCCTTCCCCGCCGGCCCCGGTGGCCAGGTTGATGAGCCACAGAAACAGCAGCAGCCCATAGGCGCCGACGGCGGCCACGGCGGGCTGGGGGGAGAGGGTGGACATGAACAGCCCGGCGGCGGCAGCAGCGGCCAGCACCAGCCCCAGCCCCAGCAGGCCGGCCGCCAGCTTGCCCGGGTCCAGCGAGCCGCCGGCGAGCAGGGACAGGGGCATGGCGGCGGTCAGCATCAGTATGACCGCCAGCATGCCCAGTAGCCCCAGGTACTTGCCGAGCACGATCTGGGTCATGGAGACCGGCGCCGACAGCAGCAGGCTGAAGGTCCCGCTGCGCAGCTCCTCGCTGATGAGGCGCATGGCGAGCAGGGGCACCAGCAGCAGCACGATGATGGCGGCGTTGTCCAGCAGGGGCGCGGCCACCAGGTCGGTGAGGCCGGGGGCCCCTTCCATGGCCGCCAGGCGGGGCTGGATCTGGAGGAAGCCGTCCAGTTGCACCAGAAACAGCCAGGCCAGGATGAACTGGGTGACGGCGAGCAGGCTCCAGGCCAGGGGGGAGAGGAACAGGCTGCGCAGCTCTCTCGAGGCGATGGTCAGGATCATGGCGCCGCCTGCTCCCCGGCGGTCAGCCGCACGAAGATCTGCTCCAGCCCCGGTTGTTCCGGGGTGAGCTCCTCCAGGCCCCAGCCGTTCTGGACCAGCCGTTGCGCCAATGTGGCGGTGGCTGTGCCGGCGCCGAGGTGCAGGCGGTAGCGCCCCTGTCCCAGCGTTTCCACCGCCTCCACCCCGGGCAGTCCCGCCAGCAGGGGTTTCTCCGGCGGCCGGGCCAGGCGGATGAGCAGGCTGGCGGCGCCCTCGTCCGCCCCGCCGCCGAGGACGCCGGAATAGGCCAGCTCCCCCCGGTGCAGGATCAGCACCCGGGTGCACAGGGCCTGCACCTCGGGCAGGATATGGGTGGAGAGGATGACGCCATGCGCCTTGCCCAGCTCCCGGATAAGGGCCCGGATCTCGCGGATCTGGATGGGGTCCAGGCCCACCGTCGGCTCGTCCAGGATCACCACCGCCGGGTCGTGGATAATGGCCTGGGCGATGCCCACCCGCTGCTGGTAGCCCTTGGAGAGATTGCTGGTCAGGCGGCCGCCGCTGGTCTCCAGGCCGCAGCGCGCCTTGGCCCGCCGCACCGCCCCGGCCGCCGATCCCCGGGGGATGCGGTTGAGGCGGGCGCAGTAGCGCAGGTATTCGTCCACCGTCAGCTCCCGGTAGAGGGGAGGGGTCTCCGGCAGGTAGCCGAGCCCGGCCTTGGCCTCGCGGGGTCTCTCCAGCAGGTCCAGGCCGTTGAGGCGGATGCGTCCGCTGCTGGGGGCCAGGTTGCCCGCGATCATGTTCATGCTGGTGCTCTTGCCCGCCCCGTTGGGGCCGAGCAGGCCGAGGACCTCGCCCCGGTGCAGCTCAAAACCGAGATCCCGCACGGCGCAGCGGCTGCCGTAGTAGCGGTACAGGTTCTCGATGCTGATCAAAGGGTCCATGAGGAGAAGAAAGATACAGGCTCGGGCGATGGCGGGGCAAGGCGGAATGAGGGGGCGCGGGTGAATTCCCATTCTGTCCGCCGCCCGCGTAGAATAACGGCCTATGCGATTTTTCAGGCTTTTCCCATGGTTGCTGCTGGCCGTGAGCGTTTCCGCCGCGGCGGAAACCGTCCACGTGGCGGTGGCGAGTAATTTCACCGGCGCCTTGAGACTGCTGGCGCAATCCTTCGAGAAGAGCGGCGCTCACCAGGTGCGCATCAGCGCCGCCTCCACCGGCAAGCTCTATGCCCAGATTCGCCACGGTGCCCCCTACGACCTCTTCCTGGCGGCGGACCGGGCCCGCCCCGAGAGGCTGGAGCAGGAGGGGCTGGCGGTGGCCGGCAGCCGTTTCACCTACGCCCTGGGACGCCTGGTTTTCTGGGCGCCGGGCCGGGAGTTCGAGGGCGCCGCCAATGTCCTGCTGGCCCGGCCGGACGTGCGGCGCATCGCCATCGCCAATCCCAGGACCGCGCCCTATGGCCTGGCGGCCCGCCAGACCCTGGAGGCGATCGGCCTGTGGCAACGGCTGCAGGGACGGCTGGTGCGCGGCGAGAATATCGGCCAGACCTTTCAGTTCATCGCCAGCGGGGCGGCGCAGATGGGCTTCGTGGCCCTGGCCCAGTTGCCGGAGGAATCCCCGCGGCCGGGCTACCGCTGGCTGGTGCAGCCGGAGTTCTACCGGCCCATCCGCCAACAGGCGGTGCTGCTCAGGCGGGGGGCGGACAATGCGGCGGCCGCCGCCTTCCTGGCCTACCTGCGCTCGGGGGAGGCGCGGCGGCTGATCGCCGGCCAGGGCTATGGCCTGGAGGATGACGAATGACGGAGGATATCAGCGCCCTGTGGGTCACCCTGCGGCTGGCCCTGGTCTCCACCTCGATCCTGCTGCTGCTGGGCATGCCGCTGGCCTGGTGGCTGGTGCGCACCGGCTCCCGCCTGAGGACGGTGGTGGAGTCCCTGGTGGCGCTGCCCCTGGTGCTGCCGCCCACGGTGCTGGGCTTTTACCTGCTCATCGCCCTGGGGCCGGACGGGATCATCGGCGGCCTGACGGATCACGGGCTGGCCTTCAGCTTTACCGGCCTGGTCATCGGCTCGGTGCTCTACTCCCTGCCCTTCGTGGTGCAGCCGTTGCAGAACGCCTTCAGCGCCGTCAGCCCCCTGATCCTGGAGGCGGCCGGCACCCTGCGGGCATCGGCGCTGGACCGCTTTTTTTCCATTGTTCTGCCGCTGTCCCGGCCTGGGCTGATCACCGCCGCCACCCTGGGCTTCGCCCACACCGTGGGGGAGTTCGGGGTGGTGCTCATGATCGGCGGCAATATCCCGGGGAAGACCCAGGTGCTCTCCATTGCCATCTACGACCACGTGGAGGCCCTGGAGTACGGCCGGGCCCACTGGCTCTCCGGCGGGCTGCTGCTGTTCTCTTTCCTGATCCTGTTTCTGGTCTACCGGCAGAACGGCCGCCGTGAGTAGCATCGATTTCCGCTTCGAACTGGAACGGGGGAACTTCCGCCTGGAGACCGGGGCGGTGCTCCCCGGCTTCGGCGTCACCGCCCTGTTCGGCGCCTCCGGTTCGGGCAAGACCAGCCTGCTGCGCTGCATCGCCGGGCTGGAGCGGGCGCGGGGCCGCCTGGAGGTCAACGGCGAGTGCTGGCAGGACAGCGAAAACAGGCTGTTCGTGCCGCCCCACCGGCGGGCCCTGGGCTATGTCTTCCAGGAGGCGGCCCTGTTCCCCCACCTGCGGGTGAAGGCCAATCTGGAGTACGGCCGGCGCCGCACCCCCGCCGGGGCGCGCAAGGGGTCGCTGGATCACTGCTGCGATATCCTCGGCATCGGCGGGTTGCTGCAGCGCTACCCCCATCAGCTCTCCGGCGGCGAAAGACAGCGGGTGGCCCTGGGCCGGGCCCTGCTCAACAGCCCCCGGCTGCTGCTGATGGACGAGCCCATGGCCGCCCTGGACCGGCCGCGCAAGGCGGAGATCCTGCCCTATCTGGAACGGCTGCACGAGGAGGCCGACATCCCCGTGCTCTATGTCACCCACGACCTCGAGGAGCTGGCCCGCATCGCCGATCAGCTGGCCCTGATCGAAAACGGCCGCATCCTGAAGCAGGGCCCCCTGGCCGAGATGCTGGCCAGCCTGGACCTGCCCATTGCGCGGGACGAGGACGCGGGTGCTGTGATCGAAACCCAGGTCATCCGCCATGACGATGAGTACCATCTCACGCACCTTGGATTTTGCGGCGGGGAGATCCTGGTGGGCCGTATCCAGCGGGCCATGGGTGAGCGGCTGAAGATCCGTATCCATGCCCGTGACGTCAGCCTGGCGCTGCAGCCGCCGGGCGAGACCAGCATCCTCAACGTGGTGAAGGCCGTGGTCACCGAGATGGCGGACCAGGGGCCGGGCCGCATCATGGTGCGGCTGGACGCGGGCGGCACGCCCCTGCTGGCCCGCATCACCCGCAAGTCCCAGTCCCGGCTGGGGCTGAAGACCGGCATGCCGGTCTACGCCCAGATCAAGAGCGTGGCCTTGTCGATCTGATGATCTGAATCGGGACTGCGCGGTTGAAACTCATCGGCATCGACACCGGCGGCACCTTCACCGACTTCGTGCTGTTCGAGCAGGGGCGGCTGCGGGTGCACAAGGTGTTGTCCACCCCCCATGCGCCGGAGGAGGCGATCCTCCGGGGCATCGCCGATCTGGGCCTGGACCCGGCCGGACTGAAGGTGGTGCACGGCTCCACGGTGGCCACCAACGCCGCGCTGGAGGGCAAGGGGGTGCGCACGGTCTATATCGGCAACCGCGGCCTTGCCGACCTGCTGACCATCGGGCGTCAGGCCCGGGAGGAGCTGTATAACCTGCGCCCCGGGCCCCGTCCGCCGCCGGTGCCGAGGGAACTCTGCCTGGAGACCGGCGGCCGCCTGGCCGCGGATGGCGCGGTGGTGGAGCCGCTGACCGGGCGGGACCTGGACGAGCTGCGTTCCCGCCTGGCGGAGCTGAGGCCCGAGGCGGTGGCGGTGAATCTGCTCTTCTCTTACCTGGATGACCGTTTTGAACGGGCCATCGCGGCGGTGGCGCCCGAGGGGGTGTTCGTCTCCCTCTCATCCCGGGTGCTGCCCGAGATCAGGGAGTACGAGCGGGGCATGGCGACCTGGCTCAATGCCTGGCTGGGCCCCCTGGTGGAGGGCTATCTGCAGCGCCTGGGGACGCGGCTGCCGGGCGCCAGGGTGGCGGTGATGCAGAGCTCCGGCGAGACCATTGCGGCGGATCAGGCGGCGGATCAGGCGGTGCGCATGCTGTTGTCGGGACCGGCCGGCGGCCTGGTGGGCGCCCGCTTCGTGGGCCGGGCCTCGGGGCGGGAGCAACTGCTCTCTTTCGACATGGGGGGCACCTCCACCGATGTGGCCCTGATCGACGGCGCGCCGCGCCTGACTAATGAGGGGCGCATCGGCCCCTACCCGGTGGCCGTGCCCATGGTGGACATGCACACCATCGGGGCCGGCGGGGGGTCTATCGCCCGCATCGACGCCGGCGGCATGTTGCAGGTGGGTCCGGAGTCCGCCGGGGCCGATCCGGGGCCGGCCTGCTATGGCCGGGGTGGAGAGCGGCCCACGGTAACCGACGCCAATCTGGTGCTGGGGCGGCTGCGCGCCGACGCCTTCCTCGGCGGCCGGATGCGGCTGGATGAGGGAGCTGCCCGGGCCGCCCTAGGCGCCCTGGCGGGGAGGATGGGAACAAGCCCGGAAGAGGCGGCGATGGGGGTCATCCGGGTGGCCAACGAGCACATGGCCCGGGCGTTGCGGGTGATTTCCGTACAGCGGGGAGTGGATCCGAGGGGATTCACCCTGATCTCTTTTGGCGGTGCCGGCGGGTTGCACGTCTGCGCCCTGGCCGAGGCGCTGGGCATGCGCCATGCGCTGGCGCCGGTGCATGCCGGCGTGCTGTCGGCACTCGGCATGCTGGCGACGCGGCCGGGGCGCCAGCTTTCCCGTACCCGCCTGGGGCTGTTGGCGGACATGGACGCCGCCGCACTGGAGCGGGAACTGGAGCAGATGGCCGCCGGGGGCCGGGCCGCCCTTGGGGAGGAGGGCGTGGCGGCTGAGGCGGTAATGGCGGAGTATTCGCTGGACCTGCGCTACCGCGGCCAATCCTATACCCTGAACGTGCCCTGGACCGGTATTGCAGGCGCGGCGGAGGCCTTCGCCCGCCGGCATGAGGCCCGCTACGGCCACCGCATGGGGACGCCCGTGGAGCTGGTGAACCTGAGGGTGGCCCTGCATGGACCGGCGGCCCCTGTTTCCCTGGATGCGCCGGACCGCCGGGACGAGGCCGTCCCGGAAACGAGCGGGCGGGTTTATGGCATCGGGCGGGCCGTACCGGTCTACCCCCGCGAGGCGCTTGCCGCAGGACAGCTCATCGCCGGTCCCGCCTTGATTACGGAGACGGTGGCGACCACCTGGCTGGCCCCCGGCTGGATCTGCCGCGTCGATGGCGTGGGAAACCTCCTGCTGGAGCGGCGGCCCGTTTGACAATAAAAAACCCGCCGTTGAAAGGCGGGTCTTCGAGGGGGATGAATCCGGTCCCTACTTGATCTTGGCTTCCTTGTAGATCACATGCTTGCGGATGGTGGGATCGAACTTCTTGATTTCCATCTTGCCCGGCATGTTGCGCTTGTTCTTCGTGGTGGTGTAGAAGTGGCCGGTGCCGGCGCTGGATACGAGTCTGATTTTGTCACGCATGATAAGGCTCCTTAAACCTTCTCGCCGCGGGCGCGCAGGTCGCTCAGGACCCTGTCGATACCCTTCTTGTCAATGATGCGCATGCCCTTGGCCGAAACACGCAGGCGAACCCAGCGGTTCTCGCTCTCCACCCAGAAACGATGATAGTGAAGGTTGGGCAGGAAACGCCGCCTGGTCTTGTTGTGGGCGTGGGAAACATTGTTCCCCGTCACGGGGCCTTTGCCTGTTACCTGGCACACTCTGGACATGATTGAAACCTCAAAAATCGAATTCGATGGCCCCGATGGGCGAAAGAGGCGGATTTATAACAGAAGCGGTGGCAAGTTTCAAATTTTATCGGGAGCAATGCTGGTCCCATCTCAGCAAATGGCGCTCTTTGGCTTGTGCGATCGATTGCCGGCCTTATTCCAATCAGGCCGCAGCATCACGGACAGGCTTTGCGCGCTCAATCCGAGCCAGGCGCTTTGGGGTATGCAATGCCGCCCAGATGTCGTTTCTTTGTTGGAGATTCAACCAGAAATCCGGCGTGTTGCTGAAGACCTTGGCAAGCATAAGGGCCGTATCGGCTGTGATGGAGCGCTTATTGGTGCACAATTCGTTGACCGTTTTCCGGCTGACCCCCATGGCTTCTGCCAAGCGGCCCTGAGTAATACCCAGGGGTTCCAGAAATTCCTCGGTAATTATTTCACCCACAGTAACGGGCTTGCGTTTTGTGATGTTCATACTTGAGTTTGCCTCAGCGGTAATCGTGGTTATCCAGATAAAGCCCCCGTGCCTCACCGTGCTCATCATCCCATTCGAACACCAACCGCCACTGGTTGTTTACTCGGATTGAACACAGCCCTGACAGATTCCCGGAAAGCCTTTCAAAGTGATTGCTTGGCGGGCTCATCAGGTCCTTCCTGCAGGTAGCATCATCCGCCAATTGGAGCTTTCGGAACAGGCGCTCTCGAATGTCGGCCGGTATCTTCTTGCTCGGTTTGTCCTCCAGGAAGAAGTAACGAAGCCATTTGTCCCTAAAGCTCTTAATCAAGTCCCTGCCCGATAGTCTTATGTAATATTGTAGCGCACATGGTTACAGCTTCCTACTCTATAACAATCCCCGCTCCGCCAGCGATGTCATCTCCCCGTCCCCCACGATGATGTGGTCGATCACCCGCACATCCACCAGCGCCAGGGCGTCCTTCAGCCGCCGGGTGATCTGGGTATCCGACTGGCTGGGTTCGGCCACCCCCGAGGGATGGTTGTGGGCCAGGATGAGGGCGGCGGCGTTGTGGCTCATGGCGCGGCGCACCACCTCTCTCGGATGCACGCTGGCGCCGTCGATAGTGCCGTGGAACAGCTCTTCGTATTCGATGACCCGGTGGCGGTTGTCCAGGAACAGGCAGGCGAAGACCTCGTGGGGATAGCCCCGCAGGCGGACGCTGAGATAATCCCGGGTGTGCCGGGGACTGGTCAGGGCGTCTCCCCGCTCCAGGGTCTCCCGCAGGTGGCGGCGGCCCATTTCCAGCACTGCCTGAAGCTGTACGTATTTGGCCTGCCCCAGGCCGTGGCTGGCGCAGAAGCGGGCGCGGTCCGCCGCCAGCAGGTTACGCAGGCCGCCGTGCTCGTCCAGCAGTTCGCGGGCCAGGTCCACGGCGGTCTTGCCGGCCACGCCGGTGCGCAGGAAGATGGCCAGGAGTTCGGCGTCGGAGAGGGCATTGGCGCCCCGTTGCAGGAGTTTTTCCCGGGGCCGTTCTTGTGCCGGCCAGTCGGTGATGGCCATATTCAACCTCCTTGTTCGTCGTTTTGCTTCGAGTGGAGCCAAAAGCATAAAGGAGAAGCGGGGATTTGGGTAGGGGTTTTCTTTTCGTTTCTTTTCGTCGGCACAGCATTCGGTTAACCTTGAAGTAATTACTAACTTTGTTGATTGATCGAATATGGGCGAGTTGAACGGAAGGCATGTGCTGCTGGGGATAACCGGCGGCATCGCGGCCTACAAGGCGGCGGAGCTGGTGCGGCTGTTGCGCCGGGCCGGGGCGGAGGTGCAGGTGGTGATGACCCGGGCCGCCGGGGAGTTCATTACGCCGCTGACCCTTCAGGCGTTGTCCGGGCGGGCGGTGCGGCAGGATTTTTTCGACCGTGCGGACGAGGCGGCGACAGGGCATATCGAACTGGCGCGCTGGGCGGATCTGGTGCTGGTGGCGCCGGCCAGTGCCGATTTCATGGCCCGCCTCGCCCATGGGATGGCAAATGATCTTTTATCCACCGTCTGCCTTGCAACCGGGGCGCCCATCGCCCTGGCCCCGGCCATGAATCGGGGGATGTGGCTGAATCCCGCCACGGTGGCGAATGCCGGGCTGTTGCAGCAGCGCGGTGTATTGCTCTGGGGGCCGGGCGAAGGTGAGCAGGCCTGTGGCGAGACGGGGCCCGGACGTATGCTGGAGCCGGAGGCGCTACTGGAACGCACCAAGGCGCTTCTCGCCAATGGGCCGTTGACGGGGGTGCGGGTGTTGTTGACGGCAGGTCCCACCCGGGAGCCTATCGATCCGGTGCGTTTTATCGGTAACCGCAGCTCCGGCAAGATGGGCTATGCCCTGGCGCGGGCCTTTACGGCAGCTGGTGCACAGGTCCGTCTGATCTCCGGTCCGGTCGCCTTGGCCACGCCTGCCGACGTGGACCGGGTGGATGTGGGGACGGCGTTGGAGATGGAACAGGCGGTTTTGGAGCATGTAGACGATTGTGACCTGTTCGTGGCCTGCGCGGCGGTGGCCGACTATCGGCCGGCGCAGGTGGCGGGCAGTAAGATCAAGAAAAACCGTGACCGGTTGGAACTGACCCTGACCCGTAACCCGGACATCCTGGCTGGCGTGGCCGCCCGGCCCCGTCCCCCGTTCACGGTGGGCTTTGCCGCTGAGACGGAATCCGTTGTGGAGCAGGCGCAGGAGAAGCGCCGGCTAAAGGGGATAGATATGATTGCCGCCAACCTGGTGGGCGCCGGACAGGGTGGCTTCGAGGGCGATGAAAATGCTCTCACGGTGCTGTGGGAGGGGGGGCGCGAAGATCTGCCCCTGGATAAAAAAGAACAACTGGCGAAGTCCCTGACTGCCATCATTACAGAACGATATTATGCGAAGAAAAATCCAACTCAAGATGCTTGATTCCCGTCTGGGGACTGAGTTTCCGCTGCCGGGCTATGCTACCGAAGGTTCCGCCGGCATGGACCTGCGCGCCTTGCTGGATGAGCCGCTGGAGCTTGCTCCGGGGCAGACCCATCTCATCCCCACCGGACTCGCCATCCATATCGAAGATCCAAAGTTGGCCGCCGTGATCCTGCCCCGCTCGGGGCTGGGGCACAAGCACGGCATCGTGCTGGGCAACCTGGTGGGGCTGATCGATTCCGACTACCAGGGGCAACTGTTTGTCTCCTGCTGGAACCGGGGCGATGCCCCTTTCAGGATAGAGGTGGGGGAGCGCATCGCCCAGCTGGTGATCCTGCCGGTGGTGCGGGCTGACTTCGATATCGTGGATGAGTTCGCCGCCAGCGAGCGGGGTGAGGGCGGTTTTGGTCATTCGGGGCGGCATTGATGAAGCTTTCACTCTCATTCGGCAAGAAAAAATCTGAATCATCGGAGCCTGTCAAGAAGAAGGCCGCCGGAGGCGGTTCGGGCGTGGGTTCTTTTCTGGCGGTAAGTTTTGTGGCGGTGGTCCTGGTCGTCTACGGCTGCATCGGGGCGCTGTTCTTTTTGCAGATGCAGCAACGGCAGGCGGCGGCCCTGAACCAGGTTCAGACGGGGGCGGAGGCGCTGGCGGCGAGATTGTCCGACCGGGTGGGTCAGCTGCGCGTCCTGCTGGCCCGCGTCTCCGACGATCCCCGCTTGGCGAAGCTGCTGGTGAGCGGCGATCCGGACGGGCTGCGCGCCGAAGAGAAGGCCATTGGGAGGATCCTCCCCGGCGCCTGGCGGGTGCGGCTGCTGCCAAAGGGCTGGAATGAAAAGGATACCGGCAGGCGGCCGCATATGGGGTTTGCCTCCCTGGACATATTGCGCGCGGCGGAAAGAAGCGGAAAGGTCACGCCGGCCGAGGTCCATCAGTTCGGCTCGGAACACCAGCATATCGCCCTTGCCGCCCCCGTCTTCCTGCCCGGCAAGGACAGGGAGGTGGCCGGGGTCATTCACGCTGCCTTCAAAATGAATCAGATCCGGGCCGCGATGGACGGCATAAGCGATTATGGCGGGCGTGTCGAGGTGCGCCAGGTCAGCGGGGACAAGGCGCTCATGCTGGCGGAGAATCCCGGCGCCGGGGCGGCGGACGGCCCCCAGGGCGGTGCCAGGCCGGTGGCGGGCACCATCTGGGAGGTGGCCTACTGGCCGTCCCCGGCGATGCCGGGCCAGATGGAGCTGCTGACCTTCTGGGGGGTGCCGACGGCGGGGCTGGCGCTGATCGGGCTGGTGATGTTTTTGCAGTCGCGGCGCCTGAAACAGGCCCTGAAGCGCGACCAGGGGGTCATCCTCCAGATGGTGGAAGAGGGCTTCAAGGGCGGGACTGTCAACAACCCCGGCGCCAGGATCGCCGACCTCGGGAATACCCTGGAGCTGCTGGCCCGGCTCGGGACCAATGCGGTGCGCGGCCGCCGGGCGGCCCCTGGCGGCGGGCAGGCCCCGGCCCGGGAGGGCGGCGCCCCGGACGGGCCGTCCACCGGCCCCGGTGGGGATGACCTGGTGGTGGCCGACCTGGACGAGGCCGCCCCCGCCGGGCCGGAGCCGGGCCCGGCTCCGCTCATGAGCGGAGGCGGTGGCATGGCGCTGCCGGATTCCATCTTCCGCGCCTATGATATCCGCGGTGTCGTGGGCGAGACCCTGACTCGGGACATGATCTACGAGCTGGGCCGTGCCATCGGCAGCGAGGCCTATGACCAGGGCCAGCAGACGGTGATCGTGGCGCGGGACGGGCGGATCTCCAGCGAGGGGCTGAGCGCCGCCCTGTGCCAGGGGCTGCAGGACAGCGGGCGGGACGTGCTGGATTTGGGCCTGGTGCCGGTGCCGGTGCTCTATTTCGCCACCCACTTCCTGGGCGGCAATTCCGGGGTGATGCTCACGGCGAGCCACAATCCCCCCGAGTACAACGGCCTGAAGATCGTCATCAATGGGGACGCCCTCTCCGGCGAGGCGCTGCTCAATCTGCGCCAGCGGGTGGAGAGCGGCGATCTGCTGCAGGGCGAGGGCTCCCGCCAGGAGCAGGACCTGATCCCGGATTATCTCGGCCGCATCTGCGGGGATGTGCAGCCGGCCCGCCGCATGAAGGTAGTGGTGGATTGCGGCAACGGGGCGGCTGGCGTGATTGCACCGCGGCTGATCCAGGAACTCGGCTGCGAGGTGGTGGAGCTGTTCTGCGAGGTGGACGGCGATTTTCCCAACCATCACCCCGATCCCGGCAGGCCGGAGAACCTGGAGGCGCTGATCGGGCAGGTCCAGAGCCAGCAGGCGGACCTGGGGGTGGCCTTCGACGGCGACGGCGACCGGCTGACCGTGGTGGACTCCAACGGTAAGATCATCTGGTCCGACCGCCTGCTGATGCTGTTCGCGGCGGATGTGCTGTCGCGCCAGCCCGGCGGCGACATCCTCTATGATGTAAAGTCCAGCCGCAGCCTGGCCGGCCATATCCTGGCCAATGGCGGCCGGCCGTTGATGTGGAAGACCGGGCACTCCCTGATGAAGGCCAAGCTCAAGGAGACCGGCGCCCTGCTGGCGGGGGAGATGAGCGGGCATATCTATTTCAAGGAGCGCTGGTACGGGTTCGACGACGCCCTCTATGCCTGCGCCCGCCTGCTGGAAATCCTTTCGCTGGATCCCCGCGCCAGCGCCGAGGTGTTCGCCGAGCTGCCCGAGAATGTGAGCACGCCGGAGCTGCTGATGGAAACCGCCGAGGGCGCGCATCACGAGCTGGTGCGCAAGGTGATCGGCCAGGCCCAATTCGGGGATGACGCCAAGCTCATCACCATCGATGGACTGCGGGTGGAGTTCGAGGATGGCTGGGGGCTGGTGCGCGCCTCCAACACCGTGCCGGCCGTGACCTTCCGCTTCGAGGCCGGGACCAAAGAAGCGCTGGCGGCGGTCCAGAACCGTTTCCGCCAGTTGCTGACAAAGATCGATCCCCAACTGAAATTGCCGTTCTGACATTGATCCGATTGGAAGAAAAATTATGAGTCTGAGTGCCGAGGCGGCGCGCAATATCGCCCACGTCCTTTCCGAGGCCCTGCCCTACATCCAGCGCTACGGCGGAAAGAGCATCGTCATCAAATATGGCGGCAACGCCATGACGGACGAGGCCCTGAAGCGCAGCTTCGCCCGTGACCTGGTGCTGATGAAGCTGGTGGGCATCAACCCCGTGGTGGTCCACGGCGGCGGCCCCCAGATCGGCGAGCTGCTCGAACGCCTGGGCAAGAGCTCCGAGTTCGTGCAGGGCATGCGCGTCACCGACAGAGAGACCATGGACGTGGTGGAAATGGTGCTTGGCGGCCTGGTGAACAAAGAGATCGTGAACCTGATCAACCACCACGGCGGCAGGGCGGTGGGACTGACCGGCAAGGATGGCGGCCTGATCCGGGCCAGAAAGCTGCACCTGACCCGTGACGCCCCGGAACTGAAGGCGCCGGAGATCGTGGACATCGGCCATGTCGGCGAGGTGGAAAGCATCGACGCCGGGGTGGTGGACATGCTGGTGCGCGGGGACTTCATCCCGGTCATCGCCCCCATCGGCGTGGGAGAGGACGGCTGCTCCTACAATATCAACGCCGACTTGGTGGCGGGCAAGATGGCCGAGGTGCTGCAGGCGGAGAAACTGCTGCTGCTGACCAACACCGCCGGCCTGCTGGATGGGGAAGGCCGGCTTCTGACCGACCTGGACGTCGCCCGGGTTGAGGCGTTGATCGCGGATGGCACCATCCACGGCGGCATGCTGCCCAAGATCCGGTGCGCCCTGGATGCGGTGCAGGGCGGCGTCCAGCGGGCCCATATCGTGGACGGCCGGGTGAAACATGCGGTGATGCTGGAGCTGTTCACCGACGAGGGCATGGGCACCCTGATCCGGCGCCGCGGATGAACAAGAAGATCCCGCGAAAACAACTGATACTCGAGGCCCTGGCCAGCGAGCTGGAAAAGAGCCCCGGTGAGCGCATCACCACGGCGGCCCTGGCCCGTGCGGTGGGGGTGTCGGAGGCCGCCCTCTACCGGCATTTCGCCAGCAAGGCGAAGATGTTCGAGGGACTGATCGGCTTTGCCGAAGAGACGGTGTTCGCCCGCATCAACCAGATATTGGAGGCGGAGCGGAATACCCGCGCCCGTTGCAGCCAGATCATTTACCTGCTGCTGGCCTTCGCCGACCGCAATCCCGGCATCGCCCGGGTGCTGCTGGGGGATGCGCTGGTGGGTGAAACCGGGCGCCTGCACGCCAGGGTGGAGCAGTTCTTCGCCCGCCTGGAGACCCAGTTCCGCCAAATCCTGCGGGAGGCGCGCCTGCGGGAGGACGGGACGGCCCCGTCCTCGCCCGAGATCGGGGCCAGCCTGATGCTCGCCCTGGTGGAGGGGCGCATGCACCAGTTTCTGCGCACCCGCTTCCGGGTGTCGCCCTTGTCCCGCTGGGAGGAGCAGTGGGCCCTGTTGGAGGTGGGGATTTTTTCCAGGGGCAACTACTGAGCGCCCATGGCCGCCCGAAAGCCGCTGCGGATCGCCTTTATCCTTTCACTTTTACAGAGCGCTTCTCCCCCGGGGGAGTTCTTGCACTGGATGTCCAGAAAGATCTCGGCGCCCGGGCCCTTTTTCTGGGCCATGCGGGACACGGTCAGGCTGTATTCATTGTCCTGCACCGGCATGGCGGTCATGATAATGACCCGGCTCGACATCTGCAGCCGCGTCGTGGCGTGTTTTTGCACATAGGCCTCCGCCTTTTTCCAGACTGAATCGCAGCTTGCCGGGTCGGCGCATACCACGACGGTTTCCAGCAGCGATGCGCTCTTCTGCGCGGGGGACATCCCGGGCGTCTCGGGCTTGAGTTTCTTCAGGATGCGGAATCGCTGCAGGTCCTGTTCGTGTTTTGCCCAGATCTGCTCCTTGCTGCGCTCCTTTTGGACAATGGCGGCGTAGGCGTCCTTGATCTGCTGGCGGATGTTGGCCATGTCTTCGAGATAGCGCTTGGAGATGTCCTTTCCCTGGCGTTCCCTGTCGGCGGCGTTCTTTTGCATCCTTTCCAGATTGCGCTTCAGGCGCTTGATGTTGCTTCTGACCACCTGGATATGGACGTCGATGGCCGCCAGTTTCCCATCCCGCGCCATTTTGATGTCATCCTCCGAGCGGAAGGTGCGCAGGAGCACCCGGTCCGCGGCCTTTTGCTGGTCGATCAGGCGCTGCTGTTCCGCCCGCAGCCGTTTCAGCTCCTTCTCGCGGGCGATCTGTTCCCTGGTCTTTGCGGCCTCGACCCGGTCTATTTCGATGCCGCGCTCATCCAGCTCGGAGCGCTCTTTGCGCGCCTGGTCCGGCGGCACCCTGTCGGAATAATGAACCTTGCCGTCGTCGCCGATCCAGCGATAGAGCTTTCCGCCCGTGGCCGACAGGGGCATGATGGCGAATAGAATCATGCAGAGACTGATTGCCGTGATGTTGATTCGGTGCATATCGGTTCCGAAAGAAATGAGTTCTACAGGGTTCCGTCTTTTCCGGCGGCGCCGGCTCATTCATTATCGGCATTCCCAATGGTTTCTTGACCCCCGGATGATGCGCCGCGGAGATGGAGCGCGGGCGGGGCCGCCCGCACTCCCAGGTCAGGCCCCGTACTGCCTGCGATAGGCCCGGATCCGGGCCAGGGCGCCGGCGGAATCAGGCCTTCCGGCCAGGTATTCGATGAGATGCTCCAGGCGCACGATGCTGGCTACCGGCATGTGGTAGTTCTCTTCCACCTCCTCTATGGCGGAGCGCCCCTGCTGTCCCCGCTCCTGCCGGTCGAGGGCGATGATGACCCCGGCGGGGCTGGCGCCATGGGCCCGGATGATGTCCACGGATTCCCGCACCGAGGTGCCGGCGGAGATCACGTCGTCGATGATGAGCACCCGGCCCTGCAAGGGGCTGCCGACGATGTTGCCGCCTTCGCCGTGATCCTTCGCCTCCTTGCGGTTGAAGGCGTAGGGGATGTCCCGGCCGTGATGGTCGGCCAGGGCCGCACAGGTGACGGCGGCCAGGGGGATGCCCTTGTAGGCGGGGCCGTAGAGCAGGTCGAATTCGATACCGGAATCCAGGATGGCCCGGGCGTAATAGCGGCCCAGGCGCGCCAGCCGGGCGCCGGTGTTGAACAGGCCGGCGTTGAAAAAATAGGGGCTGATGCGCCCGGACTTCAGGGTGAATTCGCCAAAGCGCAGCACCCCCGCCTCCAGGGCGAAGTCAAGAAATTCGCGTTGATATTCTTGCATCGGATGAAACCATGCCGTGGGGAAGTCGGGTATCATACATGGCCGCTTCAGGAGGACCAAATCCCCATGACCATACCGGCTGAAACCGCAACAGGCTGGCGGGAGGCGCTGCTGGTCTACGCCCGGCGGCAAGTGCTGGGCATGATTTTTCTCGGCTTCGCCGCCGGCCTGCCCTTCCTGCTGGTGTTCTCCACCCTTTCCGCCTGGCTGCGGGACGAGGGCGCTTCCCTGACCGTTATCGGCTTTTTCAGCTGGATCGGCATCACCTATTCCATCAAGGTGTTTTGGGCGCCGGTGGTGGACCGCCTGCCATTGCCGTTTCTGACGGCCTTGCTGGGCCGGCGCCGCGGCTGGATGTTGCTGGCCCAGTTGGGCATTGCCGCCGGTCTGGCCGGGATGGCGCTGACGGACGTGCCGGCCGATGCCACCCGCATCGCCCTGTTTGCCCTGGTGGTGGCCTTTTCCTCGGCGACCCAGGACATCACCATCGACGCCTACCGCATCGAGGCGGCGGAAAAGGAGCTTCAGGGCGCCATGGCGGCGGCCTATGTGTTCGGTTACCGGGTGGCGCTGCTGGTGGCCGGGGCCGGCGCCTTCTATATCGCTGAATTCTCTTCCTGGTCCGGCGCCTATCTGGCCATGGCGGCCTTCATGCTGGTGGGCATCGTCACCACCCTGGTGATCCGCGAGCCCCGGGTCGCGATCGACGCGGATACGGCGCGCCTGGAGGCCAGGGTCGAATCCTTGCTGGGCGTGGACCACCAAGGGCGCGGATTTCTGAACCGGCTGGCCGCCTGGTTCCTGGACGCGGTGGTCAGTCCCTTCGTGGAGTTTTTCGCCCGCAACGGCCGCTTCGCCCTGGCGATACTGCTGCTGATCGGGGTCTATAAAATCAGCGATATCACCCTGGGGGTGATGGCCAATCCCTTCTATCTGGACCTGGGCTTCAGCAAGACGCAGATTGCGGACGTGACCAAGATATTCGGCTTTTTCATGACCATCGCCGGCGCCGCCCTGGGGGGGGTGTTGGTGGTCCGGTACGGCATCATGCGTCCCCTGCTGCTGGGCGCCGTACTGGTGGCGGCGACCAATCTGCTGTTTGCCGCCCTGGCCCTTTCCGATCCGGACATCTCCTTTCTGGCGCTGGTCATCAGCGCCGACAATCTGGGCGGCGGTATCGCCACGTCCGTGTTCATCGCCTATCTTTCGAGCCTGACCAATACGGCCTATACGGCCACCCAGTATGCGCTGTTCAGCTCCCTGATGACGCTGCCGGCCAAGGTGCTGGGGGGCTTTTCCGGCATCGTTGTCGACGGTTATGGCTATGCCCCGTTTTTTATCTATTCCTCGGCCATCGGGCTGCCGGCCATCTTGCTGGTGGTCTATCTGATGCGCTGCGCGCCAGTGGATCAATCGCCTTGATTCCCTCTCCGCTGGCAGCGGTAGATGGCGATTTCGCCCAACAGGTTGGGCAGAACGGTGATGGGGGCGCTGGCCCGGTGGGCGTAGTCCAGCACCACTTTTTCCAGGATGCTGATGTGGCGCTCGCGGCACAGCCTCTGGAAGTCCTTGATGGTGCAAAGGTGGATGTTGCGGGTGTCGTACCATTGGGCGGGCAGGGCGCGGGATACCGGCATCCGCCCGCCGAATCCGAGCTGCAGCCGGTTTTTCCAGTAGCCGAAGTTGGGAAAGGTGACGATACCCTGCCTGCCCACGCGCAGCACCTCCTGCAGCAGGCGATCGGGGTAGTGCACCGCCTGCAGGGTCTGGGTCATGATGACGTAGTCGAAGGCCTGGTCATGGAAGTCGTCGAGGCCGGCGTCCAGGTCGAGCTGGATGACATTGATGCCCGCCTGCAGGCAACGGACGATATTTTCCGGGTCGATCTCCAGGCCATAGCCTTCAGCCTGGCGCTCGTCACGCAGCATGCGCAGGAGGGCGCCGTCGCCGCAGCCCAGATCCAGCACCCGCGCCCCGGGGGTGATCCATTCCTTGATAATGGCCAGGTCGGGTCGCAGCGCCATCAGCCGCCGGCCTCCTTCGCCACGCCGTCCATGTAGGCGGCCAGCGCGTCCTTGTAGTAATCATTGGGCAGGAGAAAGGCGTCATGCCCTTCGCTGGACTCGATCTCTGCGTAGCTCACCTGGCGCCTGGCGTCGGTAAGGGCCTTCACGATCTCCCGTGAGCGGGCGGGGGAGAAGCGCCAGTCGCTGGTGAAGGCGATGACGAGGAATCTGGCCTGGGCCCGTTTGAAGGCCGCGGCCAGATCATTGTCGTATTCCGAGGCGGGATCGAAGTAGTCCAGCGCCTTGGTCATCAGCAGATAGGTGTTGGCGTCGAAGCGTTCCACGAAGGAGCGCCCCTGGTAGCGCAGATAGCTTTCCACCTGAAACTGCACGTCGAAGTCATAGCTGAGGCGGCCCGTGCGCAGCTCGCGGCCGAACTGGGCGCGCATGGCGTCGTCGGAGAGATAGGTGATATGGCCCAGCATGCGCGCCAGCATGAGGCCGCGCCGGGGCACCACGTCCTGCTCATAATAATGGCCGCCGTGGTAGTCGGGGTCCGAGAGAATGGCCTGCCGGGCCACTTCGTTGAAGCCGATGTTCTGGGCCGAGAGGCGGGATGCGGCGGCGATGACCAGGGCGTGGCGCAGCCTGTCCGGATAGTCGATGGCCCATTGAATGACCTGCATGCCGCCGAGGCTGCCGCCGATGATGGCCGCCCACTGGTTGATGCCGAGGGCGTGCATGAGATGTTTTTGGCTCTGCACCCAGTCCTTGACGGTGACGATGGGAAAGTCGGGGCCGTAGAATTTGCCGGTGGCCGGATTGATGCTGTTGGGGCCGGTCGAGCCCTTGCAGCCGCCCAGGTTGTTGGGGCAGACGATATAGAAACGGTCGGTGTCGAAGGGCTTGCCGGGGCCGATGTAATTCTCCCACCAGCCGGGCTTGGGATCCTCCATGCTGTGATAACCGGCGGCGTGATGATCCCCCGAGAGGGCATGGCAGATCAGCAGGGCGTTACTGTGGTCGGCGTTGAGTTCCCCATAGGTTTCGTACACCAGGTCGTACTGGGGCAGGGTCTTGCCGCAGGCCAGTTCGATGGGCTCCTCGAAGTGTTTCTTTTGTGGCGTGACCAGCCCGACTGAACCGGCTGGTATGGACTCGGGCATGGGCGCCTGTTACCTGGAGATAACCAAAGGAAGCAAGTCTAATAACTGCCGAAGCCGGGTGCAAGGTACCCGCTACTTCATGACGCCTTCTTGCTGCTGACCAGGCGCGGCCGGTGGATATCCTCATCGGTAAGGGGGCGGCTGTTGGCCAGGGTGCTGTGGATGTTGTGCAGGGATGCAAGCTGGCGCCTGTGGGCCTCGTGCTCCCTTTCCAGATCGGCGATGCGGGTCTTCAGGATATCCCGGGAACGGCTGATCTTCCGCAGGTCGTTCAGGCGTTGTTCCAGCATATCCCGGTGGTCACGTATTTGCTGTGCCAGCGGTTGCAGGGCGCCGGCCAGCCGGCTGTCGGCCTCTTCCCCGGCCCGGACGAGAATATCACGCGCCTTTGCGACAATGAGGTCGAAGAATCTGTTCACGACGAAGGGCTTCGCCATTACCAGGGTGGCGGCGCTGTTGCGAAAGGCCTCGGCTTCCTCCATCAGCCGTTGCAGTTCCAGCCGGTATTGCATGATGGAGAACATCTTCGGCTGAATGGCGGCAAGGCCATGATCCTGCTGGAAGCGGCTGTAAGTGGCGCGGATGAGTTTGCGCGCCTCCTCGCCGTGCCTGGCGGCAAGCCGCATCCTGTTGCGGAAATCGTCGAACAGGCTGCGCATCTCGGCCTTCAGTCCGGGGGTGGTCCAACTGCCCAGCATGCTTGCGCGCGCCCTGGCGATACGCCTGTCCAACTCCTCCGGGTCCAGGGCGTCGCGCAGGAACCCCGCTTGCTCGTCGAGTTTGGCGCGCATGATCTGGAAGTGTTTCAGCCCGGCCAGATAGCGGTTTTTTTCATCCTGGGATTTGCCCAGCAGGTGGATGATGATTTCCGTGCTTTCGCTGCCGAGCGCCTGCAATTCCTCCTTTTCCTTTTTGATCTGCCCCAGTCTGGCGGAGATGCGGCTGCGGCTGTCTTCCAGCAGATGGCAAAGATCATCCACTATTGTCTCCCGCAGGATCTCCTGCCTGGCGGCGAGAATGCTGTGGGACAGATGGGCCTCGAGCCCGGGCAGGGCGCTGTGCTTCAGCAGCGCCCCGTCATTGCGCACCTTGGCCAGCAGGCCTTTCTGGGCGGACACGGGGAAGACGGCGTCTTCACCAATGCCGAGTATGGCCGCGCAGGCACTGCGTTGCCTTTCGATGGCCCGCTGGATGTGGGCCTTGTCCTGCAACTCGTCCCACAGGGTGTCGATCTTGTTCAGGACCACCGTCAGGCCCCGTTGACGGCTGCTTTGAAACCCCTTGATGTAATGTTGCCACATCCTCAGGTCCGTGCGGGTGACGCCCGTATCGGCGGCCAGGACGAACAGCACCGCCTGGGCCTGTGGCAGCATGCTGAGCGTCAGCTCCGGTTCGTGCCCGAGGGCGTTCAGCCCGGGGGTGTCGAGGATGCTCAGTCCCTGCCGCAGCAACGGATGGGGAAAGCTGATGAGGGCGTGCCGCCAGCGGGGAATCTCGATGTGAGTGGGGGGCGCGGCGCAATCAAACTCCAGCCTGTCATCATGGAGGCCCAGCCGTCCCGCCTCTTCCAGGGGGACGCGCTTGGTCTCCCCCACCTGCCTCAGCGTCTCTTCCATCTGCCTGGGAGAGGTCAGGTTCAGGGGGTAGTGGACCCACTCCCCGGGCGCCTGCCGGAGTTCCGCCAAAGAGGAATCCCGGAGACGGGTCTCGATGGGGAGCAGGCGCACGTAGGCGGCGTTCACCTCGTCGTCGTAGAAGATTTCCGTGGGGCACATGGTGGTGCGCCCCGGGGTGGAAGGCAGCAGCCGGCGGCCGTAATCGGCAAAGAAAATGGCGTTGATCAGTTCCGTTTTGCCACGGGAGAACTCGGCCACGAAGGCGATGGTCAGCCGGTCGTTTTTCAGGGTCTCCAGGCACCGGTCTATGCGCCGGCCGGTTTCGGGCGCCGCCATGCCATGCTGTTTCAGCCAGGAGCGGTATTCCTCGACGGTGCGAACGAGATGGGCCTTCCATTGCTGGTAGGCCTTGAGTTGGCGTTTTAACCGCATTTTCTTCCCATGACAAAAAGGTCAAGCAAACATGGGCCCGGCGGGGACAGGGAGTTTTTTCGGGGCCTTGATGCGGAAGCATTTGTTGCGGGCGCTTTCGCCGCTCTCCAGGATGACCTGGCTGCGTCCCACGCCAAAGGCCCTGGCGAGAAAGCGTACCAGATGGGCATTGGCCCTGCCGTCCAGCGGCGGGGCGGTGATGCGCACCTTGAAATGGTCCCCGTGGGGGCCGACGAACTCATCCCGGCTGGCCCGCGGCTGCACCCGCAGCCTCAGCAGCAGGTCGCCGTCCTCCCAGCGGAACCAGTCACCGGCCTGCATCGCTACCGGAAAGGGCTCCCCGTCAGCATCACCAGGGGCGGCAACAGCAGCATCTTCAGCAGGTAGAGCCCGATCATTACCACCATGGGGGACAGGTCCAGGCCGGAAATGGGTGGGATCATCCGGCGGGCGGGTCGCAGCAGCGGCTCGGTCAGGCTGAAGATCATGGCGGTGACGGGGTTGTAGCTTCCCGGATTGACCCAGCTGAGGATGACCTGGATCAGGATGGCGAAGAGAAAGACGTTGATCAGCAGGTCCACCAGTTGGGGAATGGACCACAGTATGGGCCCAAGGAGTGCGAAGCCTCCGCCCATGAGTGATACGACCAGCATCAGTTCCACGCTCTTGAGCAGCCACATCAGGACGATGGATGCGAAGTCCACGCCGCCGAATCCGGGGATTATCCGCCGCAGCGGGCGCAGCGCCGGGGTGGTGAGCTTGACCACGAACTGGGACAGGGGATTGTAGAAATCGGCCCGGACCCACTGCATGAGAAACCGCAGCATGACCACCAGGATATAGGCGCCGAACAGGACCTGCACCAGGAAGATCAGCGGGTTTGTGAAATAGGAATTGCCCATCAGGAATCCCCCAGTATTTTCGATAGCTCGACGGAGCGGTCACGGGCGCTGGTCAGGGCCTGTTTGAACAGGGCGCGCAGGTCGCTTTCTTCCAGCACCTGCAGGGCCCTCTCCGTCGTGCCTCCCGGCGAGGTGACCCGCTGGCGCAGGACGGCCGGGCCGTCGCTGCTTTCCATGGCCATGCGGGCGGCGCCCAGGGCGGTCTGCAGGGTCAGCAGCCGGGCCGTTTCCGCCGGCAGTCCCAGCTCCACCCCGGCGGCCTCCATGGCCTCCATGACGAGGAAGAAATAGGCGGGTCCGCTGCCCGACAGGGCGGTGACCGCATCCATCAGATCCTCATCGTCGACCCACTGGGTCAGGCCTACGGCGCGCATGATGGATTCCGCCTGGTCCCTTTGCCTCGCCGATACCTGCGGGCTGGCGTGAAGCACGATGGCCCCGGTCTGGATCATCGCCGGGGTGTTGGGCATGGTGCGCACCAGGGCGACGTTTCCGCCCAGCCAGGTTTGCAGGTCCGGCTCCCGGATGCCGGCCGCAATGGAAATCACCAGGGGCCGCCGCTGCTGGACGATGTCCGCGACAGAGCGTGCCGCCTCTTCCATGGCCTGGGGCTTTACCGCCAGCACCAGCACCTCGGCCTCGGCCGCCGCCGCGGCATTGTCCTCCGCCGGCCGGATTTGAAAGTGGCCGGCCAGACCGGCCAGTTTGCTGCTGTCCGGATCACTGGCCAGGATGTGCCGTGGATCGTAGCCGTCGGCCACCAATCCGCCGATCAGGCAGGCCGCCATATTGCCGCCGCCGATGAATGCTATGGTGCTGCTTTTCATGCTGTCTGTTTCGTTTTGAAAGTGTGCCTGCCGGATTCTACCGTTTTTTTCCAATCAGTATCGAGGTCCTAACGACTGGAAACCTTGGTTCTGGGCCCAAATATGGCTGTGCCGATACGCACAATGGTGGCGCCTTCGGCTATGGCGGCCTCCAGATCGCCGGACATGCCCATGGACAGGGTCGCCAGCGGCAGCGCCGGGGTGGCGAGCCGGTCCCGCAGTTCCCGCAGCCGCCTGAAGGGCAGGCGTTGTTGCTCCAGGGTCTCGGCCGGGGCGGGCAGGGTCATGAGGCCGCAAAGATTGAGCCGCGGCAGCTCCCGCAGCCGGGCAACCAGTTCGAAGGCCTCTTCCGGGGCTATGCCGGCCTTGGTGTCCTCTCCGCTCAGATTGATTTGAAGGCAGAGGTTCAGCGGCGGCAGCTCATCCGGCCGCTGGTCGTTTAGACGTTGCGCATGCCTGATGCTGCACAGGCTGTGGACCCAGTCGAAGTGCTCTGCGATGGCCCGGGTTTTGTTGCCCTGTATGCGGCCGATGAAGTGCCACTGGGCCTGGCTGGCGCGGAGCGCCCGGATCTTTTCCAGGGCCTCCTGCAAATAGCTTTCTCCAAAGCGGAGTTGACCGGCGGCCAAGGCGGCGCGGATATCCTCCGGCGGCCGGGTCTTGCTGACGGCCAGGAGCTGCACGGCGCCGGCCGGACGGCCGCAGCGGGCGGCCGCATCCCGAATACGCCGGTTGACGGTGTCCAGCCTGGCCCGTATTGCATTCATGTCGGTTGTCTATACTGCTACTGTCGCTGGCGGCTGCGAGCCGGAATTTCCCGGGTGCGCACGGCGGTATGGGGGGATTTTCCCTTTGATGGGAAGGGAGGCCGTCCCAATGGATCCGGCGCGAATGTTTGCCTCCTATACATTATTACCGGACGGCCGCTAAAACAAAAACATGAAAAATTTCCTGTCCGCTATCCGTTCCCGGCCGGTCCGTCCCGCCTGCCGGCAGCGGTTGTCTATGAGCCTGGGCCTTGCCGGGATGTCGGTGAAAAGGCGAGCCCCCCTGTTGGAGATGTTGTATGGATATTGCTGAGTTACTTGCTTTCAGTGTGAAACATGATGCGTCGGACCTGCACTTGTCCGCGGGCCTGCCGCCGATGATTCGTGTGGATGGCGATATCCGCCGTATCAATGTGCCGGCGCTGGATCACAAGGCGGTGCATGCGCTTGTCTATGACATCATGAACGACAAGCAAAGAAAGGATTACGAAGAGTTTCTCGAAACGGATTTTTCATTCGAGATTCCGGGCCTGGCGCGGTTCCGCGTCAATGCCTTCAATCAGGACCGGGGCGCCAGTGCGGTGTTCCGCACCATCCCGTCCAAGGTCCTGACGCTGGAAGAGCTGGGCGCCCCCGAGTCCTTCAAGGAGATCATCGACGTGCCCCGCGGCATGGTGCTGGTCACCGGTCCCACAGGCTCCGGCAAATCCACCACCCTGGCCGCCATGATGGATTACAAGAATGACACCGAGTACGGCCACATCCTCACCATCGAGGACCCCATCGAATTCGTGCATCAGAGCAAGAAATGCCTGATCAACCAGCGCGAGGTGCACCGGGATACCCTGGGGTTCGCCGAGGCCCTGCGCTCGGCGCTGCGCGAGGACCCGGATATCATCCTGGTGGGCGAAATGCGCGACCTGGAGACCATCCGCCTGGCCATGACCGCGGCCGAGACCGGCCACCTGGTGTTCGGCACCCTGCACACCAGCTCCGCCGCCAAGACGGTGGACCGTATCGTCGATGTGTTTCCGGCGGCGGAAAAGGCCATGATCCGGTCCATGCTGTCGGAGTCCCTGCGGGCCGTGATCTCCCAGACCCTGCTGAAGAAGATCGGTGGCGGCCGGGTGGCGGCCCATGAGATCATGGTGGGGACCCCCGCCATCCGCAACCTCATCCGGGAGGACAAGGTCGCCCAGATGTACTCGGCCATCCAGACCGGCCAGGCGGTGGGCATGCAGACCCTGGATCAGTGTCTTCAGAGCCTGGTGGAAAGGAAGTTGATAAGCCGGGCGGATGCGAGATCGAAGGCGATGAACAAGGAGCAATTCACCTGAGAAATGCGGGTTAATCCGGACGCGGATCAAATGCGGCATGTACCATGGTGAGCGCTTCAACAGTATCAGTCACCTGGTGGGGGCCATCGCCGCCGCCGCGGGGCTGGTGGTGCTGGTGTATATGGCGGTGCAACAGGATGATCCCTGGAAGATCGTCAGCTTCACGCTCTACAGCACCACCCTTTTTCTGCTGTTTTTGATCTCGACGCTTTATCACAGCCTTCGGGGCAGGGCGAAGGCGATTTTCCAAAAGCTTGATCACTTTGCCATTTATCTTCTGATCGCAGGCAGCTATACGCCGTTCACGCTGATTACGCTGGATGGCGCCTGGGGATGGTCGCTGTTTGGATCCGTGTGGGGCCTGGCCGTTATTGGAATCATCGTTGACGCCCTGGGCAAAAGCGAACGCCGCCTCATTCCGATGATCATCTATCTGTTGATGGGCTGGTCCATTCTCGTCGCCATCTATCCGCTTTCAAAGGTCCTGCCCGCCGGCGGCATGGTGGGGCTGGTTGCCGGCGGGTTGTTTTATACCGTTGGTATTTTCTTTTATGTCCGGGATGAGGTAATGCGCCATGCCCATGGCATCTGGCACCTGTTCGTCCTTGCCGGCAGCGCCTGCCACTATGCGACTGTCGCCATATATGTGGCTTAGGAGCCTGTCGGGTTTAGGTGATCGTAGCGAGGGAAAGCTTTTTTGATTGAATGAGGCGAATATTGAGCATATTTAACGAATTCAATCGGGAAATCTGGCCAAAATGGCTTTTCCGCAGTAGATTCATCCTAAACCCGACAGGCTCCTTAGGGCCGGGGATTATTGTTTTGCAATAACGCCTGCGCCAGACCGAGCAGCGCATTTGCTTCCATGGGCTTGGTGAGGTACCCGCGGATACCCAGCTCCCGGGCCCGCGCCTCATCCACTTGGTCGCTGTAGCCGGTACAGAGGATCACGGCAAGCCCGGGCCTCAGGGCCAGTAATTCCTGCGTCAGTTCCACCCCGGTCAGTTTTGGCATGGTCTGGTCCGTCACCACCAGGTCAAAGGCATTTGGGTCACCCCTAAACAGATCGAGCGCGGCCCGGGCATCGGTCATCAGCGTTACCCGGTGGCCGCGGCTCTCGAAAAGGTCCCCCATGAACCGGGCAACGGATACCTCATCGTCAACGACCAGGATATGGGCATTGTTCATTCTTTCGCTTGTCCGCTTGGTTGCGCCTTCGGCATCCTGGTCCTGTGTTGGCGCGCTGTCTGCCGCGGGAAACAGTACCCGAAATGTGGTTCCCTCTCCCGGCGCCGAATCGACCAGGATGTGGCCGCCATGCTGGTGCACGATGCCGTGCGCCATGGACAATCCCATGCCCGTGCCCTTGCCCACTTCCTTGGTCGTGAAGAAGGGTTGGAAAATGCGGCTCAACTGATCTTTGCTCATGCCGGAGCCGCTGTCGCGCACCGACAGTTCGACATATTCCCCCGCCGCGATGCCGGCGTGGCAGGAGTTGCATATGTCATGGGCGCCTGCATTCGTTTGCCCATGGCGTTTCCCACGGCCGATGGCGTGCATGCGCCGCACCCGGATGTCAACACGGCCCTTGCCTTCCAGGGCGTCCCGGGCATTGATGCAAAGATTCATCACCACCTGATACAACTGCACCGGGTCTAACACGACGGCCGGCGCATCTTTATCAAATTCCGTGGACAGTTCGATGGTGGAAGGCAGGGTGGCCCGCAACATTTTTGCCGCTTCCTTCACCAACGGCTGCAACGTCATCCGCCGGGGCTCGGTGGTGGTGCCGCGGCTGAACGCCAGCATCTGGGCAATCAGGTCACGGGCCCGTTCCCCGGCATGATAGACCTCGCTGAGGTATTCCCGCAGCTCGGTGTCTTTTTCCCCCACATGGCGTTCCAGGGCCAGGCCGGTGAACCCCAGGATGGATGCCAGGATGTTGTTGAAGTCGTGGGCGATGCCGCCGGTCAGCTGGCCGATGGCTTCCATCTTCTGGGCCTGCTGCAGCTGGCGCTGCAACCGGTGACGCTCGGCATGGGAGCGCAATGTGGCGATGCCGAATGCCAGGTCATCGGCCAGTTCCTGGAGCAACCGGACTTCCTCAGCATCAAAGGCGTCCGCCTCGGCGGCATAGATATTCAGCGCCCCAAATGCCTTCTCTTTGTTGACGATGAGCGGCAGCGCAAGGGATGAGCGGTATCCCCGTTTCAGCGCCGAATCCCGCCATGGCGCATAGCGGGGATCCTCCATGATATCGCGAATACTGCTGGGCTTGCCCGTTCGAATAGCCGTGCCCGTGGGGCCCTGCCCGTGCTCCGTATCGCCCCAGGTCAGCTTTAGTGTATCGAGGTAGCCTCCCTCATAGCCCGCCTGCGCCACGGGCCTGACGGTCTTTGCCTCGTCGTGCTCCACAAGACCGACCCAGGCCAGGCGGTAGCCCGCTATTTCCACGATAATGCGGCAGACCTTGTCCAATAGCTCTGTCTTGTCAGCGGCCCTCAGCAGCGCCTCGTTGCAGGCCCTCAGCGCCTGCAATGCCCGGTTCGTCTTGCGCAACGACAGCGCCGCCGGTTTGCCTTCGCTAATGTCCCCTGGGATCCCCGGCGCCGGCCGCCGGCAGTCTACGGGGGGCTTGTGGTTTTCACTGGTCATGTTTACAGCTTCTCCCGTGTCGCCGCGCCTTTTGCACCAGCCGGCACTTCCCGTAGCAATTCCGATATCCTGCGCAGGAATGCATCCGACGCCAGTGGCTTTTCCAGGTAGCCGCGGATACCCAGGGCCTTGGCCCCGGCTTCGTCCACCTGATCGCTGTAGCCGGTGCACAGGACCACCGGCAACGCCGGACGGATCCGCAGCATCGCCTGCGCCAGCTCCGCGCCGCTCAGCCCGGGCATGGTCTGGTCGGTCACGACCAGGTCGAATGCCTCCGGATCCGCCCTGAAGTTCTCCAGGGCGGCGTGGCTGTCCGTTTCCACCGCCACGCGGGCGCCGTGGTTTTCCAGCAGTTCCGCCAGGAACTGTCCCACGGAAGTCTCGTCGTCCACTACGAGGATATGGGCGTCAAGGAGTTGTTGGGGTGGCCTGCTTTTGCCGCCGTCTTCCGTGTCCGCGGCGTCGGCCCTTCCGCCGGCCAGGGGGAACAGCAGCCGAAAAGTACTGCCGCGGCCCGGCTGTGAATCCACCAGGATATGTCCATGGTGGCCGTGCATAATGCCGTGCACCATGGACAGCCCCATGCCCGTGCCCTTGCCCACCTCCTTGGTGGTGAAAAACGGGTCGAAGATGCGGTCTAGCCGGTCTGGCTTGATGCCGTGGCCGGCGTCCTGCACGAACAGCTCGATGTGGTCGCCCGTCACCCGCTCATGACAGGAGCGGCACTCCGCCGCCATGCCGCTGATGCGCCGCAGGCCGATGGTCATGCTTCCCCTTCCTTCCATGGCGTCCCGCGCATTGATGCACAGGTTCATCACCAGCTGTTGCAGTTGCACCGGATCGGTCATGACAGGCGGCAGGCCTTCCTCGAACTCGGTATGCAATTCGATACTGGAGGGCAGGGTGGAGCCCAGCATCTTGAGCGATTCTTTCAGCAGCGGCGCCAACAGCAGCGGCTTCAGTTCCATTTCCCCGCCCCGGCTGAAGGCCAGCATCTGCGCCACCAGATCGCGCGCCCGCCTCCCCGAGTTGTAGACTTCATCGAGATATCGTTCGAGCTTTCCGTCGCGGTATCGCCGGATCTCTTCACGCGCCAGTTCCGTGTACCCCATGATGGATACCAGGATGTTGTTGAAGTCATGGGCGATGCCGCCGGTCAACTGGCCGATGGCCTCCATTTTTTGGGCCTGTTGCAACTGGCGCTGCAATTGCTGGCGTTCAGTGATGTCGCGCTTGATGCCAACGAAGTGGATGATCTCTCCCGTATCGTCCAGCACCGGCGTAATGGTTTCCTCTTCCGGGTACAGGCTGCCGTCCTTGCGCTTGTTCCACAATTCTCCGTGCCATGTCCTGCCGGAGACTATGGTGTCCCACAGGTCTTTATAGAACGCCCGGTCGTGCTTGCCGGACTTCAATATGCGCGGATTCCGGCCCACCACCTCATCGAAGGCATAGCCGGTAAGCCGGGTATAGGCCGTATTGACCCACTGGATATTCCCGTCCCGGTCGGTAATGACAATCCCCTCGGCCGTGGCCTCCAGGGCCGAGGTCTGCAGGTGTGTTTTGGCCCGCGCGGATTCGAGTGCGATCGCCTCGGAAAGGATATTCGCCACCGCCTGGAGAAAATGGATATCGTCTTTGGTGAATTCCTGCTGCCTGCTGGTATGAGCGCCGAGTACGCCGAACGGCTGGTTCCCGCCATGGATGATGACGCTCATGCCGCTGACGATGCCGTAATCGCGCAGCAGCCGCGGTCCGTCAAAGCGCGCATCCTGGCGCAGGTCCCTGACGATCACCGGGTCACTGGATGCCAGGGTGTAACCCGCCTGTGAATCCATCCCGGCGGGTACGGTCGCGAGGCCGACCAGTCCCGGTTTCCAGCCCGTGCCGGCGCGCAGCAGGAAGGCCTCGCCCCCGGGAAGCAGCTCCAGGATCTTGCAGTATTCAACGCCCAGGACCTCGGCAACCTGCTTGACGATCATGTTCATCAATGCGTCCAGCCCCACCCCTGACAGGGCCTGTTGCCCGAATTGCGCCACCGCGGCCTGCTGGCGCGCGCGCCTCCTGAGTTCGTCCTCCGCCTGCAGGCGCTGCGTGCGCACAGTGGCCAGCCACCAGCCGCCGGCAATCAGCAGCATGTAGACAGGCCCGGCTATCAGCGCCAGTTTTGTAATAATCCTGTGGACGCCGGCGTCCAGCGCCCGCTGCGGCAGGCGTGTGACAATTTTCCAGGAATCCCCTTTGTCCCGGCGCCGGCCACTGCCGTGCGTGGCCGGTGATGTCCCGTGGCTTGCCTGGCGCGCCTCCGAGGCCGGATAGATGGTGTCGAACGTAATCAGGCCGTCGCCGCCATAAAACTGGCCCGAATCGGACTGCCGGATTCGCTCCCAGATCTGGGGGAACCGGCTTTCAAATTTATGGCCGTGACCTGCTCCGGGGTCCTGCGGCAGGGCCGATTGGGGAGAAGAAAGCCAGAATCCATCCGCGGTGGTGATCATTACGTGGTTGTTTGCGTCGGCGACCACGTCGTTGAATTTTTCGATCAGCCGGGATGCCAGGTAATTTATAATGACCATGCCCCTTTTCTCCCCCTCACCGTTGAACAGGGGGGTGGCGAAACGGATCATCGGCTTGGGGGGGATCTCCACTTTCCCGTGCTCGATATTCAGGTCCAGGGGGGAAACAAACACCTCTCCCATTCCAAGGCGCAGGGTGTCCCGAACATAATACCGGTGGCGCTTGTCCTGAAGCCGCTCCTGCGGGACGATGCCGGGACGGCCGGCGTTGAAGTTGACCCTGATGACTTCCATCCCCCTTGTATCGATAAGCCGGATCTGGTCATAGCGGCGTTTCTTCTCGGTGAATATCAGGAATTCCCGCTCCAGATGGTCCAACCTCCCGGGCCCCGGCTGCTTTGGGCCTGTACCGGAGAATTCGGTGTGCCGGGCGAGGATCATCAGGTCGCTGACGACGCTTTCGAGTTCCTCCCTGAGCAGCTGTTTTCCGAGCTTGATATGGGAGGCCCCGTCGGCCTGGTGAACGAGTCTTTCTCTTTTGAGTTCGGAAAAGTAGATGTAGGCGACGATCAGTCCGAATGCGACCGACAGCGGCAAAAACACCTGCAGAAACTGTTTTATCAAGTTCCTCGCACGCACGCCCTTTGGCGCTGCTGTGGCTTCAGCCGGCATGGAGGGCCGGCCGGGATTCGTTACCCATCATCACCTGCCTTATAGTCTTGCGCAGCATGTCCGCCGTGAATGGCTTGGCCAGGGTGGCGCTGGCGCCCAAGTTATGGGCTATCTCAAGATAATTTTCGGCAAATCCCGCATTCCCGCCGGATATGGCGACAATGGGGGTCACGGGATCCTGTTTCTTGATCGTGATGATGAGCTCGATGCCCTCCTGCTCGGGCATCACGATATCGGTGATGATCAGCTGCGGTCGCTGGCGGAGATAGCTTTCCCATCCCTGTTTTCCGTCTGCGGCCTCGCAAATGCGAAAACCTTCCCCCTCCAGTAATGTCCGCAAATAACGGCGGAATTGGGCGTCATCGTCCACTATCAGCACCAGCGGCGGTGAGCCGGATGCACTGAATCGATCATTTGACATTTGCTCTCTCCAATCCGGTGGGCCTTTTTAGAGCCGCCGGCCCGGCATCTTCGAAACAGACGAACCGTTTTGCAGGCGCAACGCATCCAGCAGGGTCCGGACATCTATAGGCTTGGGCAGACAGGCCTCTGCGCCGGCCTCGACAATACAGCTTGCGTTTTCCGGTGTGTGATAACCCGTCATGGCGATGACGCGTATCGCCTTTGTGCGGGGAGAGGATTTCACCAGCCGGCACACCTCAAAACCGTTTAACCCCGGCATCATCAGGTCGAGCAGGATGACATGGGGCTGAAACTCCCGGACCTTGAGGCCGGCGACGAAGCCGTTATCGGCCGCCTGGGTGATGATCTTCTCAGGCTGGCCTTCCAGGAGTTCCACCAGATAGCGCGACAGTTGTTCGTCATCGTCGACAATGAGAATACGCATTCCGTCGTCGCCGGCCGGATTCAGGGTCAGGCCCCGCTGCCGGGCAAAGCGCTCGACCTCATTGTGCAGGAAGCGCCGGTGTCCCCCGGGGGTGGTCAACGCATTCAGCTCCCCGTTCTGCGCCCACAGGCGCACGGTGGCCGGGGACACCATCATCAGTTCGGCCACCTGGTTCGGCGTCAAATAGGTCCTGTTCGTTTTTCTGGCGTTCATGTCCTTTTCCCCCTGCGAATGCCCCTCGCGGATAACGGCCCCCGGGTTCGTGCTGCTGTCGTTTTTTGCGTTTCTTTCGTTTTTTGCGTTTTCGGCCCTGCCGGGAAAAACTTTAGCCGATCCGTTCGGCCGGGGGTGCGGCGCTCCCGCGGTCATGGCGCCATACGGAAATCCCGTGGCGGAACCTGTATACTTGCGCCCTGTAAACCCAACCGAAGGTCTCGCGCAAGACCTTGTTTTCAGTCAGGAATACACTATGACACAGGCGAAAATCGGTGATACCGTGAGGGTCCACTACATTGGCACCTTTGATGACGGCACCCTGTTCGACTCTTCCAGGGAGCATGACGAACCCTTTGAGGTCACCCTTGGCAACGGGGATCTGATCCCCAGCTTTGAAAAAGGGCTGGAGGGCATGCGTGTCGGGGAGAAGAAAACCATCCGCATCCCGGCGGCGGACGCCTATGGCGAGTACCAGCCCCACATGGTCCAGCAGTTCGACCGGAGCGAAATCCAGACGGAGGAGGAGCTTAAGGTCGGCATGGAGATACAGGCGGAGACCGATGACGGCCGCAATTCATTCGTGCTGGTCGTCACGGAGTTGAACGGCGACAAGGTCACCCTGGACGGCAACCACCCCCTGGCCGGCAAGGACTTGAATTTCGAGCTGGAGCTGATTGGCATCAATCCGTAAACATATCCGCCGTTCCCACCGGCCATAAGGGCATTGTCGTTCGTATGTCTAAACGCGTGAAAAAACGCAAAAGCGGCGGTGGCCGGCGGACGCCGGTCATCGATGTCCCCGGCGCCTTGCACCGGGCGTTGCGGCTGCACAGGTCGGGCAGGCTGGAGAAGGCGGCGGCCCTCTACAGCCGGATCCTCAAGGCCGAGCCGGACAATTTCGACGCCTTGCAGCTGCTCGGCGCCATCGCCCTGCAGCGCGAGGATGGAAAGAAGGCGGTAAGGCTTTTGGCCGCGGCCCGGGAGATCAAGCCGGGCGTGGCCCAGCTGGAGTGCAATCTCGGCAGTGCATACCGCCTGCTGGGGGATGAAGAAAAGGCCGCCGCCTGTTTCCAGGCGGCCCTGGCGGCGGACGAGACCCTCCCCGCCGCCTATACCAACCTGTCCCAGATGCTGCTGGCGAGGGGCGCCGTCCGTGAGGCCGTCGACCGGCTTCAGGCCGCGAACCGGGCCTGTCCCGGCCATCCGGAGATCCTGCGGCTGTTGGGCCAGGCGCTTTCCCGCGACGGCCGGGGGCCGGAGGCCCTGGACGCCTACAGGCTGGCGCGATCCCTCGGCCAGGACAGCGCACAATTCCACCTGGAAATGGGGTCCGTGTCCCAGCAGTGCTTCGATTTCGAGCAGGCCCTGGAGAGCTTTCGCCGGGCCGCCGAACTGGCGCCCGGCCTGGCGGACGCCCATGCGAAACTCGCCGAGGCGCTGGAGCGCGCCAACCGGCCGGAAGAGGCGGCGCAGGCCGCGGCAAAGGCCCTCGGGCTGGATTCCGGATGCCTCCTGGCGGGGCTGGTCCTGGCGCAGGTGCAAAGGCGCGGGGGCGATCTCGAGGGCGCCCTGGCCCGGCTGGAGGCCCTTGCCGATGAGGCCGACGAAAGCGATGACATGGCGGCGGTCTTCAGCGAGCTGGGAAATGTGCGGGACCGCCTCGGCGATAGCGCGGGGGCCTTCCGGGCCTTCGGGCAAAGCAACCGCATCCAGGCCCGCCGGGCAAGCCGGCTGGATATTTCTTCGGCGCACCGCAGGGAGCAGATCAGGGCATGCCGCGACTGGTTCGGGACCGGCGAAACCGGCGGCTGGACCGTCGATGATCCCGGCTCTCCCGATCCCATATTCCTGGTGGGTTTCCCCCGTTCGGGCACTACCCTGGCCGAACAGGTGCTGGACGCCCATCCCGGGCTGTTGTCGGGGGATGAGTGGCCCATCCTTGATGTCATCGTCCGCTCGCTGGATATCATCCTCGGCCGCCCCCTTGCCTATCCCCAGGGGCTCGGGGACCTGTCCGGGGATGAAATCAATCTGCTGCGGAAGCGTTATTGGGCCGGTGTTTACGAAACCGCCGGTGTTACTGAATTGGATCGGCAGTTCGTGGACAAGATGCCCCTCAACCTTATCCACCTGGGCCTGGTGCGGCGTATTTTTCCCAAGGCCAGGGTCATCATGGCCCTGCGCGATCCCCGCGACGTCTGCCTGAGCTGCTTTGCGCAGAACTTTGTCGCCAACGATACCCTGGTGAATTTCCTGGACCTGGAGGAGACGGCGGCCTTTTATACCGAGGTGATGGATCTTTGGCTGCTCTATCGGGAAAGGCTCGGGCTGCGGTGGTTCGAGCTGCGCTACGAGGAGCTGGTGACCGACTTCCGTTCCGTCACAGAGCGGCTGCTGGCCTTCCTGGGACTGCCCTGGGATGACCGGATAGAGGATTTCGCCGTCGCCGCGGCCAGGCGGGGCATCACCACCCCCAGCTACCAGAATGTGACGGAGGGGATCTATCAGCGGGCCGCCGGCCGCTGGCGGCGTTATCGGGAGCAGATGGCGCCGGTTCTCCCCGTCCTCGCGCCCTATGTGTCCCGGTTCGGCTATCAGTAACGCTGCCGGGCAGCCTTGTGGGCCAATACCGGATGCTTCAGCATGGCGCAGACATCCGCCGTTTCGATCAGCGCCACCTCGTCCGCATATTTCAGCGCCAGTTCGGGGTCGGTGATGTCATAGAGCATCCATTCCCAGCCACCCCGCCACAGCGTCCGGCCCTCGGGTAATTTGGTGTGGTTCAGGATCAGGTAGTCCGGGTCGAGCCTCTGCGCCTGTCGGTGGTGCCGCTCATCATATTTGCGCAGCACCCATCCAATCCTGAGGCTGCTTCGGCTGCGCGCATATTCGAGCGCCTTGGAATGGTATGAGATGACGACGCATTGCCGGCGGATGGCTGCTGTTTCTCCAAGCAGCCGGTCGATGACCCCCTCCATGCCAAAGGCGTCGATGCTTTCCTCCTTGATTTCGACGAAGGCCGTCGCCCTGGGGTAGCGCTGCAGCAGCCCGACGGCATCCGCCAATGCCGGGACGGGTTCATGGAATGCCCCGCTGGGGAACCGTTCAGGCTCGCAAATGCGCAATTCCGCCAGTTGCCGGCGGGTTGTCTCAAACAGCTTTCCGTCGACGCCGGTAATGCGTTTCAGCTCCGTGTCGTGGAACAGGACCAGGGCGCCGTCTGCGGTGCATTGGACGTCAAACTCCACATAACCGGCGCCGCATTCCAGGGCGGCCTCGATCCCGGCCAGGCTGTTCTCGGGATGAGTCGCCATTTGGCCCCTGTGGGCGACCAGGGAGGGAACCGGCCTTTTGCTCATGTCCCCTCTATTTCCCTGGTGAAGCGGCCGTAGCGCCGCTCCAGCCCGGGGGCCTGCCGGGGGCGGAAGATCTTTTCCGGTTGCTGCGCCTTCCAGTCTTCGGGGCAGCCTGCCGCCAGCCAGGCGGCGCCACGGGCCGTCGCCTCCGGGTCTGCAATCCGGGCCACTTCCAGGCCGCTGAGGTCCGCAAGCCTCTGACACAGCCCATCGAGCCTTGAAAGCCCGCCGCTTACGTGCAATCTGGCCACTGCCTGCAATTGCCGCAGCCGTTCAATATTGTGCTGCAGCAGGAATACGATGCTCTCGATGACGGCCACATGGCGCGCCGCCTTTTGTATCGGCCGCCGGCCGGTGAAGCGGGGGCGGCCGCCGGTCTTCCACCAGGGCGACCCCAGCCCGCCGACTGTATTGATGAATAGGGGAGGGGATTGAATATCGTGCAGCCAATCGTCGAGTTTCCCGAACAGCCCATCCACCGGCCATTGCCGCTGGACCCAGCTCAGCGCCGCGCCGGCGCCATTCACCGTGCCCTCCACCAAGTAGCGGCAGGCGCCTCCGTTGCTCATGGCGATGCCGCGCAGCAGCGGTGTCGAGGCGGCGCCGGCGGCGTCACAGGGCATCAGGATGAATGCGCCGGTGCCAAGATTGATGGCCGCCGTCTTTTCCGGCAGCGGCCCCTGGGCATAGAGGGCGGCGTTCTGATCGCCGCACACTGCCTTGAGCGGTATGTCATATTCGTCCAGCAGGCCCCATTCGCCTCGCAGCGGCAATGGCCGGGGCAGGCACTGCGGGGGAATATCGAACAGTTCCAGCAGCTCTTCGGACCAGGCGAGCCTTTCGATATCGAACAGCAGGGTGCGGTGGGCGTTGCTGTGGTCGGTCAAATGCCGGCGGCCCGGCAGCAGGTGGGCCAGGAGGTAGCTGACCAGGGGACCGAGGCACAGGTTGTTTGTTTCCAGGGCCTGGCGCACCCCCGGGTCCTGCCGCAGCAGCCAGCGCAGTTTGCCCGCGCCATAATGGGGCGACAGGGGCAGGCCGGTGATGCGGCGAATCTCCGGCTCCTGTGACCTGAACCGCCTCAGGTCATCCGATGCGCGCCTGTCCTGCCAGCTCAGGGCCGGACTCAGGGGCCGGCCGTCGTTTTTCCGCCAGGCCAGGACGGTGGAGCGCTGGGTCGCCAGGGCGGCCTGGCGGACGCAACCGGGATTGCGCGCCAGCAGCCTGGCGGCGGCGCCATGGACCGAGTCCAGAAGCTGCCGTGGGTCCTGCTCCACCCGCTCATGGCCGGTCTGGACCAGACCGACAGACTCTTCAACCCCGTCGACGGGTTCGCCCCGGGCCGAATAGATAAGGGCCCGGGATGCGTGGGTCCCCTGATCGATAACCAGTGTGCAGCTCATCGATGACGTTTACAGCGGGGGGCTGATGAAAATGCGCTCCGGCTTTTGGCCCTGGAAATCCATGCGCGCCGCCATGGCGGGGTTCATGTAGACCGTGCCGGCCTCGTCCACCAGCATGACGTATTTCAGTCCCATCCGTTTGGCGATGGGATACCAGGCGTCCGGGCCGGCCACGGTCAGCGCGGTGGCCGCGGCATCCGCCTTGCCGCCGTCGGAATCGATGACGGTCGCGGAGGCGATGTGCTCCACCGGCCGGCCGTCGCGGGGATCTATGATGTGGGGATAGCGGATGCCGTCATGCTCCCGGTAACGCTCATAATTGCCGGAGGTCAATACGCATTCGCCGTTTTGCACATCCACGGACGCCAGGAGCCCCCGCCCCTGGGGGTGGCGCACCCCGATACGCCAGGGACGCCCGCCATGGCTGCCGCTGGCGCAGAGGTCGCCGCCGGCGTTGACGATGGCGTTTTCCACGCCGAACTCCCGCAGGCGCCGGATGGCGATGCCCAGGGCATAGCCCTTGGCGAAGCCGCCGAAGTCGAGACTCACGGCGGGATTGCGGCTGCGCACCCGGTCCCCGGAGATCTCCAGGTCATCCATGCCGGGGGCCTGGCGGACCAGGGCGGCAATGGCCTCCGGCGGCGGCGGCGGGCCGGACGGCAGTTCGTCACTGTGAAATCCCCACAGGGCGATGAGTTTTCCGATGGCCGGGTTGAACAGCTCCTCACTCTGCCGGTAGAGGGCTTGGGAGCGGGTGATCAGGGGCAGCAAAAAGGGGCTTGCCTTCCGGTAGCCGCCGGTGGCGAACCCCTGGTTGAGCCTGCTCAGCTCTCCCGGCTTCCAGGCGTGCCAGTCGCGGTGCATGCGCTGGAAATCCTTCTCCACGGCCGCTGCCGCCCGGGCGGCGCGGTCGGCTTCCACCCCCCGGATTTTGAGATCCACCAGGGTGCCGAAAATATGGAGGCTCTGGCGGTATTCGGATGAGGGGGCGCCGCATGCCGCCGCCAGCGACACCAGGGAAATCAGGACCAGGCGGTGGAGTTTCCGTGCAAGCGGCATGATGTCAAAAGGGCGGAAAGCCCACCCCCTGCGGGATGGGCTTTCCGGTTTTGCCCGGGTTGTTGTGCCGCCGGGCCAACAGGGTCAGCCCCAAAGCTCCTCGGAGATGCGCAGGCGGTCCACCGGCTTGTCTTCCATCAGGTGCTGGTCGATGATCTCGGTCACATCCGCGGCCGTGACCTTGGCGTACATGACGCCGTCAGGGTAGACCAGGACATTCGGCCCTTCTTCGCAGGGACCGAGGCAGCCCGTCGAGGTCACCTGAAAGCGTCCCCACAGGCCCTTCTCCTCGAACAGGCGGCGGAATTCGTCCAGCAGCGCCGGTCCGCCCCTGGCGGTGCAGGAGCCTTTTGGATGACCTTCGGGCCGGTTCTGGATACAAACAAAAACGTGTTTCTCCGGTTTGGGCATATAACCTCCCTCATTGGCTGTAAAATTCCGGCAGACCTTTCGGGTCTGCATCCAAGAAAGTGATGGCCTGCTATTTTGCCGCGGGCTCCTCCGTATGCCGCGCCCGCCACCATTGCCCGGCAAGCCGGTGGGCGTCCTCACGGCCGCCCGCCCGCCCCAGGGCGCGAAGTACGAGGGCCAGGGTGCCGGTCACGGCCGCCTCGGCATATTCATCCTGTTCGCGGCCTTCCCATACCGCCCTGAAATGATTGAGATCCGGCCTGCCCGTGGTCTTCTCCGGTCCACAGGCCAGCATGGGCGGCCACTCCTCTTCCCAGCACCCGCCGTTGTCCAGGCCATGGAGCCTGCAGGGCTCCGTGGGGATACGCTCGAACTCGCCGCCGTCGCCCCGTATGGCCAGGCTCTTTTCCTGGCCCAGCAGGGAGGCCGCCTGCTGGTGGATGGGGGCGAAATGCGCATGCCTGACCCCCTGCAGCATCAGCGGCGCCGAGAAAGGGTTCAGCATGCGGGCGATGCTGTGTGCCGGCGTGCGCAGGCCCAGGAGCTTGCGGTAATCGATAAGCTCTTGAACGACGGTCGAAATATGCTGTATCGGCATATAGGCAAAGCCCCTGGTGCGTATGCCGGAGGCCGCCTGGGACAGCATGCTGGAGGGTTGGACGCCCAGCGCCGTCAGGGCCTCGGCGGCATAGATTTTCTCATCGCCCCAGGACAGGCCGTGCATGAAGACCGGGCAGCCGTTGCGGCCGAGCAGCAGCGCCGCCAGGATGAACCAGGGGGGCTGCCGGCCCTTGCCGGCATAGGCCGGCCAGTTGACCGCCACCGGCGCCGGGTCGGACGGCCGGGGTATGCTCGCCCCCAGCGCCTGGGCGAAGCCCGCCAGCTCTTCCGGCGTTTCCCGCTTGGCGCGTATCAGCATGAGAAAGGCGGCCACCTGCTGGGGCTCGACCTCGTAGCAGGCGATGTCGTTCATCGCCTGCCGGGCCTCTTCCAGGGTGAGGGAATGGCCGAGCCCGGACTTGCTGCACAGGATCTTGATATAGGCGGCGAAGGGGTGCTCGAAAGCCATCAGGGCATCTCGGTCAGGCCTTGCTCGAGTCCAGAAAGAAATCGTAACAGTTGTCCTTGAGGCGCTTGTTGGCCCGCAGCTTCATGGCGTCGCGCGGATGCTGGTTCAAATGCCCGCTGATGCCGTAGATGTCGTTGTAGCCCCACTCGATTTTCTTGCGCAGGGGCACGAACTCCTCCTGGATCACCTTGTAGATCGGGCGGACGTCGAACTTCGGGTTTTGCAGGAAATTCAGCAGCAGCTCCAGGTTGCAGTTGCCGGCGCCCCGGCCGATGCCGTTGATGGTGGCGTCCAGGAGATTCACCCCGTCGATGATGGCCTGCTGGGTGTTGGAGAAGGCCAGCTGCTGGTTGTTGTGGGCGTGGAAGCCCAGCTCCTTGCTGGGGGCATGCTTCTTGTACAGCTCCAGATAGGAGGTGATCTCCTCGGAATAGAAGGCGCCGAAGCTGTCCACCAGGTAGAGGTAGTCTACTTCCGCGGCGTTCTCCACCGCCTCCAGGGCCTCGATGAGCTCGGTCTGGATGGCGGTGGAGCTGGCCATGATGTTGATGGTGGTGAGGTAGCCCAGGTCCTTGGAGCGCTTGGCCAGGTCGATGCCTTTTTCGATGTCGGGCACGTAGCAGGCGGTGCGCACCATGTCGAAGGGGCTCTGGTCCCGCGGTTGAAGGGACGAAACGTCCACCCGCCCCACGTCGAACATGACGGCGATGAGAGGGGGGTTCTCGCACTCGTGGGAGTCCACCACGGCCTTGATGTCATCGTCGTCGCAGAAGTTCCATTTGCCCCACTTCTCCCGGGTGTACTCGTCGCTCACCGCCAGCTTCTTGCCCAGTTCGATGATGTCGATGCCGGCGTCGCACACCGCCCGGTAGACCGCTTTCACGAAATCGTCGGAGAACTGGTAATTGTTGATCAGGCCGCCATCACGAATGGAGCAATCCAGTACTTTGATCTCTTCACGATACATTCTAAAACTCTCTCGCTTGCTCCCGATCCTGACAACAACGGCCCCATCGGGAATCGGGGCGGCCGATGATTATCACAATTTGTCGTCTGCTTATCCAGTACCGGCAGCCGGCATGATTTCAGAAAAGTCCCGGATTGCCGGAAAACCGGCCGCCGCCTTCGCCGGACCGCGGGAGTCGGGCCTCGATACCGCCAGCAGCCAGCGAAAGCCGTAGCGGCGGGCCGAGCGGAGCACCGCCGGGCTGTCGTCCACGAACAGGGTGCGCGTCCGGTCGAAAGGCTCCAGCCGTTGCAGCCGGTCCCAGAAGGCCGGATCCTCCTTGGGCAGGCCGAGATCGTGGGCGCAGACGACGGCGTCGAAATGGCCGCCCAGGCGGGTGCGCTCCAGCTTCAGGCGCAGGGCCTTCTGGTGGGCGTTGGTGACCAGCGCGGTGCGCCGGCCGCCGGCACGCACCGCTTCGAGGAATTCCATCACATGGGGGTGCACCCTGATCAGGTGGTCCACCTCTTCCTTGAGCAGGGCGATATCCAGCCCCAGTTCGCGGCTCCAGTGATCCAGGCAGTACCATTCCAGGGTGCCCTCCAGGTCCCGGTAGCGGGCCAGGAGCTCCGCCGTCGCCGCCTCCAGGCCGATGCCCTTGCTCCGCGCATAGCGCCGGGGGACATGCTCCCGCCAGAAATGGTTGTCGAAATGCAGATCCAGCAGGGTGCCGTCCATGTCCAGGAAAACCGCATCAATGCCGGACCAGTCGATCATGGAGGCCAAGGTATCGCCCCTCGGGGCCCGTGGCAAGGCCGCCGGCTGGCTTCTGTTTCGATACATGGATCAATTGTCTCCCCGCCCCTAAAGTCGATCTGCAATATGCCGACACCAAGGGGGAGCGAATTTTGCTCTTGATTTCCAATAAACCTAATAAATGCTGTAAAGCTGTTGAAGCAGCCCAAAGCACAAACCGGTGCCCGGCCTCAACCATGTGGGGCGCCAATGCTTGGAGATAATATATGAAGTCATTGTCATTGAAGGCCAAACTCACCGCGGGTATCAGCGCCATTATTCTGTTGTCGCTTTTCCTTGGGGGGGCGGTCTTTTATTCCCTGCAAAAGAGTGAGAGTGATAGCGATATCGTAAATGCCGCCGGGCGCCAGCGCATGCTCACCCAGGCCATGTCCAAGTCCGCCCTCAGCTATTCCCTGGTGAAGAACAGCCTGCACGCGGCGGAATCCCAGGTCTCGGAGCTCGACCGCTATGTCACCAAAATGCGGGGGACCTATGCCGCCATGGTGATCGGCCCGGCAAAGCAGGCCGGCATGGGTATTTCCATGCATCCGGAAGCGGAGCTCGATCCCGCCCTGCCGTTTCCCGCCACCTTCGCCCGCATTGTGGGGGAGAAGTTCGCCGCCGCCGGCAGCTTTGGCGTCGATATCATTGCCGAGGATCCGGTCAATCCCGATCAGGGCCTCAAGGACGCCATCGACCGGGAGGCCTTCAATGCCCTGGTGGCGAACCCAGACCGGATGTTCTTCAGGGAGGTGGAGTCCGAAGGCAAGCTCTATCTGCGCTATTACACGGCGGACAAGGCCGTGGTCGAGGCCTGCGCCAGTTGTCACAGCAAGATCAAGGGCCGGACCTTCCGGGTCGGTGACATGTTGGGAATCAGGCGCTTTTCCATGTTGTTCTCGGATGATGTGGCCGTGGGCCGGGCCCGCCTCGACCCCAGCCTGGAGGAGTACAAGACCGCCAGGGCGGTCTTCACCCAGACCCTGGCGGCCTTCAAGTCCGGGGGTGAATATCCGGCGGACCTCGCCATGACCAGGTTCAAATCCTATGGAGGCAGCGATGATGCGGCCGTTCAGGCCAAGATCGGCGAGATCGAGGCGGCAATGGAGCGCTTCACCCGCTCGGTGGACCGGCTGACCCAGGCGGAAATCGGCTCGGAGGACTATTGGCAGGCCCAGTACGATGTCCCCCTCAACGCCAACAAGCTGCGCAAGCTGAGCGACGACCTCACCAACCGGTTTGCGCAGATCGCCTCCGCCAACCAGAGCACGGTCCGTTGGGCGGTGGCCGTTATGGTCCTGGCCGTCATCGCGGCCTTTGCCGGCCTGTTCCTGGTGCTCGGCAAGACCGTTCTGACCCCCATAGAAGGCTTGACGGAAGCGGCGCACGCCATCGCCAGGGGGGATCTGACCCGGCGGATCGACAGCCGGCGCAAGGATGAGGTCGGCAGGCTGGCTTTTGCCCTGGATGAGATGTCGGGCAACCTCAATGACATGATTGCCCGGATCGTGCGGGTGTCCAGGGACCTGGTGGCCTCCAGCGACAGCATCAGCCATGCCACCCAAAAGGTGGCCGCGGGCGCCGAGCACCAGTCCCAGCAGACCGAGATGGTGGCCGTTTCCGCCAACCAGATGGGGGTTGTTTCGCAGGATATCTCGCGTAACACCACGGAGGCGGCCGATGCGGCCGGCCAGGCCACCCAGGTGGCCCTCGAGAGCGGCGAAGTGGTGCGCAGCAGCATCGAGGGCATGGCGCGTATCTCCAATTCCGTGCTGGAGTCCGCAAACAGTGTGGAACAGTTGGCGCAGCATTCGGACCAGATCGGCCAGATCGTCTCCGTCATCGACGATATCGCCAACCAGACCAACCTCCTGGCGCTTAATGCCGCCATCGAGGCCGCCCGGGCCGGGGACCAGGGGCGTGGTTTCGCTGTGGTCGCCGATGAGGTGCGCCACCTGGCCACCCGCACCACCGATGCCACCAAGGAGATTGCGGAGATGATCCGCAATATCCAAAACGGCACCGCGGCCGCCGTGCAGTCCATGCACGAAGGCCAGGCGGAGGTGGAGACGGGCTCGGAGCTGGTGACCAAGACCGGCCAGTCGCTCCAGCAGATCGTCGAGGTGGTGGAAGGCCTGACGGACCGGATTCAGCAAATCGCCACGGCCACTCAGGAGCAGAGTGCATCCATGGAGGAGGTCACCCGGAATATCAGCACCGTCTCCGAAGAGGCCCAGACCGCGAAAGAGCAGGCCCAGCTGAGCTCCCAGTCCTGCGATGAAATCGTCGGCCTGGCGGACGAGCTGCAGAGGGTGGTCAGCGCGTTCAAGCTTTAGTGATAAGGCCAAGGCCAAAGGCGAACGGTTGTCTCAGCCCTCGCCTTTGGCCTGTTTTTTTATTTGCCCCGCCGCTCTTTATCCTGTAAAAGCAACGGCCATCCTGAAACCCCGTCGCAAATTGGAATCGAAATGAGCAAAAGCCCGGTCCCCGTGGAAAAGATCAACATGCTGGCCAAAGAGGCCGGGGCGGCCATCCTGGAGATCTACGCCAGGGACTTCTCCGTCTATGAAAAGGACGACCGCTCCCCCCTGACAGAGGCCGATACCGCCGCCCACGGCATTATCGTGAGGGCGCTGGAGGAGCTGACACCTGAGATACCGGTGTTGTCCGAGGAGTCCGCCGAAATCCCCTGCGAGACCCGCCGCGCCTGGTCCCGCTACTGGCTGATCGATCCTCTTGACGGCACCAAGGAGTTCATCAAGCGCAACGGGGAGTTCACGGTCAATATCGCCCTGATCGAGGATCACCGGCCGGTGCTGGGCGTGGTCTATGCCCCGGTGCCCAATGTGCTCTATTTCGCGGTCTCCGGAGAAGGGGCCTTCCGGCAAAAGGCCGGCGAAGAGCCCTCCAGGATCAGCGTCCGGTCGAGTTGCCGGCGGCCGGTGCAGGTGGCCGGCAGCCGCTCCCATGCCGGGGACAGCCTGAGGCGGTATCTCTCCAACCTCGGGGATTATGAAATCGTCAGCATGGGCAGCTCGCTGAAGATCTGCCTGGTGGCCGAAGGCCGGGCCGATCTCTACCCGAGGCTGGGCCCCACCTCGGAGTGGGATACCGCGGCCGCCCAGGCCATAGTCGAGGCCGCCGGCGGGCGGCTGACCGACACCAGCATGCAGCCTCTGCGCTACAACACCAAAGACTCCCTGCTGAATCCCTTTTTCTTCGTGTTCGGGGATGCGAGCGTGGATTGGTCCGAGTATCTCTAGGAGCCTGTCGGGTTTAGCCCGGTCAGCAAAGAGGCGCACTCCACTGACTTGAGCGCTAACCCTGATTTTTTGTTTAATAAAACACATCCCACACGGCAATGGGCACACTTTGTCGGGGTAAAACCTTCCTGAGCCA
>DRKS01000031.1 GCA_011051655.1 Sedimenticola sp.
GCTGGCGAAGCAGGTTGGACGATCGGCCGCCGAAGCATAGCCGTAGCTATGGTTCAAGGCTGATCGTTCAAGATGCGAAGCCAGATTGTTCCAAAAACCAAATAGGACAGAGTATAAATTAACCGCCATCACCTTATGAGGCCAACTACATTGAATTTCATAAATTTCTCAATTAACCGGGTCCGCCTGGTGAGAAATGCGGGTTAGGCCTTGACGGAGTACGGGCCCGTTCCAAGCAGCTCCGGCAGGTTCTCATCCAGCACGAAGTCACGGAAGGCCCGGGCCGCGGGCGACAGGCGCTTGCCCCGGCGGTGCACGATGAACCATTTGCGCGGTATGGGAAAGCCCTCCACGTCCAGCACCAAAAGGCGCCCGGTCTCCATCTCGAGTTCGATGGTGTGAACGGAGACAATGGCAAGCCCCATGCCGTCGCGCACGGCCTGTTTGATGGCGGCGTTGCGGCTGATTTCCATACCGGTCCGGAGACGGATGTTTTTCTCCTGGAGAAAGCGCTCCGTCGCCAGACGGGTGCCCGAGCCGGATTCGCGCATGAGAAAGGTCTCTTCCGCCAGCCTTTCCAGCGGTATGCGCCTTTCCTCCGCCAGGGGATGACCCGGCGGCGCAATGACCACCAGGGGGTTTTCCATAAAGGGCACGACCTCCAGATCCAGCTTCTGCAACGGCTGGCCCATGAGCACGATATCCTTCTCGTTGGCCTCCAGGCGCTGCATCAGGGTTTCATGATTGGTGACCTCCAGGGTCAAGTCGATATCGGGGTAGCGGCGGCTGAAAACAGCCAGCAGGCGGGGAGCGAAATAGTTAATGGTGCTGGCCACGGCGATATCCAGCCGCCCGCCGCTGAGCCCCTTCATGGCCTCCAGCACCTCCTCCATTTCCCTGAACTGCTGGAAGGCGGCATGGCTGTAATGCTGCACCTCCTTTCCCGCCTGGGTGAGGTGGATCTTTTTCCCGATCTGCTCGAACAGGGGCAGCCCGATATGCTCCTCCAGTTGCTTGACCTGGATAGAGACCGCGGGCTGACTGAGAAACAGCTCTTCCGCCGCTCTGGTAAAACTCGACCACCGGGCCACGGAGGAGAAAACCTTGAGCTGCCTGAGGGTGAATTTCACGTTGATATCCGCCTGTCAGTTTCTATTTATAATAGTTTATACTAATTATTGAAATATTTTAGTTTCAGTTATATCAGCTTTTAGTTATATTCTCTTCCAACGGTTAGCCGACTTGAATTGCCGGTCTGAATAATCTTCAGCAGTTGCACGCCAAGTCTTCAGCATTGCCCGTTATGAAGTAATACTCCTCCGTTTGCTTCATTTTTCAGGCCCCATCCTCCGGGGCCTTTTTTTTTGATTACGGCTTTTTAACCGGCCCGGCGAAAAGGGGCAGGCCGCTGCAATCCTGGGCCGCAACAAAGTTGACCAAAAAACTCCAGTATTATCAAGTCGTTATTAACCACATGATTTTTATGTTTACTTGACCTATGTCAACAATAGCTCTTATCATACCGCGCCTCAATGCCTCCACACCCCATCTACTTTAAATTGTTACAGCAAAAAAATGACTAAATCCACCGGCAGCATTTATTTCATCCGCAGCAATTCCGAGGACGGGCACAAGGCGCTGAGGCCGCCCTGGGCCATCCCCGAAGCATCCTTTGTCCAGGCATGCAACGCCTGCGGCAAGTGCATCGATGTCTGTCCCGCCCTCATCCTCAAGGCCGGCGCCGGAAGACTCCCCCAGATCGACTTCTCCCGCGGCGGCTGCCTGTTCTGCGGCGATTGCGAAATGGTATGCGAGACCGGCGCCCTGTCCCGCCTGATCGAGCCCGAGCGGCCGCCGTGGACGCTGAAGGCCTATTTCAGCGACGCCTGCCTGATCCGCAAGGGCGCCACTTGCTACACCTGCCGGGAGTTTTGCGAAATGAACGCCATCCGGCTGCAGGCCGTCGTCGGTGGTGCACCCGCTCCCCAACTGGACTTCGACGCCTGCAACGGCTGCGGCGAATGTTATGCCCCCTGCCCCACCAATGCCATATCGATAATGTAGCGGCGGTGTTGTAAGCTCTGGCCGGGCGGCCGCCTTTGAGGCCGTCATTGTGCCTCCAGCCACCCAGCCCATGGATTATAAGATTCCGACAGGCCTCGCTGCCGTAACCTTGCTTATCCTGGCGGCGGCTATTTTGATTCCCGGCGGCAAGGGTCCGGATAACGGCTCACCAGCACTGCCCTGGCAGATCGCTATTGATGCGGCGGGAAACGCCAGCGTATTCGGGCTGACCCTGGGCCGGGACACCCTTGCCCATGCGGAGGAGCGCTTCCAGACGAAGGCAGAGGTGAGCCTGTTCGCCTCTCCGGCGGGGACCTTTTCCGTCGAGGCCTATTTCCAGCGCCTCTATATCGACGGCATCCGGGCTGATTTCGTGCTGACGCTGGATATCGACCAGGCCGCCGCGGCCCGGATGTACGGGCACGGCCTGCGCCTGAGCAAGATGGGCAGCGGCACGAAAAAGGTCTCGCTTGCCCCCGGGGATCTCAGCGCTGTGCGCCACGCGGCGATCTCGCTCATCACCTATCTGCCCGCGGCGGATCTGGATGAGAAACTGCTGAGGAGCCGCTTTGGCGAACCGGCCCGGCGCATCCGGGAAGCATCGGGCATCAGCCACTGGCTTTACCCTGAAAAGGGCCTGGACATCGCCCTGAATCCGGACGGGAAGGAGGTCTTCCAATATACCTCGCCGGCAAACTTCCACCGCATCGAGCAGCCGTTGCAACAGGAACCGGCGCCTCCAAGACGATAGGCCGGGCGCACGGCACCGCCGGCGACACGGGGTTTTCAAGCCCGTATAATCTGCTGTCCGCTCAGTCAAAGCCAGTATTCACTCGCATCATGAAAAAGCAATACAAGGCCGCCGCCCTGATCTCCGGCGGCCTGGATTCCATGTTGGCCGCCCGGGTAATCCAGGACCAGGGCATTTATGTCGAAGGGCTGAATTTTTTCACCGGTTTTTGCGTGGAGGGCCATACCCACGCCATTCGCAAGAAAGACCGCAACAAGCCCAAGCGCAACAACGCCCTCTGGGTTGCGGAGCAGTTGGGCGTCAAACTCCACTTCGTTGACGTCGTGGAGGAATACAAGGACATCCTGTTCAACCCCAAACACGGCTACGGAGCCAACCTGAACCCCTGCCTGGATTGCAAGATTTTCATGGTGGAAAAGGCCCTCGAATGGATCAAGGAAAACGACTTCGATTTCATCATCACGGGGGAAGTGATCGGACAACGGCCAAAATCCCAGCGCAAGGACACCATGCCGGTAGTGGCCCGCGAATCCGGGGCCGGGGATTTGCTGTTGCGTCCCTTGTGCGCAAGAAATCTCCCACCGACCAGGCCGGAGCTGGAGGGCTGGGTGGACCGGCAGGCCCTGTTCGATTTCAGCGGGCGTACGCGCAAACCCCAGATGGCGCTGGCGCGACGCTTCGGCTTCGAGGACTATGCCCAACCGGCCGGCGGCTGCTGTTTCCTCACCGACGCCCAGTATTCGGATAAATTGGCCGATCTGTGGCAAAGCCGGGGGCAAAAGCAGTATGAGCTGGATGATATTATGCTCCTCAAGGTGGGGCGCCATCTTCGCCCGGGGCCGGAATTCAAGGTCATCATTTCCCGCGAAGAGGGAGAAGGCAATTTCCTCCAGGGCTACCGGGACCGTTTCGTCAGCCTGAAGACCACCAGCCACGCCGGCCCGCTGGCGCTGATCGACGGCGAGGCCGGAGAGGCCGGCCTGGAGCTTGCCGCCCGCCTGGTGGCGCGCTACAGCCAGGGCCGGGATGCAGAGCGGGTGGAGCTGGAAATCAGGGAGAAAGACGGATCCACCCGGACCCTCTCGGTCGCCCCCCTGCAACCCCATGAGATCCCGAAGGAGTGGCGCTTATGACAAGAGTGACCGTCGACGCCCGCCGCCTGCTCTGCCCCATGCCGGTAATCCGGGTCCAGAACAAGGTCAGAGAACTCGAACCCGGCGCTATCGTGGAGGCCATCTGCACCGATCCCGGCGCCTTGAACGATATCCCGGCCTGGTGCCGCATCAATGGTCACAAGGTGCTGGAAACCCGCAGCGAGGACGGCGAGCACATCATCGTCCTGGAAGTGGGCTCGAAATAGCCGTCCCGAAGCCGCCGAGGCAGCAGGCCCATGCAGACACCGACCTCAGCCACCGACCAGAGACACCAGGTCACCAAGCAAGCCGCGGCCGTGGGGGCCCTGGTCAATCTGATCCTGGCGGCGGTGAAGACCGCGGTAGGCATCATCGGCCAGTCCCAGTCCCTGGTGGCGGACGGTATCCATTCCCTGTCCGATCTCCTGTCGGACGCCCTGGTCTACTACGCCTCCCTGCACGCCCGGCACGGCCCCGATCTGGACCACCCCTACGGCCACGGCCGTTTTGAAACCATGGCCACCATGGTCCTGGGCGCCTTTCTGATCCTGATCGCCACGGGCATTGCATGGGATGCCATCATGCGCATGTTCAGCCCCGAAAAGCTGCTGGAACCGGACGCCATAACCCTCTATGCGGCGGTTTTTTCCATCCTCGCCAACGAGTGGCTCTACCGCTACACCTGGCGCCTGGGCAAGCGCGTCAAATCCGATCTGCTGCTGGCCAACGCCTGGCACCACCGCTCCGACGCCGTTTCATCCATCGTGGTGCTCACCGGCATCGGCGGCACCCTGGCGGGCCTGCCCTACCTGGATGCGGTGGCCGCCGTGGGCGTTGGCCTGATGATTGCGAAAATCGGCTGGGATCTCGGCTGGGGCGCGGCCCAGGAACTGGTCGACCTGGGGCTGCCGGAGGAGAAGGTTGCGGCGATCCGGGACACCGTCCTGTCGGTCGGCGGGGTCCGGGACCTGCACATGCTGCGCACGCGCAGCCTGGGCGGACACGCCTCGGCGGACGTCCACGTGCAGGTGGAGCCCCGGTTGAGCGTCTCCGAGGGGCATATGATCAGCCTGGCCGTGGAGGAACGGCTGAAAAAAGAAATCGATGAGATCGAAGATGTCACCGTCCACATCGACCCGGAGGACGATGCCACCGCCGTGCTGTGCCAGGGTCTGCCCCTGCGCGCCGAAGCCCTGGCGAGGCTCGACCAATATTGGCGCCACATCGGGGATGCGGCCTCAAGGGAGCGGATAACGCTGCACTATCTGGGCGGGCGAATCGACGTGGAGCTGTTTTTCGCCAGAAACCGCATCCCCGGCAACGAAGAGGCGCGGCGGCTGGAAGCGGCCCTCCAGGAGGCCCTGAAGGAATCGAAGGCATTCGGCAAGGTGCGGGTTTTCACAGGCTGACGCACCGTCATTGTGCAGCCGGATCACCGTCGCGCACCATTACGGTGCAAGATGGCGCCGCCCAGGTCCCCGGCATGGGCGGCGACGGATGCCACCCGCTCCCGCGCCACCCCTTCCTGCCCCGCCGAAAGACGGGGGGCAGGGGCCTAACAATTTGTTTGATAAAATATTTTCTCAATCATCCGGCCACGGGGAACCTTCCTGTCCAGGGCCTGAACGCCATGGTTGAAATATTTCCCCAGGCATGGCACGGTTCCTGCTCTTCCCGCAAAGATATTCTGCCTGAAACACCTGCGTAGCGGGGCAGACAATAATTATTCACAGCTGCCGCGGCAGCACGGTTCCACCTAAAGATCTGGAGAGTATAACGATGGCCTCAACCGCCCTAGCACTGATCAAAGAAAAGGAAGTAACCTTTGTCGACTTCCGCTTTACCGACACCCGCGGCAAGGAACAGCACGTCACCGTCCCCGCCAGTGTCGTCGATGAAGACCTGTTCACGGACGGCAAGATGTTCGATGGTTCCTCCATCGCCGGTTGGAAGGGCATCAACGAATCCGACATGATCCTGATGCCGGACGAAGAGACCGCCGTCCTGGACCCCTTTGCCGACGAGACCACCCTGATCCTGCGTTGCGACATCCTGGAGCCGAGCACCAGGCAGGGTTATGAGCGCGACCCCCGCTCCGTGGCCAAACGCGCCGAGGCCTATCTGAAGTCCACCGGCATCGCTGATACCGCCTACTTCGGCCCCGAGCCTGAATTTTTCGTGCTGGACGATGTGCGCTGGGGCGCCGACATGTCCGGCGCCTTCTACAAGGTCGATTCCGAAGAGGCCGAATGGAACTCCGAGCGCGTCTATGAAGACGGCAACATCGGCCACCGCCCCACCTGCAAGGGCGGCTACTTTCCGGTCCCGCCGGTCGACAGCCTGAACGACATCCGCGCCGCCATGTGCCTGGCCATGGAGGAGATGGGCCTCAAGGTCGAGGTGCACCATCACGAAGTGGCCACCGCCGGACAGTGCGAGATCGGCACCCAATTCGCCACCCTGGTGAAGCGCGCCGACCAGAACCAGATCCTGAAATACTGCGTCCAGAACGTGGCCCACGCCTACGGCAAGACCGCCACCTTCATGCCAAAACCGCTGGTGGGCGACAACGGCTCCGGCATGCACGTCCACCAGTCCCTGGCCAAAGGCGACAACAATGTCTTCGCCGGCAACAAGTACGGCGGTCTCTCCGACGAGGCCCTGTACTACATCGGCGGCATTATCAAGCACGCCCGCGCCCTGAACGCCTTCACCAACGCCTCCACCAACTCCTACAAGCGTCTGGTGCCGGGCTTCGAGGCCCCGGTCATGCTGGCCTACTCCGCCCGCAACCGTTCCGCCTCCATCCGTATTCCCTGGGTCTCCAGCCCCAAGGCCCGCCGCATCGAGGTGCGCTTCCCCGATCCCACCGCCAACCCCTACCTGGCCTTCTCCGCCATGATGATGGCCGGCCTGGACGGCATCCAGAACAAGATCCATCCGGGCGACGCCATGGACAAGGATCTGTACGATCTTCCGGCGGAAGAGGCCAAGGCCATCCCCACCGTGTGCCACAGCCTGGATCAGGCCCTGGAGGCCCTGGATGCGGACCGCGGATTCCTCACCGCCGGCGGCGTGTTCACCGACGATCTGATCGACGGCTACATCGAGCTGAAGATGGAAGAAGTGACCCGCATGCGCATGACCACCCACCCGGTGGAATTCGACATGTACTACAGCCTGTAATCCCGGACATTTGCAGGATGTATCCAAACGCCCCCGCATGGGGGCGTTTTTTTGCATTTTTTCCAACTGATCCACACTGGCTTCTGTTGTTGATCCGGCCTTGCTCGGCTATTCTGGGATTATGAACAAGCTACTGGTTGTCTTGTTGGGATGCATGCCCCTGCTGGCATCGGCCGCCGGTGTCTACAAATGGGTGGACGAGCAGGGCGTGGTGCATTATTCCGACAAGCCACACCAGGGAGCGGAAAAGATGCAACTGCCCAAAACCCCCGCCGCCTCCCCTCCGCCCCGGCGGCCGGTCGGATTCAGCCGGGACGACGATGACGATTCGGGGGAAATCGGCGGAGCCTACAGCGCCTTTTCCATCGCCCAGCCGGACAACAACCAGACCATCCGCAGCAACGAGGGCCTCATCAATATCTCCTTTTTCATCCAGCCCGGATTGCAGAGCGGCCACAAAATCCGGATATTCGTCGACGGCCGGCCCTTGAAGGATGAACTGTCTTCACCCAACTTCGCCCTCCGGGGCATCAGCCGGGGCACCCACTCCCTGCGGGCCGAGATCATCAATGAAGAGGGGGACCTGATGGCGAAAACAGACCCGGTGACATTCCATCTGCGCAAGGAATCCATCCTGGACCAGGCAACACCTCCACCACAACCGGGAAGCGGCAACTTCGAGCCCGATTACGAGCCGGGCGCGTCCGCCGGATACGCACCAGGCCCAAAGCCGGATTACGAGCCCAATTCCAAACCCGATTACGAGCCGGGCGCACCCGCCGGGTATGCGCCGGGCCCGAAGCCGAATTACAAGCCCAGCTTCAAACCCAACTACACGCCATAGCCATTTCATCGCGCCACCCACCAACATTGGGCGCACCCCCTCCTGCTCAGGGCCCTTTTGCACTAAAATAGTGCACAAACCACCCGAAACGGGAAGAATCACCGCATCAGGCGGCTGATACGACCTGGTTCAATACTTGCTACGAACATTTGGCATGAATGCCGATAACCTGCTCCCGGAGGCCCTCTCTCCGTGGATCCTGGACAACCTGAACACCACTGTCATCCTGTTCGACGAGGATCTGCGCCTGCGTTATGTCAATCCCGCGGGAGAGATGCTGTTCGCCGCCAGCGCACGCAATCTGATAGGACAAAAGGCCAGCGACCTCATGTGCTGCCCCGGCCACAATCTGAACACCAGCTTTGAACAGGCCGCGATGCTGGGCCATCCCTTCACCGAGCGCGAGATATGCCTGCAAACACCGGACGGCCGGGAAATCACCGTCGACTGCACCGTCATGCCCCTGGCCGACTCCGACCATGAAGCCGGCATCCTGGTGGAACTCCAGCAACTCGACCGCCAGCTTCGCATCAGCCGTGAAGAGCACCTCATATCCCAGCACCAGGCGACCCGGGATCTCATCCGCTGTCTCGCCCACGAGATCAAGAATCCGCTGGGAGGCCTGCGGGGGGCGGCGCAACTGCTGGAGCACGAGCTGCCGGACCCTGGGTTGCAGGAGTACACCCAGATCATCATCGACGAGGCCGACCGGCTGCAAGGCCTGGTCAACAGCATGCTCGGCCCGAACAAGCTGCCGCGTTACACCCAGGTCAACATCCACCAGGTGCTGGACCGGGTCCGTTCCCTGGTGCAGGCGGAATCGGGCGGCCGCATCCAGCTGGTCATGGATTACGACCCCAGCATCCCCGAGCTGTACGGCGACAGCGATCAGCTCATCCAGGCCATTCTGAATATCGTCCGCAACGCCGCCCAGGCGGTGGACGGGCAGGGCCGGATCATCCTGCGCACCCGCATTCAGCGCCAGTTCACCATCGGCAACGACCGCCACCGGCTGGTGGCGCAGGTGGAGATCGAGGACAACGGCCCCGGCATAGCGCCGGAGATGCTGCAAAAGATCTTCTATCCCATGGTCAGCGCCAGCGAAGGCGGCATGGGGCTCGGCCTGTCCATCGCCCAGTCTCTCATCAACCAGCACGGCGGCCTGATCGAGTGCCGCAGCAAGCCGGGAGAGACCGTATTCACCGTATTGCTTCCATTGGAGAATCCCAATGCCTGAGGGTTGTAACGTCTGGGTCATCGACGATGACCGCTCCATCCGCTGGGTGCTGGAAAAGGCCCTGCAGCGGGCCGACATGGCGGTCACCGGGTTTTCCAACGCCGACGGGGTGATCGACGCCCTTTCCCATGAGAGGCCCGATGTGGTGCTGTCGGATATCCGCATGCCCGGCATGGACGGGCTGGCGCTGCTGGATCGCATCCGGGAGACCTGCCCCGACCTGCCGGTCATTATCATGACCGCCCATTCGGATCTCGACAGCGCGGTATCCGCCTTCCACGGCGGGGCCTTCGAGTACCTGCCCAAGCCGTTCGATATCGACGACGCCGTCGAACAGGTGCGCCGCGCCTGCCGGCACAGCCGCCAGGCCCGCCAGGAGACCCTGGCGGAGGCCATAAAAAGCCCGGAGATCATCGGCGAGGCGCCGGCCATGCAGGAGGTGTTCCGGGCCATAGGGCGCCTGGCGCGCTCCAATGTCACGGTGCTCATCAACGGCCAGTCGGGCACGGGCAAGGAACTCGTGGCCCAGGCCCTGCACCGGCACAGCCCCCGCACCGCAAAACCCTTCATCGCCCTGAACATGGCCGCGATTCCCCGGGACCTGCTGGAATCGGAGCTGTTCGGTCACGAACGGGGGGCCTTCACCGGCGCCCAGGCCCGGCGCCTGGGCCGCTTCGAACAGGCCGACGGCGGCACCCTCTTCCTGGACGAGATCGGCGACATGCCGGCGGAGCTCCAGACCCGCCTGCTGCGGGTGCTGGCCGATGGCGAATTCTACCGGGTCGGCGGCCATGAGCCGGTGAAGGTGGACGTGCGCATTATCGCCGCCACCCATCAGAATCTGGAAGGCCTGGTCAAGGAAGGGCGTTTCCGGGAGGACCTGTTCCACCGGCTGAACGTCATCCGCATCCACATCCCGGCCCTGCGGGAACGCAGGGAAGACATCCCCCTGCTGATGCAGCACTTTCTCGCCGCCTCCGCCAAGGAACTGGATACGGAACTCAAGACCCTGAGGCCGGAGACCATCGAGGTGCTGCAACAGCTCGAATGGCCGGGCAACGTGCGCCAGCTTGAAAACACCGCCCGCTGGCTTACGGTCATGTCCTCAGGTCAGGAGATCCATATCGAGGATCTGCCCCCGGAGCTCCAGCCCGGCGAGACCACCGAATCATCCACCGGCAACTGGCAGAGCGCCCTGCGCGGCTGGGTGCGCCAGGGACTGCTGGACGGGAAACAGGCCATCCTCAACGAGGCCCTTCCCGCCTTCGAGACCATCATGATCGAGGCCGCGCTGGAATACACCGGCGGCCGCCGCCAGGACGCCGCCCGCCTGCTCGGCTGGGGCCGCAACACCCTGACCCGAAAGATCAAGGACCTGGGGCTGGATCACAAGTAACCCTACCCATCAGCCCTCAGGGCATCCGGGATCATGCAGACGGGAATGGGCTCCATCTTGTGCCTGTTGGCCTGGTGCAGGCGCCGGTAAATGGCCAGCACCTCGGCCTGGCGGGCCGTCAGCCCGGCTTCGTCGCCCTCGAACGCCATGGCCCACTCGAGCTCGGGATAGCTGGCCCCTATCTGGTCCTCGTCCGTGCGGTCGTCATGCCACAGGCCGTCGGTGGGCGGCGCGTCCAGGATCTCCCCGATGACGCCGAGTTCCCGCCCCAGGGCATAGACCTCGGACTTGTTGAGATCGGCGATGGGGCTCAGGTCCACCCCCCCGTCGCCATACTTGGTGAAAAAGCCGATGCCGAAGTCCTCCACCTTGTTGCCCGTGCCGAGGACGAGATAGCCATGATAGGCCGCGAAGTAGTAGAGGGTGGTCATGCGAAGACGGGCGCGCGTGTTGACCAGGGCCATGTCGCGGCGGTCCTCATCCTCCACGGCCGGCAGCACCCTGATCAGGCCGTCGAAGACATCCGTCAAGGGCACCTCCACCGAGCCGGCGGCCGGGAAATTCGCCTTCAAAAATTCAATATGGCGCCGGGCCCGGCCCACCTGATCCGCGCCCTGGTGGATGGGCATCTCCACGCACAGGAGCGGCCGCCCGGTTCTTGCGCCGAGGGTCGAGGTGACCGCCGAATCGATGCCCCCCGACACCCCCACGACAAAGCCCCTGGTCCCCGACCTTTCCACATAACTGTCGAGCCAGCCGGTAATGTGCTCAATAACCTTGGTGACCTGCATGCTTTTATCCTCGATCTCGATTGGTTGATGTCCCCGTCCATAGCGTAGCCAAAAAGAACCACGATGGTCGAGCCGTTCCTAGTACTCCGTCAAGGTGATAACTTAGGATTGGTAAAAGATAAATAGTGTTCGTCCAGAAACGGTGCTTTTTTCTTCGCGGCTAAAGCCGCTCCTACAAAATAATCTGTAAAATCAGTTGGTTGTAGGAGCGGCTTTAGCCGCGAACGAATCTCGCACATGGTTTCCGGATGCCAACTAAATATTAACCGCAGAGGACGCAGAGATTCGCAGAGGTTTTTATTTATTATCAATAAGCTGGCTAGTATTTCTCTGCGCAGCTTTGCGTCCTCTGCGGTTAAAAGTTTTTGTATCCTAAATTATCAGGTTGACAGAGTACTAGGGACTCGGCGGCGAATCATGCCCCCGGTCCGGTTCGCCGCAGTGATCCAGGATCACGGCCCTGGCCTCATCGCGTAATCTGATGGCGGCCTCCCAGCCGGATCCGGCGGGATGAATGGGTTCCCCGATGGTGATCCGCAACATCCCGCGGCTGGGGAGCCAACTGTCCCCCCGCAGCAGGGAGCGGCTGCCGCGGATGGCTATGGGCACCACGGGTATCCGGGCCTCGACGGCGGCGGCGAATGCCCCCATGCGGAAGGGCAACAGCCCGGGGCTATCGGTAAAGGTCCCCTCCGGAAAGAACAGCAGGGGGTGGCCGGCATGCGCCCGTTCGCCCAGCCGGCGCGCATCTTCCAGCCCCCGCTGCTTATCGAAGCGCTCCACGAATTCGCTCTCGAGGCGCTGCAGGAACACCCGGGCGATGAAGTTGGATTTCAATTCCGCCTTGACGACAAAGCGGTTGCTTATCGGCAGCGCCGCAACCAGGGCGATGCCATCTATATAGCTGGCATGGTTCGCCACCAGGATGCAGGCGGCGTCGGGCGGCAGGTTCTCTCCCCCCTCCACATGAACCGGTATGCCACAGAGCGACGCCAGCAGCCGAGCGCCGGCGCGGATGATGCGCCAACGCCGGGACAGGCCGGGCACGACGGCGACCAGCAGCCACACGGGCGGCGCCAGGCACCAGAACAGGGTCAGGGCATAAAGGGCATAGAGCCTGTCCGTCAACGCCCGGCGCACACGCCGCAACTGCGGGACGAGGCCGGACATCGCCAGGCGCGTTATCTGTAGCCAGACGGCCCGCTGGGGCCGGCCGATCCGGCCCTGTTCGAACAGCTCCCGGCTGGCGGCGCGGCGGATTTTGCCGCTCGAGGTCTTGAGCACCGTATGGGGCGGGGCCAGCACCACCTCATCCGGCGGCATCTCCAGCAAGTCGGTGGCCAGGGCATTAATGCTGTCCCGCAGTTTTTCCCGGCGTTGCGGATCGGTTTCCCGGGTTTCGGCCAGGATCACGATGCGCTCGGTTGTGGTCACGGGGTCGGGGCTGCCGAACACGGCCACGCAACCCTTGCGGACGCCCGGGACATCGCCCACCGCCTGCTCCAGCTCATAGGGGTAGATGTTGCGCCCAGCGCGGATGATAAGGTCCTTGACCCGGCTGGTGATATAGATGTCCCCATCCGCCATATAGGCCAGGTCCCCGGAGTTCAGCCAGTCGCCGTCGAACAGGCGCCGGGTCTCTTCCGGGTTGCGAAAATAGCCGCTGGTGGCCGAAGGTCCGCGGAATTGGAGGTGTCCCTCCCGGCGCTCGGGAAGCTCCCGGCCGGTGGGATCCACTATTCTGATGGAATGGCCGGGCAGGGCCTGGCCACAGGCGACGAATTCCAGCGCCTGGGCGTCATCCCCGGCCGCGGGCAGGGCCTCCCCCGATACGGCCAGGGACTGGCGGTTGATGCGGTCGATCAGGGGCTTGCGCCCCGGCGGGGGAAAGGCCAGCCCCACCGAGGATTCGGCCAGGCCGAAGACGGGGGCCATGGCCTCCTCACGAAAGCCATAGGGGCCAAAGCGCCGGCAAAAGCGCCGGACGGTCTGGGCGCTTACCGGTTCCGCCCCGTTGAAGGCCATGCGCCAACTGCTCAGATCCAGGCCCTCGAGATCAGTGTCCCGCAGCTTGCTCAGGCACAGCTCATAGGCGAAGTTGGGGGCCGCCGACAGGGTGCCGCCATGGTTATGGATGGCCCACAGCCAGCGCCGGGGGCGGGCCAGGAAGGCCAGCGGCGACATCAGCACCAGGGGAAAACCGAAATAGAGGCTGCCCAGCCAGGCACCGATCAGGCCCATGTCGTGATAAAGGGGCAGCCAGCTGACAAAGACATCATCGGAGCTGACCTGCACCGCCTCCCCCATGGCCCGCAGGTTGGCGAGCAGGTTGGCGTGGGTCAGCATCACCCCCTTGGGGTTGCCGGTGCTGCCGGAGGTGTACTGCAGAAAGGCGATATCCGGGGGCCGGGCCCCGGCGGAGACCGCCGGCCCGGCCCCCGCCCCCGACAGCTCTTCCGGGGTGATGATATGGCGCAGGCCGGCCACCTGGGACTTGAGCAGACGGGCCGCCAGCCGGGCCGCGGGCACCGTAACCAGGAAAACCGCCTGGGCATTATCCAGTATGCGGGCATGGCGGCGCAGATGGTCCTCGATCTGGGAGGGCCGCGCGGGCGGATAAATGGGCGCGGGGATGCCGCCCGCCAGCAGGATGCCCAGAAAACTGAAGAAATAATCGCGGCCGGTGGGCAGCATGATGGCCACGGTCCGGCCGGGCTGGAGGCCATGGGCCCTGAGCCCGGCGGCCACCTTGCAGGCCCCCTGGTAAAGGCCCTCATAAGTGATCTCTTCCGGCTTCTCATCCCCGCCGTAGAGGTAAATATGCAGCCGGTTTCCCTGGCGCTCCAGGTGCCAGGCCAACGCCTCCTGCAAGGTGCCGGCCCCATGGGGCGCACCGACCCGGCCCGGCCCGGATATGGCTCCGGCCCCGGCTGCGGCAACGGCGGCCTCCCCCCGGGAGGGCGCCGCCCGCACCAGCCGGAACAGATCCTGCAGGGTCTCCGCAGCGGCGAACGCCTCCTCGGAGAGGCGCACCCGGAACCTGCGCTCGATACGGGAGAGCAGCTCCATCCTGCCCAGGCTGTCGAAGCCGAGATCCTTGTCCAGGGCGCTGTCGGGGGCGACAGGCTCGGGAAACCGCTTCCCGGGGTACAGTTCCCGGGCCAGCGCCAGCACAATCTCCAGCAGGGCGGCCTCTGTCACCTCGGGTCTGTTCGTCTCCATCGGCGGTATCCGGGCGCGTGGGGCGCGTCCCTGTATCGGCTGCCCTCAGGCGCGGAACATCTGGGCGAAGTTACAGGGGCGGGTGCGGTGGTCGAGCTGGCCCTTGAGGATCTTGTCCCAGCCGGTCCTGCAGGCGCCGGAGGAGCCGGGCAGGCAAAAGATCAGGGTCTGGTTGGTGAGCCCGGCAATGGCCCGCGACTGGATGGCCGAGGCGCCGATCTCCTCCAGGGAGATGGCCCGGAACAGCTCACCGAAGCCCTCTATGTGCTTCTCCAGCAGAGGGCCCACCGCCTCGGGGGTGCTGTCACGCCCGGTGATGCCGGTGCCGCCGGTGCTGATCACCACGTGCACCGCCGGATCCGCGATCCAGCGGGAGAAAATAGCGCGCATCTGGTAGACATCGTCCGGCACGATGGCCTTGTCCACCACCTTGTGGCCGGCCTCCAGGGCGCGCTCTTTGAGGATCAGGCCCGACTTGTCCGTCTCCTCCGTGCGGCTGTCCGAGATGGTCAGCACGGCGATATTCAGGGGGATGAAGCCGGTCTCTTTGAAATGTCCGCTCATGACGGCGACTCTCCGAAATCATGCAAAGGAAAAACCAAAGGCCGCCTTGAAACGCTCTTCAAATTCGGCCCTGTGAAAGCAGTGATTCTGGGTGCCGGCCTGCTCGATCTTGACCGCACCCATGAGGGCGGCGATACGGCCGGTGGTCTCCCAGTCCATGTCGTTCATCAGCCCGTAGAGCAGCCCGGCGCGGTAGGCGTCGCCGCAGCCGGTGGGATCCTCCACCGCGGAGACGGGGGCCGCGGGAATCTCATATACCCGCTCCCGGGTATGGATCTCGGAGCCTTTGCCACCCCTGGTCACGATGACGCCCTTTACCATCTGCGCCAACCGGGCCGGACTCTTGCCGGTGCGCTCTTCCATCAGCCGGGCCTCGTAGTCGTTGAAGGCCAGCCAGTCGGCCTGCTCGGCGAAACGCAGCAGGTCGTCCCCGTCGAACATGGGCATGCCCTGGCCAGGATCGAACATAAAGGGTATGCCCGCCTCGGCGAACTGCTCCGCATGCTCGATCATGCCCCGGCGGCCATCCGGCGAAACCAGGCCGATGGTGCAGCCGGTGGCATCGGATACCTTGTTCTCATGGGCGAAATTCATGGCCCCGGGATGGAAGGCGGTGATCTGGTTGTCATCCTGGTCCGTGGTGATGTAGGCCTGCGCCGTATAGGTGTTCTCGATGATCCGGATGTGATCACGGCTGATGGCCCACTGATCCATCCAGTCGGCGTAGGGGGTAAAGTCTGTCCCCACCGTCCCCATGGGCTTTCCCCGCCCCCCCAGGAGATTGAGATTGTAGGCGATATTGCCGGCGCAACCGCCGAACTCCCGGCGCATGTCCGGCACCAAAAACGAGACGTTCAGGATATGCACCTGCTCCGGCAGGATATGATTCTTGAACTTGTCGTGAAACACCATGATGGTGTCGTAGGCGAAAGAACCGCAGATCAGTGCTGACATTTCTCTTCCTTACCCCTGTTTGAATTCATTATCAATGCGAAGAACGCCTTACATCGACGGCAGGCAAACCGTGGCATTGTCCGGCACAAAAAGCTTCACGGGCCTGACTGCCTGCAATCAACCGCCAGAGCCGAATAATACGACGAGTTCCATTTTTTTGCTTGTCTGAAAAAAGGACGCCCGTACAGCCCGATGACTTGCCCGGCAAAAACCGCCGGGTTCCTTCGGCAACCGCTCCCCGCGTTGCTCTATCTCCTTATTACCTGTTTTCGTATAAAAGGATTGAAACAATGTGGCCGTACTGCCTGGTGCGGCTCTGTCAGCCATTACAAACGAGATATCCTTGGATTGATGAAAATAAAACGTCGTACTGCCTGGTGCGGCTCTGTCAGCCATTACGGTCACTTTGGTTGATGCGCTGAAAGGACTGTGTCGTACTGCCTGGTGCGGCTCTGTCAGCCATTACGGAGATGAATAAATGAAAGAGTTAATTCAGAAAAGTCGTACTGCCTGGTGCGGCTCTGTCAGCCATTACGAAAAGGCCATACCCGCCGAAGCCCTTGCACTGTCGTACTGCCTGGTGCGGCTCTGTCAGCCATTACATTTCGCCAATTCAACGTCAACAACCGCAACGAGGTCGTACTGCCTGGTGCGGCTCTGTCAGCCATTACGTGCTTCATCGGAAGCAAAGGGCTGGAATACATGTCGTACTGCCTGGTGCGGCTCTGTCAGCCATTACTAAATTCCAAAGGAGACAACCAACATGGTTAAAAGTCGTACTGCCTGGTGCGGCTCTGTCAGCCATTACAAGTTGGTCATGGCCACCAACGGCAAAGAAGCATTGTCGTACTGCCTGGTGCGGCTCTGTCAGCCATTACGTTGATGGTGTTGGGTTTATAACAACGCTTCCAGGTCGTACTGCCTGGTGCGGCTCTGTCAGCCATTACGAGGGCGGTTTGTCCGTCGGCACCAACGTGTACGGGTCGTACTGCCTGGTGCGGCTCTGTCAGCCATTACGATAAAGGGCTAGAATATGTTGCTGGGATTGCTGGTCGTACTGCCTGGTGCGGCTCTGTCAGCCATTACCCGCACCCCCCGGTGGTATTACCATCACTATGGGTCGTACTGCCTGGTGCGGCTCTGTCAGCCATTACAGCACCGCTGTAATCGGCTGAACGACTGTGGGTTTTTCCCCCGTTTCGGCGGCTGCCTGTCAAGCATAGCCTTTTTTCTCCGGTTTATCCCCATCGTTCAGGTCCCGGTCGCCCGCAATCGCCTGATTGTTAAGGAATCGGCGGCACTCGCCGCTTTTTGGGTCTTTCCGGCAGACATGCCCCAACCCCCCGATACGACCGATTCGGCAGGCGCAGCCCGCCCCGCGCCGGCCCTCCAGGCACAGGAGTCAGGCCACCACCAGCCCGGGGAACCGGGCCACCGGGCTGCCGTCCAGGGTAAACGAGGCTTCGCGGCAGGACAAGGTGAGGCGGTAGAACCGGATGTTGCCGGTTTCGTGGTGCCGTTGCTGGAGCGCCCGGATCGACGCCAGGAGCTCGTGCAGTTGGGCGTCGCGGCGCAGGGCCAGTTCGAATACGGAGTATTGCACCCGCTCGCCATAGCCTTCCAGCAGCCGCGCCAGGCGGCGCCGGTAGCGGTGGTCCCGGATGTCGAAGCAGACGAGGTAGTATTTCATTGCGGCGCTCCGTCAACGCATCAGGAAGGCCCGGAACGGGGTGCCGTCGCGGATCAGGCCGATCAGCGAGCGGTTTTGCCGGTGCAGGTGTTCGGCCGCGGTGCGCGGTGCGTCGTCGTTCAGGGCCGTGACCGGGCTGGTCATGCGTTCATGGATCAGTTTGAGGTAGCGCCGCAGGGCCGGGGTGTGGAGGCGGCAGGCGGTGCCTTCTCCCTCCGGCTGATGGAAATCTTCCGGGGCGAAGCGGTGGTGCAGCAGGGCGGAAAGCGCGGCGCGTTCCACCAGGTGGCGGAAGGGTTCCATCATGTCCGAGGCCAGGGCGGCATGGGTCCCCCGGGGTTGGTGGTAGCAGCCGGCGGCGGGCAGCAGGCCGTCCACCCGCAGCAGGGTGTCGGCCTGGCCGTAGAGCAGGGTGTAGCCCAGGGAGAGCAGGGCGTTGAAGGGGTCGGTGGCGGGGCGACGGTTGCGGCCTTCGAAGCCCCAGTCCGCCAGCAGGGGCTCGAGGGCCCCGAAATAGAGCCGGGTGGCATGGCCTTCGATGCCGTTGAGGGCGGCGAGGTCGGGGCTTTGCGGCACTTGGGCGAGCAACCGCTTCATGGCCTGGCGGGGTTCCGCGTTGCCCGCTTCGTTCTGGCGCAGCACTTCGCGCATGTGGCGGATACGGGCGGCGACTAGTTCACGGGCCACCGCCAGGGCGTTGCCCGGATCGGCAAAGCAGCGCTGCTGTTGCAGCCACAGGGCGGTGCCCTGGGCCGCGCTCTTGCCGTTCCAGGTGGTGCCCTGGTATTTGCCGGTGGCGGAGGCGAAGTGCACCGGCACATCCTGGCGCAGGGCCGCCCGCAGGGCGGGGGTGGTGATATGGTGGGGGCCCATGATGAGTACCGCCTGGAGGCCGCTGAGGGGAAGGTCGGCGATCTCGTCTTCGTCGCGGCTCACCTTCAGGCGGCGGTTTTCGGTCCGGATCAGGGCCGGTTCACCGCTGACGATGAGCAGGACGCCTTCTTCACTGGGCGGAGGCGGCCTTTCCACCGCCTGCGGCGGCGTTCGCTCCGCCATGCCCCGCGCCGCCTGCTCGGTGGGGATCTCCGCCACCGGGCCCTCGCCCAGCATGGCCAGCCATTCCGGGGGCAGGGGTGGCGGTTCCTCCCTTTGCTTCTTGCGCCCCTTGCCGCCGGAGTTGCGGCTGACGTCCAGCACCCAGTCGTTGAGAAACAGCAGCCCCAGGTAGCGGAAGCCCTGCTCGAAGCTGCGGATGGCGCTCTTCTCCTCTTTCAGCCGCAGGTCCAGTTCGGCCAGGGAGCGGCGCACCTCGGCGGCGGCCTGCCGGGCCTGCCCGGGGTTCTTGCACAGCACCACGAAATCATCGGCGAAACGGATGGCGCGGAATCCGGCGCGGGCCATGTCGCGGTCGAAGTCGTCCAGCATCAGGTTGGCCAGCAGGGGGCTCAAGGGGGAGCCCTGGGGCAGGCCGGCGCCGCGCCGCAGGGGACGGCCCTGGTAAACCATGGGCGCCCGCATCCAGGCCATGATGAGTTCCACCACCGGGTCGTCGCCCAGCAGGGCGGCAAGACGGGTCTCCAGGTGGCGCCAGTCGATGCTGGGGAAGAAGTTTTCGATATCGGTCTCGAAGACCCAGCGGTAGCCCTCCTTCCAGGCGGTGCGGATGGCCGCGGCGGCGGTGTGGCGGGAGCGTCCGCGGCGGTAGCCGTGGCTGTCGGGAGAGAAGATGGGCTCCAGCATGGGGGTGAGCACCTGGGCCAGGGCGCGCTGGGCCACGCGGTCGGCGAAGGGGGGGATGCTCAGCACCCGGGGACCGCCGTCGGGCTTGGCGATTACCACGATCTCCAGCTCCGGCGCCTGATAACCGGCGCCGAGCTGTTCGCGGATATCGCGCAGCATCTTCGCCGCCTGGGGGTCGTGGGGGGGCGGGATGTCGGGGGTGTTGGCGGCGTTTTCGCGGATCTCCCGGTAGGCGGTGGTCAGGTTCTCCCACTCCAGGGCCCGGGGCAGCAGGGCCCCGGCGGCGCTGCCCCGTTGCAGGGTCACCTCCCCCGTTGGGGTGGCCAGACGGTAGCGGCCGAGGCCGAAGGCGCGGTTCTCGCCGATGCCCAGGTATTGGCCGAGGATGAGGCTACGCCAGTGGTGATCCGCCAGGGATTCGGGCAGTTCCAGGGTCAGTTCGCCGCACAGCCCGCCCATCTTCTGCTGGCCGCCGGCCTTGCGATGATAGTGGTTGTCGGCCCAGAACAGGCAGGGGTCGGTGATGGGCAGCTCCGGGGTCTCGGGGCGTTTGGCCCGTTCGCCGCTGCGGTGCTCGGCCAAGCGGATGACGGCGTCGTGGCAGCGTTGCAGCAGCAGCTTTCCGCTGACCTGTTGCGGATCGGTGCAGTAGCGGGCCAGGGGACCCTTGGAGCGCGCCTCGCCGGGTTCCGGCTTGGGCTTGATCAGGCGCACCGGGCCGAGCCAGCGCCAGTGCAGCCGCGGCGGGTTCAGATCGCGCCACAGCGCCACCTCCCGCTCCAGGACCCCGGTGCCGTAGAGCATGCAGTCGGAAACCCGCGCCACCCGCTGACCGCCGAACAGGTCATCCACCGCCAGCAGTTGCACATTGTCCCGCAGCGGCAACCACGCCTCGGCGCGGCGGGCGGAAAAGGGTAACTGCTTCAGGGCGTCCAGCAGCCGTTGCAGCAGCCCCTCACCCCCCGCCAGGGCGATCACCTGGAAGCGGTAGCGGGCGTCCGCGCCGTAGTGGCAGTGGCCCGACTCCAGGGCGTCGGCCACCAGCAGGTTCTCATAGCCCTCCGACTCCCCCAGCAGGGTGCGCACGAAACCGGTCACCGCCGCCTGGTGAAAGAGCCGGAAGTGGGCCGGGCTGAGCAGCTTCAGGGTGACCACCACCCCGCGCAGGGGGAGGAGGGAGGGGTGGGAGGAGGAGACATCCTGAGGCATGGGATCGTTCGCCCCTAGTTCGGTTTCAATTTACAAGGCTGCTTTTGCTTAGCCGTCTTTTTCAAAGATTGGCTATCTTCTTCAGCTTTCTTGCCGTTGTTCACAAACCAGCGAAACAGTTCCTGCTCTGCCTTGGCTTTGTTACTGGAGTGCAATGCGTCCCACTGCCGTCGGGTCAGGGGGTAATGGACAAGATGTTCGATGTTTGCGGGGTTACCCAGCCATCGCAGGGCACCGAGCACATCCTCGTCGATCAAGCCTTGGTTCTTGCTCAGAAACTTTTGCCAATTCTCATTCTTTAGGGTGCTTTTCCACTGCCCATAAGCCGTCTTCAGATCCTTCGTCTCCAGCTTATCGATGGTGAGCTTCACGCTCCCCAACCCCAGCGGCTTGCCCAGGCCGAGGCGGTGCTGAAAGTCGTCGTCCGGTTTCAGGGCGGTAAGCAGCAATGAAAGTTCTGCGTCGCTCAGGTTGTGGAAGCGGATGGAGAATTTGAAGGACTGCTCGCGGTCGATGGGATGGCAGAGGAGCTTCTGGTTTTTGTTCTCTTCCTTATCTTGGGTCTCCCAGACGAGGTCTTCTTCCCGGTGGTGGAGGTAGACTTTCCGGCCGTTGGGGTTCAAGCCTGCTCCCTGTTTGTGGAAATACATCTTCTCGCTGGGCGGTTTGGGGGAGGAGAGGATCTTCAGCGGATTCTCTCTCCCATCAATCCATTGCACCTTCTTGTTGGTTGGCAACGCATCGCTGAACCGCAACCGCGAGGCAAGGTTGCGGCCGGGATTCTTTTTCTCATCCTCTCTCTCCTCTTCTTCTGCCTTTTCCACTTCTTCCACCACGCCGAGGAAGTACTCCGCCGGGGTCAACCTTCTGCGCCGGGGTTTCTTGTCCTCGGGCTCCTTCCAACCCCAGGGCAGGAGGTTGTGCCCGTTTTCCAGTTGCCTGAAGGCGTCGAAGCTGGTGCGAATGGCAAAATCATCGCGCCAGATGGCGGAGTAGCTGAGTTCCGTGACCTTGGTGCCCGCACTGTTGGTTTTGAAATAGAGCAAGTAGCCCTCTTTCAGTTCGTAGTCTTTGTAACCCTCCGGGAGCAGGACTTTTTCCACTTGATTGCAGAGGCGGTAAAGTTTGCTTATGGCTTCAGGATCGATAGGGAGAGGGGCTATGGGAGGATTGGGAATGGGAATGAATTTTTTCTTTCTCTGGTTTTGACCATCGCCGTTTGTGATGCGCAGATAACCGCTGGTCCAATCCGGCTGGTCTATCGGGCCTTTCTTCAGCAATGGATTACCATCAGAATTTTTTTCCAGCGAGACGATGTGATCGGCGCAAGCGAGCGAATAGTCATTGAAGTTAATATCTCGATCTTTATTGCAGTACGGTAACTTTTGCGGAACGCCTAAGGGCTCGATATACAGATTTTTACCCTGTTTTACGATTCGCCCAATACGACTCAAAGCTTGGTCTGCTTTTTTCCGAACCGAGTATTCCCTATCCTCCAACACCCGCAGACTGGAGTTGCTCAGCGCCTCGATCAGGCTGCCGATCATGCCGCGCAGGGAGTTGCCGGGGATGGCGGGCCAGCCGTTGCGCCGGTAGGGGACGACGTAGGCGGGCTCGTTGTCCTCCTCGCCCTCCTTCTTCAGGTGCAGGTTGCCCACCAGGGTGGGTGTCCTGGTGGTGAGGGTGCAGGTGACGGCGCCGGTGTGGCGGTCCGGGTGGTAGAGGTCGTGGCGGATGTGGTCGTGTTCACCTTTCTTGATCTCGTCGAAGGGGGCCGTCTCTTCGTCGCTCAGCCCTTTGGTGACCGGCAGAAAGAAGTAGGGGTTGTAGAATCCTTGGGGCATGGCATCACTCCTTCGCGTGGTCGTTGAGCGCGGTGATCCAGTCGTTGATGGTCGCGTCGAATGCTTGTTCCGGCTCTGATCCCTGTTTCGTCTTGTCATCGCTTCGTTCTCCGCCGTTCAAACCACGCAAAAAGCCCTTTTCACCCGCGTCATCCATGCGCCATTCGCCGTAGCCCCGGTTCTTGCCCCAGCCAAGGGGGAGTTCGCCATCTTGGATATCGCGCAGGATCAGGGCCAGCAGGCCCTTCATCCATGGCTCCAGCGGACCGCGATCGGCGATCAGGATTTGGCCTCCGAACCTGGTGCCTGGCGCCACCCCCTTCACCGAGTAGAGCTTGCCCTCCCCCTTCTCCCCCGCCACGGCGCCGCTGAAGCGGTCGATGGCGTTGAAGTATTGGAGGTGTTCCCAGGGTTTAAGGGCCGGCATCGAATAGCCTTCGGGAGGCGACGGATAGTCCGTTTCAGGTTGTTGGGAGGTGGTTGTCGTTCCCGCGCCCGACAATTGGTGTTTCCCGTCGCCGAACCAGATGCGGCTTTGCCTTTCTTCTCCGCCGAACAGTTGTTGGATCTGCTCTTCCGCCCAGTCGGCCGCTTGCTTCGGGGTGATTCCTGCCTCCCGCTTCTTCTTCAGATAACGCAGGGTGGCGAGAATGCGCCGCCCCTGGGCACGCCACAGACCCGCCAGGCTGGTGCCGGGGATGAGGGGTTTGCCGTCGGGGGCGCGGGCGTATTCGAAGCCGGGGTAGTCGTGGAGATCGATATCCGCTTCTTCCGGTTTCTCTCGCACCAAGCCCGGTTCGCCCACCAGCAGGGGGGAAAGGGTGGTGAGGGTGTAGGCAATAGTCATCCTGGCTGACTTCTCTCCGAGCTCGTTGGGTTCGAGTGTTGTCGTGCTCAGCGGCAGTTCCGCTTCGAGTTCCCCATTATCGAACCACTGCTTGATAGTGTCGGGCTGTGCCACCTTGACCTCTCCGCCCTGCCACGCGATCCGCCCGAACCCACGGGAACGCCGCGCGCCCATCTGGCGGCCGATGTCGCCCTGCCAGCATTTGAGCAGCCCCAGGAATTTCTTCAGTTGCTTCTCCGTCACTTCATGGAGTTCCAGGGTGGCCTCGAAGCGGCTCTCCGGGGGCGCCACTTCGTGGCCGAAGAGGTGTTTCTCTCTGGCGGTGCCGGTAACGGGATCGATGGCGGTGGAGCGTTGCAGGCCGGTCTGGCGTTGGGGGTGCCAGAAGGGGGTGGCGGGTGTGCCGGCGCTGCCGTCGATCAGGGGGGCGTCCCGGACGCGGAGCCTGCCGGCCTGGCCGGCCTCTTCGATCTCATCCGGGCCGAACAACTCTTCGAAAACAGCGTCGCCGTTCAGCAGGTCCCGCGCCAGGGCGCGCAGGTTGCCGCGCACGGTGGAGCCGGGCAGGGTGATGCGATCCTCGCCGTCGCTGAAAAAGCGCTGATACTGCCAATCGGTTTCTTTCAGCGCCAGCTTCGCCGCCGGATCATCGGGGCGATGGCAGCGTTCGTCTTCCAGCTTTTCGACTTCGCCGTGGCCCACGTGGAGGGGAGACCGGACTTCCAGTTCACCGTGGATCTCCACCCTGAAGTAGATGGTACCGCTCATGACGCGCCTCCTTCGATCTCCTCATCCAAGACGGTGATGTGCACCTCGCCATAGCCGTTCTGGGGCAGCCAGGGGTTACGCTTCCAGCAGTCGCCACCCCGGGCGTTTTCGGTGTCGGTGACGCCCTCCCGCTGCCAGCGTTTCAGCAGGGTTTGGAGTGTGGCGTGATCGGCACCGGGAGGGATGGTAAAGACGAAGGTGCTGCCGGGGGTGGTGAAGAGTTCGGGCTGATAATCGCGCTCACCCTCCCCCACGTAGTGCCGCCACCACCAGTCGCCGCCGAACAACTCCTGGCGGGCGAAGAAGTGGCTGAGTTGCAGCAGCCCTTTACCTCCGAGGCGGTTCCAGGTCTTCCGATAATGGTCGAGCAGCTTTGAAGGCGATTCAGCCACCTCTGCGATATCTAGCAGCCGGGCGTGGCTTTGCAAAACGATGACGACGGTGCGGGTGGCATTGTTCACCGCCGTCGATGGCAATTGGCCGTGGTAGGGCCACTGGTCCTTCGTCAGTTCCACCCGGGCACGGGCCTTGGTGCGGCCCAGGTGGCAAAAGGGGTAGTCCTCCGCCAGCAGTTGGGTGAGCAGGGAGACGGCCTGGCGCTGCTCTTCCGGCGTTAGTATGGGGAAATCGATATTGGCCAGCCACTGGTGATCACCGGGCTTGACGGACTCGACGGTGTAGAGCCCGTCCTCCCCCGGGGTAGCGCCGCTGCGCGGGTCGATGCGGTTGCGTACCCGCAGGGTCCGTTCAGGTTTGACCCAGCCGTATTCATCTATTGCCTGGCGCCAGGTCTTGTCCTTCCAGTCGATCTGGAAAAGGGGCACCTTCCCTTCCACCAGCCCCGGCTCTTTCATCCGCCACAGGTCCTTGAAGCGGTCGTCGATCCACGCCCGGGAGAGGGGGATGGCGCGGGGGCGTGTATCGACTCCGGTCTTCACCGCCCGGGCGTGGGTGATGCGCATGGCATCGAAGTGTGTTTCCATCACATCCGGCCACTTTTTGTTCTTTCTTTCACCGTAGTGGCGTTCCAGCAACTTGGCCAGGGCCCCCTTGATGGCGCCGCCGGGGATGTGATCGTGGGAGATGAAGAGGTTGTCCCCGGCCTGGATGCGGGGGAAGCAGAAGGGGCGGTCCGGAGTGAGGCGCAGGCTGAGGCTAAAGAGTGCGGCCTGGTTCATGTCGTCGAAGCCGGAAGGCGGAGAGGCGGTGAGATCGGGCTTGGCCAACTCCTCCGGGGCATATTGTACCGTTACCTCTTTCAGCCGACCCAGGCCCGTTCCTTTCTGCGCCCCCAGCCCGCCGGCCAGTTGCAGGCCGCGGGTGAGCCAGCGGCGCAGGGTCTCGGCATTCACGCCGTCCGGCAGGCGGTCGCATCGGATCCAGCCGCTGAAGGTGGGGTTCTGGCCCGCCGCGGGAATGACGGGCTGGTAGCTCTGAATCTGGCCCCGTTTGACCGCGCCGGTCTCCAAGTCCAGGCGGATGCGGTAGCGGGGGGTAGTGGCCTCGGCAGCAGTGGCGGAGCGCCACAGGTCGTCGAAGCGGAGCAGGCCCGCCTTGCGGTCACCGCCTGTTCCCAGATCGGGCGGATTGCCCAGCAGCACTGTGACCATCTCCTTCGAGAGCCGGCTGCTGAATCCCTTCTCCACGACCTGGTTCCAGGCATGGCGCAGATTGCCCCGGATGAGAGAGCCCGGCAGGGCCGGTTTACCCTCCTCCTGGAGCATGGCGGCGTCCAGGCCGAAGGGGATGGCGCCCGCCACGTGGCTGAGCACGGCGGAGTCGAAGACCAGGGTGACCTGGAAGCGGTGGATGGCGGCGCTCATTTCGTCTCCTCCCCGGCGGCGGCTTCGCTGGCGTCGGTCGGCAGCGGTGGCAGGTAGTCCCAGAGTTCCAGCAGGTGCAGCCATTGCCAGAGAGGCTCGGCGTTGTCCAGGGTGGGGGGCGGGTTGCCTAACTCCGTGCGCTTCAACCAATCGCCATCATGGGGAGGAAACAGGGCTTGCCAGGGCTTTTTATCGAGGTCGCAATCCTTCAGCGCCTCGTCGATCTTCTTGAGGGTTTCGCTAAATGCGTGGTTTTGCTTGCCCTCGTCACAACTGCCGAGGGGAGTCCTGGCGAGATCGAGGAGAGCACCGTAGACCTGGCTGCGAGGCAGCTTGCGTTTGAACGCCTCCAGTCCGTCGAGATGCTTCCGCCAATCTGATACCGGCCGGGAGGGGAGCAGCCATTTACCCAGGACGCCATGGCGGGTTTCGTGGAACTTATCCAGCGGCTGGGTGGGATAGTCGATGGACTCCAGCACCAGGTAGTGATAACAGTCCTCTTTGCGGGTGGTCTTTTTGGCCGCTTCGGCCAGTTCCTTCACCAACTGCTGGGCGCGGGCGATGGGGATGTTGTGGGGGCAAAAGAGCAGGCCGCCGGCGTGGCTGAGGCGCTCCTCCTCGTGTTTGAACCCGGTCTCGAAGAAGCACTGCATGGCGGCGAAGCCCATCCAGGCGGGAACCACGAACAACAGCTCGTCGCCGCCCCATTGCAGGAGTTCGAAGCGGCGGCGCTTCACGATTTCGCCTTCCTCTTTTTGCTCGTTGATAAAATAAGACTGCTCGCCAAACGTCTCGAAAAAGTTTCTCAGAAATTGTTTGCGGGCGTCGATGATGGCTTTGTCAAATGCCTTGAGGGCTTCTTGCGGCTTTTCTCCGGCAAGGCACGCTTCGCGCCGCCGGCCGAAGTGGTTGCCGTCCAGGTAGATGAGGGCGATCTTGCGATCGAGGGGGCGGAAAGGCTCCCACTCTGGCTTGGAACGCTCATTCCCGGCGATGGAGGAGAGTTCCTCCAGGTCATAGACGTAAGGGTAATCCACTCCGGTTTCACCCTTGGTTTCATCCGAGATGAAGTTCTGCTTCTGATCTCTTCCGTAGTTGTAGCGATCTTCGACAGATCTTGCCACTCGATAGCTTTTTTTGACTCTGTTTTCTGTTCTCTTGACCTGTGAAATCGCCGGCCTCACCCCCTCCCACTGGCAGGCGAGGTGTTTTATCTTTTCACCCTCTGGTGGCACTGGCAGTTGCGTGATATCAGCCAGCGACAGTGATAGGGATTGTAACTGCTGAAAATGTGATTTCGCCTCGGCTTCGCGTAGCGATTTTCTGAATTCCTCCGCTCCCTTCCCCAGCGGTTCGAGGGTGAAGGTAAAAGTGAAATGCCAAGCGAGGGACGCTTTGCTGTTCAGTTTCTCGATGAGTTTCCCCTCGAACGCTTCCGCTTGCGTTGGTGTGAGCGATAGTTCGTAGAGCCCTATCGAAGCGCCGGTGGAGATGACCTCGCCGAGGCCATTTCCCCGCAAGTAGTCCGGAATGTACTGATGGACGGCCTGGCGCAGAAAGATGCTGGCCCCCCGGCGTACGCTGAGTTGGCCGGTGTCGTCGATGACATGATCCATGTTGGTGCCTTCTACGCGCAACAGGTAGGAGCGCGGAACTTCTTCGGGTTGTGAAGGGGAACTACGAAACCAACTCATGGTTGCCTCCAATCTTCCAGGAGAACCGATCCGGCGAGATGCCAGATCACGACTCCCCACAGGGCCAACAGAAAGAGCGCGCCTGAGGTCGCGCTCCACAAAAACAAAGAGACACTCATGAGCGTGATGATCAAGCCGATCAACCCGATGCCCAGGACGGCGCCCAGAACAGCAAGGCCGTCCGGCTTTACCGGTTTGAGCAGCAGCAAGCCAAGGTTGAGTGCCAGTCCAAAAGAGAGGCTGATGCGTATCAGTAGATGGAGAGAGTGAATCAATCCTGCTGGCGCTTGCCATATCTCGTGCAGGCTATCCATAGCCAGCAGCGCAAGGGCAAATCCGATGACGGTCAGCAACAATCCCGTCTGGGTCAACAACGTGGTGAACTTGTCGCGATAGTGATCCTCCGCCCGCTCGATCTCTTCTTTGACCAACTCGTAGCTCTCCTTCAGCCGCAGCTTCTCCACCATGCGGTCGTAGAGCTCCCGCCCCTGCACCTGCTCGGTGGGAAGGTGGAACCAGTAGTTGTTGGTGAAGCGGATGAAACGTTCGCGGCTGGCGCTGAACTGCCGGTATTGTTTCAGCAGTGGCGTATCGGTCCGTTCGTCAAGCAGGATCTCCCGCTCGAAGCCCTGCAAGCGGTCCTGATAGAAGAGCGCCAGCAACAGCAGACGCCCATAAATATGGGGCACATCGACAGGGGCGATCTGTTCGCGAAAGTGCCGCCCATGGCCCATGTAGACGTTGGAGTAGTTGGTGTGGCCCATGAGGGTGCCGATCCCTTCCCAGCGCAGGTAGGCGTCGCTGTCGAAGCGGGATTCGATGAACTCCTTATCGTAGGCGTACCCATCCTGGCTGCCAAAACCGTCGCCGGTGCGGTCCACGTAGAGGGCCAGGCTGAAGACGCGCCGCAGGGCCGCCTTGCCCAGTGCGCTGGAAGGAGGCGGGCCCGCCAGTGCGTAGGCAACGTTGACGAACAGGCGGTCGCTGCCGAGTCGTTTCAGCAACGCCTCCTTCAAATCATCCCGCCCCACGCCGATAAGGCGGCCGATCAGGTCGAGCAGGGGCATGTTGAGGGGCTGCTCTTCCGTCAGGCCGGACGAGCCATCCAGTTGCAGTTGGAAGATCTTTTGTTCCTCCTGCTGCTGGGGAAAACTGGGGTAGATCAGCCGCGCCGCTTTGGTGAACAGCAGCCAGCACTCCAGCTGCCGCGCGCGGATGGAGCCGGCGTCGCCGATGAACAGATCGTGCCACCAGCAGGGGACTTCGGTCTCCCTGTCCGGCCGGTCCCAGCTCGGGTGAGCGCCGTCACCGGCCCCATCTTTCAAAGTGACCCGCAGGCTGAGGATGGCGTGGTCGTCATAGTGCAGGAAGAGGGAGACCTCTTCGACCCTGGCCACGAGTGCTCCGGGGAGCGCCGGGTTGTTTTTATTGACGGCGCCGATGTTGAGCTTGATCTCTTTCGGGGCGTTCCTGAGCCGGTAGTGGCGGATGGGTTGGATGGTCTCGCCATGTTTCTCGCCCTCGATCTGAAAGAGCTGCCGTTGCAGATTGGGGGCGAAGTAGAGCAAGGCCTGGCTGCGTTTTTCCTCGTCCGTATACCCGGTGAACCGGCTCTCTTCTCGCACCCTGTTCCCCAGCATCGTCTCCATGGCCTTTTCCGGTTCGGGAGTGGTGACCTTTTCGGCATCTGTGAGGGACGCCCCGATGTCCTCGTATTTGAACGGCAGCAGGAAGGTGGCGGAGTAGTTGCGCAACGGCCGGCCGCTTACCAGCAGCACCGAGAACAGTTCGGAGATAAGTTCGGTCAGCTTGCAGCGCGTGGAGTCGGCCGCCTCCGCCCGGAAATGCAACTGGTGTTCTCCCCGCGACAGGCGCAGGGTGAGGGACTGGCGCCAGTCACCTTCCTTCATCAGTGAGAGAAAGTAGTCACAACGGCCGGCCGGGCCTGCGTATTCAAGCGAAATGAGGTCGCCAAGAGCCGCCGACCTGCTGGATTCCTTCTTGAAGTCAAGGCTTGTCGCCTTTGTGTGGAGCACCAGCATCGGCGGAACCTCCACCGGTACGCATTGGCTTCTGGCTTTGTCGTAATCCTCTTTGTCCGGGCGGGTTGCCCACCAGAGCAGACCGCGTTCGCTTTCATGGGCCAGCAACAGAGAGAGGTCGTCGAGCCGCAGGACACGTTCTTTCAGATCGTTCTGGCAGGCGCCATCGCTGATGGTCTCTATGACCTTCAGCGCATCATCCCAGCGGACACCGTTCACGGAAAGCCCCGGCCAGCCGTCACGCCAGGCCAGAGCCCACCGCCGAGTCTCCTCATCCAGCGTTTTGCCGAGCGACAGGGCCAATTGTTCCGGAGTGGTAAGAGGGCTGGATCGAACCGGAAAGTGAGTGGCATGCCGGGGGCCGACGACGGTCCCGTGACAAAGGTGGGTAATGGTTCGGCCGGGGCGCCTGATGGCGCGAAGCTTGTCCCTGCCGAAGGGTCCCACCAAGAAGAGGTCATCGACATCCGGCAGGTCCCTGATCTCTTGGCAGAAAGTAATGTCTTCCGTGCCGCAGAGCCCTTGTATCGTGCTTGACCAACGAACCTCGCTTTTGGCGAGCAGCAAGGCCCTGTTACTCTGATTCGCCATCCCGGCTCCTTTTCCCTTCTCCAGGGAAGATCAAATAGCTGTTCGGATTTGATTTGAAGTACGGCTCAGGCCCTAGCCTACCCCCAAATCAGCCCATATCCAATATCCGCAGCGGAGGGAAAACCCCTGAGCCCGGCCGCCTCCATCTGAGACAGGGGCTCGGGCAACCGCTCCAGCCGGCCGCAGCGCAGGTATGCAGGTTATGTAGGTTGGGCTGACGAAGGACGCCCAACATTCACCGCCCGCCACGATCGGCCATTATTTCTCCCGTGTGGGCACAAAGACCGTGCCACCCTGCCCGGCTTCATGTCACAGCTCCGTTTCATCAATTCCCGCAACTTTCATGAGGTGCCTCAGCAAGCCGGCCTTCAGGGGGCTGTTTCCGTGTACGGGCACGGAGATTCTGGCCGGGTTTCCCGCTTTGGCGTAAATGTGATGGCAGCCCTTCGTCCTTCGCAATTCCCAGCCCTATCTCTCAAGCAGCTTTGCGAAGTCCTTCCCTGAAATGGCTTTCACACCGCGATCTCCCAGACCTTGTCTTTTTCGGTTATCTCTAGGAGCCTGTCGGGTTTAGCCCGGTCAGCAAAGAGGCGCACTCCACTGACTTGAGCGCTAACCCTGATTTTTTGTTTAATAAAACACATCCCACACGGCAATGGGCACACTTTGTCGGGGTAAAACCTTCCTGAGCCA
>DRKS01000032.1 GCA_011051655.1 Sedimenticola sp.
ACCTCGACATAGAGCGTTTACCGTCAGGCAAGTTTGCGACCAATGCGCTGGTATTGGGCGCCAGCATGCTGGCCTACAATATTCTGCGTTGTAAATCAATGGGGTCAGACTCGATTGATCCTTGGCTTTGAGGATACATCATCCTTGATCCAGATACTGGGGATGGGGCGTATAAAATCCTTGGTGCGGGGCTTTCATTAGATCTGCTATTTGCGTAAGCGCTGGTAACGCCCGCCATCCCTCTCCCGGGGGGTGTCCCGGCCACCGCGTTGAAATCAATGGGGTCAGACTCGATTGATCCTTGGCTTTGAGGATACATCATCCTTGATCCAGATACTGGGGATGGGGCGTATGAAATCCTTGGTGCGGGATTTTCATTAGATCTGCTATTTGCGTAAGCGCTGGTAACGCCCGCCATCCCTCTCCCGGGGGGTGTCCCGGCCACCGCGTTGGGTATGATCCGCGTCCTTGCGATACTGGGGAGCAAGGGGCCTTGTATTTTCTAACCGCCAACCGCTAACTGCTGACCAAGGTGGTCTGGAGCAGAGACAGGTGGCACAATGGTCGCCTGTTTTTTGTCGTGCCCCCCCGGACTATGCGTATCCACACCCTTCCTTCCCATCTGGTCAATCAGATCGCCGCCGGCGAGGTGGTAGAGCGCCCGGCCTCGGTCATCAAGGAGCTGGTGGAGAACAGCCTGGATGCCGGCGCCAGCCGCATCGATATCGAGGTGGAGCAGGGCGGGGTAAAGCTGATGCGCGTGCGGGATAACGGCCGGGGCATTCACCGGGAGGACTTGGCGCTGGCCCTGTCCCGCCACGCCACCAGCAAGGTGGCCAGCATGGAGGAGCTGGAACGGGTCACCAGCATGGGCTTTCGCGGCGAGGCCCTGCCCAGTATCGGGTCGGTGTCGCGGCTGACCCTCATCTCCCGTGAGGCGGGTTCGGAAAGCGGTTTTCAGGTGGCGGCCGGTGGCGAGAGCCCGGCGGCGCCCGCCCCGGTGGCGCATCCCCCCGGAACCACCCTGGAGGTGCGCGACCTCTTCTACAACACCCCCGCCCGGCGCAAATTCCTGCGTACCGAAAAGACCGAATTCGGCCATATCGAGACCCTGGTGAAGCGGCTGGCGCTGGCCCGTTTCGACGTGGCCTTCTCCCTGAAACACAATCGGCGTGAGATCCTGTCCCTGCCGCCGGCGCCGGGGCGCGCCGAGCGGGAGCGCCGCATCTCCGGGCTGCTGGGGCCCGCCTTCCTGGAGCATGCCCTGCACCTGGAGCATGGGTTGGCCGGGCTGCGGTTGCACGGCTGGGTGGCGCGCCCGGCCTTTTCCCGCAGCCAGGCCGATATGCAGTATTTCTACGTCAACGGGCGCATGGTGCGGGACAAGCTGGTGACCCACGCGGTGCGCCAGGCCTTCCAGGACGTGCTCTACCACGGCCGGCACCCCGCCTATGTGCTTTATCTGGAGCTGGATCCCCTGCTGGTGGATGTGAATGTCCACCCCACCAAGCAGGAGGTGCGTTTCCGGGAGGGGCGGCTGGTGCATGACTTCATATTCCGCACCCTGCACCAGGCGTTGGCCGAAGACCGGCCGGCCGGCTCGGCGGACGGGCCGGTGCCGGCCGGCCAGGCAGAGGAGCCACCCCCCGGCGCGCCTCCTTTTTCACCCCGGGGCACTGCGCCGCTGCAGCTTGGTGAGCGTGCGGCGGCCTACCGGGCCGGATTTGAGGCCCAGCGGCCCGGCGCACAGGCGCCGGCGCAATCCGTCGCCGCCGCGCCGGACGAGCAGATGCCGCCGCTGGGCTTCGCCCTGGCCCAGTTGCACGGGGTCTATGTGCTGGCCCAGAACGCCCGGGGCCTGGTGCTGGTGGACATGCATGCCGCCCATGAGCGCATCACCTATGAGCGCCTGAAGGGCGCCTGGGAAGGGCACAGGGTCAAAAGCCAGCCGCTGCTGGTGCCGGTCAGGGTGGCGGTGAGCCGGCGGGAGGCCGACCTGGCCGAACAGCAGCAGGCCCTGTTTCAGGACCTGGGGCTGGAGGTGGATCGTTTGGGGGCGGAGGCCCTGGCGGTGCGGGCCATACCGGTTCTGCTGCATGGCGTGGATGTGGAGGGCCTGGTGCGGGACCTGCTTGCCGATCTGGTGGTCTTCGGCGCCAGCGAGCGCATTCGCCAGGAGATCAATACGGTGCTGGCGACCATGGCCTGCCACGGATCGGTGCGGGCCAACCGCCGTCTCACGCCGGATGAGATGAACGCCCTGTTGCGGGAGATGGAACGCACCGAGCGCGGCGGCCAGTGCGGCCACGGGCGGCCCACCTGGGTGCAGCTCGATATGGCGGAGCTGGACCGGCTGTTCAAGCGCGGGCGCTGATCGGTTCCGTGAGTCACCGGGTTTCAGACGATAAGGCCGGGCTGCCGCTGGCCCTGTTTCTCATGGGTCCCACCGCCTCGGGCAAGACCGAGCTGGCGGTGGAGCTGGCGCAGCGGCTTCCCTGCGACATTATCAGCGTGGACTCGGCCCTGGTCTACCGGGGCATGGATATCGGCACCGCCAAGCCCGGTCCCGAACTGCTGCGCGAGGCGCCCCACCGCTTGATCGACATCTGTGACCCCACGGAGGCCTATTCCGCCGCCCGTTTTCGGGAGGACGCCCTGAGGGAGATGGCCGCCATCTCCGCCCGCGGGCGCATTCCCCTGCTGGTTGGCGGCACCATGCTCTATTTCCGGGCGCTGCAATACGGGCTCTCGGCGTTGCCGGAGGCCGATCCCGCCGTGCGGGCGCGGCTGGAGGCGGAGGCCGCGGCGGACGGCTGGGCCGCTTTGCACCGGCGCCTGGCCCGGATCGATCCGGATGCCGCGGCCCGGATTCATCCCAATGACCCCCAGCGCATCCAAAGGGCGCTGGAGGTTCATGCCTTGACGGGCACAACCCTGACTGAACTTCAGAACCGGGACGGCGGTCAGACATTGCCATACCGGCTGGTCAAACTGGTGCGATCACCCAGGGACCGGGCGGTATTGCATGAGCGCATTGAGCGACGTTTTCACAGGATGCTGGAACTGGGGTTCGAACAAGAGGTCAGAGGACTGCTCCAGCGCTGGGAATTGACGCTGGAGACGCCCTCCATGCGCGCCGTGGGCTACCGGCAAATACTGGCGTATTTGCGGGGGAGCCACAGCCGGGAGCAGATGATAGAGCGGGGCATCGCCGCCACCCGCCAACTGGCCAAACGGCAGCTCACCTGGCTGCGCGCCGACCGGGAGGCCCGCTGGCTGGACGAGGAGGCGGGAAATCTTTTGGCCCAGGCCTTGAAACTGATGGAAAATGCCCAAACGTAACGTCATAGTTGCAATGGAAATTTTGCGCTGTGCTACACTTGTATCCTTATTGGGGCGCTAATTCGTATTTGCTTTTTTGCCCCATTTACATAGATCAACAACAAGGAGAATGTCATGTCCAAAGGGCAAAGCTTACAAGACCCTTTTCTCAATACACTGCGTAAGGAGAAGGTGCCGGTTTCTATTTTTCTGGTCAACGGGATCAAACTCCAGGGCCAGATTGAATCCTTCGACCAGTTTGTGGTGCTGCTGAAAAACAGCGTCAGCCAAATGGTCTACAAGCATGCGATTTCCACTGTGGTTCCGGTGAGGAATGTCAGGTTTCACCAGAATCTGGACACCGAGGGACACGCAGAACCGGGAAATTATTGATCCGCAAGACCGGAGTATTTTTCCCTGTACCGTTACAACCCCATGTTGATCCCCTGCCATGCCGGGACAGGCAAATCCTGTCCCGGCATGTTTTCCACCCAAGCCGTTTCCCCTTTGCCCCGGTTGGCCCTGCCCTGATTGTTCCAGCGTCTTTGGTGTCATCCCCTTTTTTATTTCCGGATTGCCCGGGCCGCGGCATGGATAAGCGTTGATGTTTGAACGTCCGGCCAGCGGCGAACGCGCCGTTCTCATGCACCTCGACATGGGTGTCAAGGCGGACCGGGATGAGCTGGATGAGTTCCGCCTGCTGGCGGCTGCCGCCGGCGCCGAGCCGGTGGCGGTGGTGCGCGGCTCCCGCCGGACGCCGGACCGCCGGCTTTTTGTCGGCCGCGGCAAGGCGGAGGAGATCAAGGCGGTCATTGCGGCGGAAGAGGCCGAGCTGGTGATTTTCAATCACAGCCTCTCGCCCAGCCAGGAGCGCAACCTGGAGCGGGAGTTCCAGTGCCGGGTGGTGGACCGGACCGGCCTGATCCTGGATATCTTCGCCCAGCGGGCCCGCACCTTCGAGGGCAAGCTCCAGGTTGAACTGGCCCAGTTGCGGCATCTTTCCACCCGGCTGGTCCGGGGCTGGACCCATCTCGAACGCCAGAAGGGCGGTATCGGCCTGCGGGGGCCGGGTGAAACCCAGCTCGAAACCGACCGCCGCCTGCTGGGCAAGCGCATCAGCCTGCTCAAGCAGCGCCTGGAAAAGGTCGACACCCAGCGCAATCAGGGACGCAAGGCCCGCCGCAAGGCCCTGACGCCCACGGTGTCCCTGGTGGGTTATACCAATGCGGGCAAATCCACCCTGTTCAATCGGATCACCCAATCCGGGGTCTATGCCGCCGATCAACTGTTCGCCACCCTGGACCCCACCCTGCGGCGCCTGGAGCTGCCGGGGGAGGGCGCGGTGGTGCTGGCGGACACGGTGGGTTTCATCTCCCACCTGCCCCATGAACTGGTGGCGGCGTTCCGGTCCACCCTGCAGGAGACGGTTTCCGCGGGACTGCTGTTGCATGTCATCGACGCCGCCGGTCCGCAGCGGGCGGTATGCATTGCCGAAGTGAACGACGTGCTGGGCCAGATCGGGGCCAGTGAAGTCCCCCAGATCGAGATCTACAACAAGATCGACTTGCTGGACGAGGGGGTGCCGCGGGTGGAACGGGGGGAAGATGGCAGGGTGAAAAGGATCTGGCTGTCGGCGGCGACCGGGCAGGGCATCGGCCTGTTGATCGACGCCCTGGCGGAATTCTTCCACCAGGAGCATGTCCGCCGGGTGATGCGGCTGGGGCCCGCGGACGGCCGGCTGCGGGCGCGGCTGTTCGAGCTCGGCCGGGTGTTTTCCGACCAAGTGATGGACAATGGCGGCTGGGAGATGGACGTGGAATTGCCCTTGCGCCATTTTGAACGGCTTATCGGGCGGGATGAGGCGCTGGCCAAACGATTGCTTGCCACGGGACGGCAAGCCCCCTAGAATCCTCCCTCTGCCTTATCCGAGGCGACTGGCGCAGAGCGCGTCTTCCAAATACTGAAGTTCTCAACTGACTGGAGTGATCTATGGCCTGGAATGAACCGGGTGGCGGCAACGGCGACAAGGACCCTTGGAGCGGCAAGGGCGGCAATCAGGGGCCACCGGATCTTGATGAGGTGATACGCAAGCTGCAGGAAAGGCTGGGCGGCATCTTCGGTGGCGGGAAACCGTCCGGCGGCGGCATGGGCTTCAACGCCCCGCCGGGGGCATCGGTCATCGGCGCCGTTGTGGCGATCCTGCTGGTTATCGTCCTGCTCTGGAACAGCTTTTATAAGGTCGAGGCCGCCGAGCGGGGCATCGTGCTTCGTTTTGGCGCCTACAGCGCGACCACGGAGCCCGGCCTGAATTTCAAGATCCCCCTGATAGACGAAGTCTACATGGTGAACGTCGATCAGGTCAGCTCGTTCAATCACAAGGCCCAGATGTTGACCCGGGACGAAAACATCGTGGATATCGAGCTGACGGTGCAGTCCCGCGTCCAGGATCCCGCGGATTACCTGTTCCAGGACCGCAACCCGGACAAGACCATGCGTGACGCCACCGAAACGGCGGTGCGCGAAACCATTGGCAAGAGCGACCTGGACTTCATCCTCACCGCGGGGCGCGGGGCCATCGCCAATTCCATAAAAGCGCGCGCCCAGTCCTTGATCGACGCCTACCGCACCGGCCTCGAGATCACCAGCGTCAACATGCAGCCGGCCAAGCCGCCGGAGCAGGTGAAGAGCGCTTTCGATGACGCCATCAAGGCGCGGGAGGACAAGGAGCGCCTGGAAAACGAGGCGGAGGCCTATGCCAACAAGATCGTCCCCAAGGCGCGCGGCGCGGCGGCCCGCCAGATCCAGGATGCCAAGGGCTATGAGGCCAAGGTTATCGCCGAGGCGGAAGGTGAGGCCAGCCGCTTCCTGGCGGTGCTCAAGGAGTATGAGAAGGCGCCCGAAGTGACCCGGGAGCGCCTCTACCTGGATGCCGTGGAGGAGGTGCTGGGCAACACCAACAAGGTGCTGGTGGATGTGAAGGGCGGCAACAGCCTGATGTACCTGCCGCTGGATAAATTGATCCAGCCGCCAGCCGGCGGGGGGGCCAACAGGCTGATGCTCCCGGGCCTTGACGCCACCTCTTCCCAGAGCCAACCACGTGAGACACGCAAGCGCGAAGTGAATCGCAGCAGGAGGATGCGCTGATGGATATCAAAAAGTTTGTACTGCTCTTGCTCGGCCTGCTGGTCGTCGCCGGCGGTTACGCCGCGGCCTTCACGGTGAAGGAGTGGGAGCTGGCGCTGAAGCTGCGCTGGGGCAAGATCGTGGATGCCGATTACAAGCCCGGCCTGTATTTCATGGTGCCCGTCGTCAACAACATACTCAAGTTCGATTCGCGCATTCAGACGCTGGACGCCAAGCCCCAGCGCTTTCTCACCGTCGAAAAAAAGGACGTGATCGTGGATTCCTACGCCAAATGGCGTATCGCCGATGTGGCCCAGTACTACCGCTCCACCGGCGGCCGGATAGCGACCGCGGGGCGGCTGCTTGCCGAGCGCATCAACACCAGTCTGCGTAACGAGTTCGGCAAGCGCACCATCCAGGAGGTGATCTCGGGTGAGCGGGCGAAAATCATGGCGCTGCTCACCAAGGACTCCGATGAGAAGGCCGCCGAGCTGGGCGTGGAGATCATCGACGTGCGGGTCAAGCAGATCGACCTGCCCGATGAGGTAAGCGGCTCCGTGTTCGACCGCATGCGGGCCGAACGTACGCGGGTGGCGAGCGAATTCCGCGCCAAGGGCGCGGAGGAAGCCGAAAAGATCCGGGCCGATGCGGACCGGCAGGGCACCGTCATCCTGGCGGACGCCTACAAGGAAGCCGAGCGGCTGCGCGGCCTCGGCGATGCCAAGGCGGCGGAGATCTACGCCAATGCCTACAAGCAAAATCCCGAGTTTTACTCCTTCTACCGCAGCCTGAACGCCTATCGCTCCATTTTCCGGGAGGGGGGCGACATGATGGTGCTGGAGCCCGATTCGGAGTTTTTCAAATATTTCAACAGCCGCGGGGCGCCTCAGTAGTCCGGCCGGGATGACGCTTCCAACCCCTGGTGAATTGCCTGTCCCCGCGGATATCCTCGCATGAATCCCATTCATCGGAATCCGGCCGGGTAGCTCCTACCCGGCTTTTTTATTCGTATGTGGCACGATCTACTGGTTGCTCTGGCGTTGGTGATGGTCATCGAGGGTATACTGCCCTTTCTCAGCCCCGGCGGCATGCGTAACGCCATGCGCATCGCCTCCGAGATGGATGACAAGACCCTGCGCCTGACGGGCCTGGTCAGCATGCTGCTCGGCGTGGGCATGTTGTATTTGGTCAATTGAGATGAATAACGAACGCTGGCTGTTGCCCGAAGGGATCGACGAGGTCCTTCCTCCACAGGCCTGGTCCCTCGAGACCCTGCGGCGGGAGCTGCTCGACCTTTTTCACGGCTGGGGTTATGAGCTGGTCATCCCCCCCTTTATCGAATATCTGGAGTCGCTGCTGTCCGGTGCCGGCGGCGATCTGGACCTGAAGACCTTCAAGCTGACCGATCAGATGAGCGGGCGCCTGATGGGGGTGCGCGCCGACATGACCCCCCAGGCGGCGCGCATGGATGCCCACCAGATGCGCCGGGATGTCCCCACCCGGTTGTGCTATCTGGGCACGGTGCTGCACACCCGTTCGGACGGCCTCGGCGCTTCGCGCAATCCCCTGCAGATCGGGGCCGAGCTTTTTGGTCATGCGGGGGTCGAGAGCGATGTGGAGGTCCTGTGCCTCATGATGGAGATGCTGAAACGCACCGGGGTGAAACAGATCCATCTCGATCTGGGGCATGTCGGCATCTTCCGCGGCCTGGCCCGCCAGGCCGGGCTGGATGCGTCCGGGGAACAGGCCCTGTTCGACGCCCTCCAGCGCAAGGCCGTCCCGGAGATCCGGTCTCTGCTGGAGGTGCTGGAGGTCGCCGCGCCCGAGGCCGGCATGCTCGAGGCCCTGGCGGAGCTCAACGGCGATGACGCCCTGGAGCGGGCCGGGGACGCCCTGGCCGGCGCGGACACCAGGGTCCGGGAGGCGCTGGGCTACCTGGAGCAGGTGGCGGCCGCGGTCCGGCGGCGGCTGCCCGATGTGCCGCTGCATTTCGACCTGGGCGAGTTGCGCTGTTATCACTATCAGACCGGCGTGGTGTTCGCCGCCTTTGTGCCGGGCCTGGGACAGGAGATCGCCCGGGGCGGCCGCTATGACGCCATTGGCGAGGTCTTTGGGCGCGCCCGGCCGGCGACGGGCTTCAGCGCCGATCTGAAGACGCTGTTGCGGATCGGCGAATACCTGCAGGCCCCGCCGGCCGGGGAGGGCGGCATATTGGCGCCCTGGTCGGATGATCCGGCCCTGCATGCGAAAATAGACGAGCTGCGCGCCCGGGGGCGGCGGGTGATCTTCGCCCTTCCGGGCCAGGCCGGAGACGCGGGCGATATGGGATGTGAGCAGAGGCTCGGGAAGCAAGGCGATGCCTGGGTCCTGTCTCCGGTGAATGACTGAAAGAGAACAAGCATGGGCAAGAATGTCGTAATCATAGGCACCCAGTGGGGGGACGAGGGCAAAGGCAAGGTCGTTGACCTGCTGACGGACCGGGCGGACGGCGTAGTGCGTTTCCAGGGCGGGCACAATGCCGGCCACACCCTGGTCATCGGGGGGGAAAAGACCGTCTTGCACCTGATCCCGTCGGGCATTCTGCGCGCAGGGGTGCGCTGCTATATCGGCAACGGCGTGGTCCTTTCCCCCAGCGCCCTGCTGGAAGAGATCGAGATGCTGGAAGGGCGGGGCGTGCCGGCCAGGGAGCGCCTGGGCATCAGCGAGGGCTGCCCGCTGATACTGCCCTGCCATGTCGCCCTGGATCAGGCCCGCGAGGCGGCCCGCGGCAACAGGGCCATCGGCACCACCGGCCGGGGCATCGGCCCGGCCTATGAGGACAAGGTGTCCCGCCGCGGCATCCGGCTGGGCGAACTGCTCGACCCGGCCCACTTCGAGGCGCGCCTGGGCGAGATCCTGGAATATCACAACTTCGCCCTCGAGCACTACTACAAGGCGGACAAGGTCGACTTTCACCAGGTGCTGGACGAGGCCCTGGCCCAGGGGGAACAGATCGCCCCCATGATCGCCGATGTCCCCGGCCTGCTGCATCAGGCCAGGGCGGAAGGCAGGAGCCTGCTGTTCGAGGGCGCCCAGGGCTCCATGCTGGACATCGATCACGGCACCTATCCCTTCGTGACCTCCTCCACCACCACCGCCGGTGGCGCGGCCAGCGGCAGCGGCGTGGGTCCCGCTGCGCTGGATTACATCCTGGGCATCGTCAAGGCCTATACCACCCGTGTCGGCGCCGGGCCGTTTCCGACAGAGTTGTTCGACAGCGATGGCGAACACCTGGGCGAGAAGGGGCATGAGTTCGGCGCCACCACGGGCCGCCGCCGCCGCTGCGGCTGGCTGGACACCGTGGCCCTGCGGCGCATGTTCCAGATCAACAGCGTTACCGGCCTTTGCATCACCAAGCTGGACGTGCTCGATGGTCTCGAAACCCTCCGCCTCTGCGTGGCCTACAGGCTGGACGGCCGGGAGGTGGACGTCCCGCCGGTGGGGGCGGAGCGGTTCGGGCGCTGCGAGCCCGTGTATATCGAAATGCCCGGCTGGCAGGACTCCACCGCCGGCGCCAGGGCCCTTGACGAGTTGCCGCCAAACGCCCGCAATTACCTGAACAGGATCGAACAGATCTGCGGCGTCCCCATCGATATCATCTCGACCGGCCCCGACCGGGATGAGACCATGATCCTGCGCCACCCCTTTGGCTGATTCCCCGGTTCTGTTCCGTCCCTTCCTGTTTGCCGATACAATACCCCCCTCCCTTGCCCGGGTGGCGAAATTGGTAGACGCAGCGGACTTAAAATCCGCCGGTTTAGCGACCGTGCCGGTTCGAGTCCGGCCCCGGGCACCAGCCTTCCCTTTTGGATTTGCATGATCCCCCATCGGCTGGCCGGCCTTTCCGGGGAAGGGGAAATATTTGCCGCCGCCTGTGGCGAAACCCGTGATTTCCGCTCGATGAAGGAGTTGATTCAATGAAGAAATTGATAATAGGCGTTCTGGTTGCCATACCCGTGATCCTGATCGCCGTGGTGTTTTATGTCACGACCCATCTCAATGAACTGGTCGTGGAGGCGGTGGAGACATTCGGGCCGCCGGTTACGCAGACGGATGTCAGGCTTGAGTCGTCCGACATCTCTTTCTTTTCCGGCAAAGGCAGCCTGAAGGGGCTGACGATCGGCAACCCCAAGGGCTACCAGGCGGCCAGCGCCTTTGCACTGGACAGTTTGAAGATCGTGCTGGATTCGGAGTCGGTCGCGGAAGATGTGGTCGTCATCGACGCCATAGACGTCACCGGGCCGGAAATCACCTATGAGCCGGGCGGGGCGGCCGGCTCCAACCTGCAGCAGATCGTGAAGAATATGGAGGCCTTCGGCGCCGGGCAGGGCGGGGGGCAGGCCGCAAGTACGCAAGCGGATGCCAAGCCGGCAAAAGAAGAGAAGTCCGGCCCCAGGGTCGTGATCAACAGGGTGACCATTTCCGGTGGGCGGATAAACATCACCACCCCGCTGCTGCAAGAGACTGTCGAGGTGCCGCTGCCGCTGATCGAGCTGACCGATATCGGCAGGGAAAAAGGCGGCATCGCCCCGGCAGAGGCCTTCAGGAAGGTCATAGAAAAAGTCGTGGCGTCGGCCGGAGATGCAGTGGCCGGTCCCCTGGCGGGAATACAGGATAAGCTCAAGGGGGAACTGGGCAAGCGGGCCGCGGATCTCAAATCCAAGGCTGAAGGGGTGGCCAAGGGGTTGCCCGGCGGGCTGGGGGAAAAGGCCGGGAAAATCGGCGACAGGCTGAAGTCGGTCTTTTAACCCGCATTTCTCACCAGGCGGACCTGGTTAATTGAGAAATTTATGAAATTCAATGTACTTAGCCTCATAAGGTGATGGCGGTTAATTTATACTCTGTCCTATTTGGTTTTTGGAACAATCTGGCTTCGCATCTTGAACGATCAGCCTTGAAGCATAGCTACGGCTATGCTTCGGCGGCCGATCGTCCAACCTGCTTCGCCAGCTTGCCCCAAAAAT
>DRKS01000033.1 GCA_011051655.1 Sedimenticola sp.
ATGACCGCTTTCCGGCTGGCCCGAAGGGAGCGCCCCAGGCCGGCCAATGCCGCGTTGCAGTCCTTGGAAAGGGCATGCCATTCCCTGCGGACTGCGCCTTGCCTTGGCCGGCCTGGGAAGCTCTGCATCCCAAGTTATCACCTTGACGGAGTACTAGGGCCTATTGATAGCAACAGCCCCTAATCGAAACCTTCGTAGACGATGCGCCAGACGCCGTCGTCTTCAAGGCGCCAGTACTGGCGCTTGTCCGCCTTGCTGCTGAAGTTGTTGCTGTTGTATTCCTGCTGAAAGCTCACGACGGCCAGACCGGCTTCGCCGGGGTCGCTGAAAATACTCAGTTGTGAAAGCGCCACCTCTATTTTGGTTTTGCCTTTGTTTATTCTGTTTTTCTGGGCTATCCAGGCGGCGTAGTCGCGCTTGCCGTTATTGAATGCACGTGAATAGTGGGCGGCGTATTTTTCCATGTCGCGGCTTTCCCAATCGCGGCGCCATTTCTCTATGGCCCTTTCGAGATCCTCCCGCTGCTGCTGTATTGCGGAGGGCGCCTGCCATTCCACTTTATTGGCGATGATCACCGGGGTCTTGCCGATTTCGATGAACGGCGTGATGGCCTCGAGGTCTGAGTTGGCCAGGGCCACGCAGCCGTTGCTGGATCGCGGTGCCCGGCTGTAGGTGTCGCTGGGAACGCCATGCAGCCAGATCCCCGAGCCCGTGCGCCCCAGCCGCCGGTCCCAGGGATTGGGGTAGTCGATGGGAAAGGCGCCGATGCCATACAGGTCGGGCAGCCTGTCTCCGGGGATGTGCTGGGAGATGAAATAGACGCCAACGGGGGTCTTGCGGTCCCCTTCGAGGTGTTTCTCGGCGCCGTTCTTGCCGCTGGATGCGTAGTAGTTCGCCAGCAGATGGAGGCCTTTGTCGCTGTTCTCGAACAGATAGAGGCGGGACATTTCCAGGTCCACCACTATGGCCCGCTTCCGGCTCGGCGCCAGCCGCAGCAGGCTGCCCGGAAGGCTGCCGCTTCGTGGTTGCAGCAGGTGCCCGCGCAGGCGCGAGCGGGCCTCCTCCCGCAACTCCTCGATGCGCGCCCTCTTTCCCGTGGGGAGGTTGCCGAACCTGCCAATGGGCCGGCTTTTGGCCAGAAGCAAATCGCCATAGACCAGTTGCGCCAGCCGGAACTTCGGGTTCAGCTCCACCAGGGTCTCGATGCTTTGCAGCGCATCGTCCAGCCGTTGTCCGCGTATGTAGTTCAGGGTGTCGACCAGCAGCGCCTCTTCCGTGGGGCGCCCCCCGCCAGGGGTGGCATCAGAGGCGGCAGCTCCCGCAACGAGCGGCCAGACGCCGGCCAAAAGCAGCAGAGGTATGCCCGCCAATCTCATTTGAGCACGGCTTCCCGTACGATCTTCCAGCCGTCTTCGGATTTTTCCATATCCAGCGATTTTTTGGTCTTGTCGCGATAGGTGTTGGAGCGATAGGTCTGGGTGAATGTGATACGGGCCCTGCCGTTACCCAGGGATTTTACCGCCGGATATGAAATAGTGACCTTGATGAAGCGTGGCTTGGACAAACGCCGCCGGCGCTGCTTTTCCCAGGCGGCGCGCGACAGTCCCTTCGATGGCTTGAACCTGCTGGGATGATAGAAACCCAGGTAGCCATCCAGATCCTTGTGGGACCATGCCCGCGCCCAGGCCTCTGCGGTTGCAAGCACCTCCCGGTCGAGGTTGGAGGCGGTGTTGCTTGCCGGGGCTGCCCGGGGGGGCGCCTCCGCCGTGGCCGGGGCGGCGGGTTCCGGATTCTCTTCGGGGGAGGCCTCCGCCTCCAGGGGGATCGAAAGCTCGGGGTCCTCCTCGGGGGGCAGGGACGAAGGTTTGTTGAATTTGGCGGACGGGGCCTTCTCTTCCCGGGTGCTGGTGTCGGGCCCGGCCCCGGCCGGCAGGGTCTCGCCCATGGGCACTACCGAAAACAGCTCATTCATGAGGGCCAGCTTGTCCCGGGCCGCATGGTTCCCTTCATCCAGGGCCAGCGCCTGATCGTAGGCCTCGGCCGCCATCATGGCGTAGATGTTTCCCAGGTTCTCGTGGGCGGTGGCGTAGCTTGGATGGGTCGTAATGGCGGCCTGGAGGGCCTTGCGGGCTTCATCGAAACGGCCCAGGGCGGAGTAGGATACCGCCAGGTTGTTATAGGGCTCCGGCAAGTCGGGATAATCCTTGGTGAGGGCCTCGAACACCTCGATGGATTCCTCGAGTTTGTTCTGGTTGACCAGAATCAAACCCTTGAGGAAGCGTGCCTCGGGATTGTCCGGGTCCTTCTTCAGCAGGCTGTCGAGCTGTTTCATGGCATCGTCCGGCCGTCCATCCTCCAGGATGGCCTTTATGCCTTCGAGCGAGGCGTCCTCCGCGCCCACGCTGAGGGAGGCGTCCCCCAGAGCGGGCATGGCCGAAAACAGCAGCAAGCCGATTAGAAATATACGTAACATATTAATTGCCGGTACCTTTTTTGATTGAACTTAACCGCAACATTGTATCAATTCGGATGGATGCCGCCAATGGAGGGCGTCACAAAAAGCGCTGTTCAATGGGCCTTGGGGCCGCATTTTCCAAATACCCGGGGAATCATAGCATTTAGGCGTCTACTTTATTTCCGTTTCGGCGGAATCGCTGCCGCCCCTGTTGTCCACCCAGCTCAGCCTGATCTTTTCACCCTTGGCCCCGCCTTTGAAGCTGAAAGAGAGGTAGGGGTCCCGGGAGATGCTCGGGCCCCACTGGGCCCTGAGCAGGACGGCCTCCCGGTATTCACAGATCACTTCCTGGATGAAGTGGGCGGAGACCGGATTCCCGTTTCCGCCGTTCCCCCGGATGCCGGGTTCCATCGGGTGGACCATGAGGGCGTTGACGGTGGTTATGCCGTTGCGGTGCTTGGCGCGGATCTCGATGGATTTCTTTGGCATCCTGGGTTATTACCTTGAGAGCCGTGGGGGCACGATAATCCTTTTTTTTGCGCTGAAAAGCCTGCCGCCGGCCTTGACCACCGCAAGGACCTCCCCGGTGGCCTCCATCCGGATGCGGGTGGCCACATGGCCCGTGATCTCCGGGCTCAGCTTGAAGCTGGCGGCCAGCGGGGCCGGGTTGCCCGGGATCAGGATGGCGATGGATTCCATATCGGCCAGATCGGAAAAAACCTTGATTCTCGCTTTGCCGTTCTCCGCCACATCCGGCCCTTCGATCCTGACCGCATCCTTGGCGGCGACGATGACGTCGCTCCCGGTCAGTGCCTTCAGCGCCTCCGGCACGCCGCTTGCGCGGAAGGCCTTTTTCGGCCAGGCGGCCAGGGCCCGTGCCGGCGCCAGGCCCGCGGCCAGGACGGTCATCATTGCGCCGGCGGCCATGGCGCCTTTCAGGATCAGCCGGCGCCTCAGGTCGGCGCCTGTTCCGGTGTTGTTCATATCAGCGGTTTCGTTGTCGCTTCAGCTCGGCGATTTCCCCTTGGATCTGCTTCAGCCGGGCCGACATTCGTTCGCCGCGGAAAAGGCTTATGTTTTTGTCCCGCAGGGCGATTTCAAGCTGCTGTCTGGCCTGCTCCAGGCGGCCGGAAAGGAAATAGTGCTCGGCGAGATATTCGTGGGCCTGGTTGATTTCACCGGCGTCGCCCGCCGCCTGGGAGAGCAGTTCGTACAGGGCCGCATCCAGGGGGCGCCGGGGCAGCAGTTTCTCCAGCGCCTGGCGGGCCGGCCCGGGATTGCCCGTATCCAGCAGGGTTTGGGCATAGGCCATGGTCAGGGGATAGCTGTCCGGCGAGAGCTTCAGTGCGGCCTCGAGGGTGGCCAGCGCCCGTTCCGGTTTTCCCGATTCCCGGTACAGGCGGGCGTCGAGGATGCGGTAGGCGGTCTGCTGCGGCTGATCTTGGAGCAGCTTGTCCAGCTCCGCCCTCGCCCCTTTGTAGTCGCGGTTTCGCAGCAGGGCCAGCGCATAGCCATAGCGTTGCCCGGCTTCGTTGCGGTAGCGGCCGTCGGCCAGGGTCTCCCGGAAGAAGCGCACCGCATCCTTGGGGTCCTCGTACTGCCTTTCGCGCAGGGTGGCGCGCACCAGATGGTAGCCGAGGCTGTCCGGATGCTGGCGGTAGGGGTAGGTCTCGGCGCGGCCCCTGGAATCGGCGATGCGGTTGGTGGTCACCGGGTGGGTGCGCAGGAATTCGGGCAGTTCCGTGCCGTAAAAGCGGGTGGCGCGGCCCATGCGCTCGAAGAATACCGGCATCGCCCTGGGGTTGAAATCCGCCCGGGCCAGGGTGTGAATGCCCATCCGGTCGGCCTCGTGTTCGTTGGCGCGGGTGAAATTGATCTGGTGCTGGACCATGCCGGCCTGGACGCCCGCCATGGCGGCGGCCCCAAGCTGGGACTGGCCCCCGATGACGGCCGCCGCCAGCGCCAGGGCGCCCATCGGCAGGCTCAGACGGCTGGCGTCGTCGAAGGCCCGCACCAGGTGCTTTTGAGTGACGTGGGCGATTTCGTGGGCGATGACGGAAGCAAGTTCGCTCTCCGTCTCGGTGGTCAGGAGCAGGCCGGCGAAGATGCCGATATGGCCGTCCGGGCCGGCGAAGGCGTTGACCACGGGGCTGTCGATGAGAAAGAAGTGAAATCGTTGTCCCTGGGCGGAGCTGTTGGATGCCAGGCGCCCCCCCAGGGACTGGATATAATCCGACATCCAGGGGTCGCTTATGACGTTGAGCTGCTTGCGGACATTGCGCATGAAGGCCTGGCCGAGCCGCTGCTCCTGGACCCGGGTCATGACCCCGCCGGAAGGATCGCCGATTTCGGGCAGGCGGAAATCATCGTCCGCGCCGGCGGGAAAGGCGCCCAGGAGCAGCAGGCCGGTCCCAAGCAGCAGGCCGCCGAGCCTTTGGAGCATTTGCGTCATAGTATCAACCGCATCGTTTCGGGTCCGGTCATCCTACCTTATCCGGCATTCACCGCGGAATAATTGGGGAGGGGGCGCCCGCCGATCGGGTATTATAGAGGGCAATCCGTTTTTACCGGTGACAAAATCGATATGAGATTCGCCATTCAAATCAACGAAGGACCTTATCAGCATCAGACCAGTGACTCGGCCTATCAGTTCACCCTGGCGGCGCTGGAGAAGGGGCACGAGGTGGTGCGGGTCTTTTTTTATCACGATGGCGTCAATAACGGCACCCGGCTGGCGACGCCCCCCCAGGATGACCGGGATATCACCGGCCGCTGGTCGGAACTGGCGGCGGCGCACGGCCTGGACCTGGTGCTCTGTGTCGCCGCCGCCCAAAAGCGCGGCATCGTCGACGAGGGTGAAATGCGGCGTCTTGGAAAGGACGCCGATAATATCGCCCCCGGCTTCAGGATTTCCGGCCTGGGCCAGTTGATAGAGGCGGCGATCGTGGCGGACCGGCTGGTGGTGTTCGGGGACTGAGGCCGTGGAGATAAAGAAATTTCTTTACCTCAACCGGCGCGCGCCCTACGGCAGCGGCTATGCCCAGGAGTCCCTCGATGTGGTGCTGATCGGCGCCGCCTTTGACCAGGACATCTCCCTGCTGTTTCTCGATGACGGCGTTTTCCAACTGAAGGGGGGGCAGGATCCGGCGGATATCGACCTGAAGGATTTCTCGCCCGCCTACTGCGCCCTCGATATGTATGACGTGGAGAAACTGTATGTGTCCGGCGAGTCCCTGGCGGCGCGCGGCCTCAGCGGGAAGGATTTGTTGGTGAAGGCCGAGGTGTTGAACGATGCCCAAATCCGGGATCTGCTGGATGAGCATGATGTTATTTTCAGCTTTTGAGGATTGATGCATGGGCATCCTGCATACCGTCAACAAATCGCCCTTTGAGAAGAGCTCGTTGCAAAGCTGCCTGCGCTATGCAAAGCCGGGAAGCGCCTTGCTGCTGATGGAGGACGGCGTCTATGCCGCGTTGCGGGGCGGCGCCTTCGAGGAGCCCCTGAAGCGCGCCGCCGCCGATCTGGATCTTTACTGTCTGGAGCCGGATTTGAAGGCCAGGGGGTTCCCTCCCGAGAGGCTGATCGATGGGGTCCGGCTGGTGGATTACGGCGGCTTTGTCGATCTTGCCGTGGAATATGACAAGGTCCAGGCCTGGCTGTAGGACCGGCCGGCCCGGGGAGTCGCACCGATGTCCATAGAGGTTGACGGCAGGATCCTGGAAACCGATGCCGAAGGCTATCTGACCGATCTCGGCGCATGGGAGCCGGCCGTGGCGGAGGCCATGGCCAGGGCGGACAACCAGGAGCTGACGCAAGAGCACTGGGAGGTCATCCGGTTCCTGCGGGAGTTTTATGACGAATATCACATGGCCCCGGCAATCCGCGTCCTCAGCCGCGCCCTAGGCAAAAAACTGGGCAAGGAAAAGGGCAACGCCAATTATCTCTACAGCCTGTTCCCCTATGGTCCCGCCAAGCAGGCTTGCCGCTATGCCGGGCTGCCCAAGCCGTCCGGGTGTATGTGAATCGGTTGTCAGTTATCAGTTGTCAGTTATCAGTTGTCAGTTATCAGTTATCAGTTATCAGTTATCAGTTATCAGTTATCAGTTGTCAGTGTGAGCACTATTAACTGACAACTGATAACTGAAAACTGACAACTTTAAATTAAAAAATGCCTCATCTTCTCATCTCCGCCGCCCATAAATCCTCGGGCAAGACCACCGTCAGCGTTGGGCTCTGCGCCGCTTATCGCCAACGGGGGCTGGTGGTGCAGCCCTTCAAGAAAGGTCCTGACTATATTGATCCCCTGTGGTTGGGCCGTGCCGCCGGGCGGGCCTGCCACAATCTGGATTTTCAGGTCATGTCCCGGCCGGAGATCAAAACACTCTTTGCCCGGCGCATGCAGGGGGCCGGCCTGGGCATTATCGAGGGCAACAAGGGCCTCTATGACGGGCTGGACCTGCACGGCAGCAACAGCAATGCCGCCCTCGCCGCCCTGCTGGGCGCGCCCGTGGTGCTGGTCATCGACGCCCGGGGCATGACCCGCGGTATCGCCCCCCTCATTCTCGGTTACCAGTCCTTTGAGCCCGGGATTCGTATCGGTGCCGTGATCCTCAACCTGGTGGGGGGCTACCGGCATGAGGAAAAGCTGAGACGGGTGATCGAGCACTATACCGATGTGCCGGTTCTGGGGGCCGTGCACCAGTCCCGGGATATCGAGATTGTCGAGCGTCACCTGGGGCTGCTGCCCAGCAACGAAGCCGATGCGGGGGATGAGGTCATCGCGCGCATCGGCTCCGCCGTTGCGGACCAGGTCGATCTCGACCGGCTGCTGGCATTGGCGGCCGAGGCGCCCGCCATTACGCCGGTGGCTCCGCGAAGCCGGCCGGCTTCCACGGGCCCCGATGTGCGTATCGGCATCGCCCGGGATGCGGCCTTCGGTTTTTATTATGCGGGGGACCTGGAGGCTATGGCCGGGGCCGGTGCGGAGCTGATTCCCTTCGACACCCTGACGGATTCTGCCTTGCCGGACATAGATGGCCTGTTCATCGGCGGCGGCTTCCCCGAGATGCACATGGAGGCGCTGGAGAAAAACCGGGGGCTGCGCCGTGCAATCCGTGACTTTATCCAGGCGGGCGGTCCCGCCTATGCGGAATGCGGGGGGCTCATGTACCTGTCCCGCAGCCTGAGCTGGCATGGCAGGACCTGTGAAATGGTGGGCGCCGTTCCCGCCGACGCGGTCATGCATGAACGCCCCCGGGGACGGGGCTATGTGAAACTGCGTGAGACGGGTAAATCCCCCTGGCCCAAACTGCCGGAAGGAACCGGCGGGATCGCCGCCCATGAATTCCATTATTCCACCCTGGAGAACCTGGGCGATGAGATAAGCTTTGCCTATGAGGTGCTGCGCGGCGCCGGCATCGACGGCAGCAACGATGGTATTATCCACAAGAACCTGCTGGCCGGGTATGCGCACATGAGGGATACGGACAGCCACCATTGGGTGCAACGTTTCGTGGCGCATGTGCGCGCCTGTAAAAAGTCCGGTGGAAGGATATCCCGGGAGGGCCCTGACCATGCCTGACAGCCAAGATCACGACCATCCCTTGTGGGATGAACACCTGGGGGGCGATCCCGTCATCGTCACGGCGGTTCACTCCGGCCATGCCCTGCGTGAAGAACTGCGGGAGATCATTGCGCTGGACGAGAAGACGCGGCTGCGCGAGGAGGATCCCTTCACCGATGCGTGGGTGTGTATTTCGGACAACTATATCCTGCCCGAACGCTCCCGCTTCGAGGTCGATCTGAACCGCGCCCGTGACGAGGCCGTCTACCTCTCTCCCGGGGACGCCTGGGGGCTGAAGCTCTGGAAGACCCCGCCCACCCAGGAAATGATAATCCGCTCCCTGGAGGAATATGATGCGTTCTACAAAGAGCTGCGTGTGCTCTTTGATGAAATGAGGGCGCGCCATCACCGCTTTGTCGTGCTCGACCTGCACGCCTATAACTACCGCAGGGCCGGGCCCAAGGCCCCGCCGGAGGACCCCCGGCTCAACCCGGATGTCAACATCGGCACCGGCACCCTGGACCGCAGGTACTGGGCGCCCGTGGTCGACCGCTTTATCCATGACCTGCGGGCGTTCGATTTTCTGGGGCGGCATCTCGACGTGCGGGAGAATGTCAAATTCATCGGCAGGCAGTTCCCCAGGTGGGTGCATACCCACTATCCCCGGACCGCCTGTGTTCTGGCGGTGGAGTTCAAGAAGTTCTACATGGACGAATGGAGCGGCCTGGGCGATCCCGTGAAGATTCAGGCGGTCAGGCAGGCGTTGACCAGCACCATCCCCGGCATCAAGGCCGCATTGGCCTCCATGCAATGAACCGGCGGCCGCACAGTATTTCGGCGGAGCTTGTGGATGAAATAAGCGGGCGGCTTGCGGCCAACCGCCAGGTGCGTTACCGCCTGCACCGGGATGGATGCGTGCACATCGACCGGCAGTTGCCCTTTCTTTGCGTCTATCGCCAGCCGGCCGACCGGGAGGATAACGGCACCGCCAGCCTGATGCTGGGCCAGGCGGCCTATTTGAAGACCTCGTCCGATCCCGATCTGCAAGCGGACATCTCGGCCCTGATATACAGCATCGTCAAGACCCAGAGCGCGGCGTTCGGAGGCTTTTTGCTCATCGAGCTGTGGGCGGGGGAGGAGCGGGAAGACGCCGGCCGCCATCCCGTCCGGCCCGCCTTTCACCTCCATGCCCCGCGGCAGGGGGCGCCCGGCAAGACCCTGGACGCCCTCGAAGGCGCCCTGCTGGGTATCCGCCTGCGCAAGCAGCGGGCCGAGGTAAGGATCAGCTACCAGGACGACTGCTTTGCGCCCGGCTTGGCGCCGCTGTTGACGCACCAGGAGGCGGCGCGGTTGGAATGCGTCACGCTGGGCCTGGAGATCAGGCCGGTCTATCGTGATCCGGTGACGGGGGAGGTCCTCCCCTTTGCCCTGAATATCATGCGCCGCAAGGTGACGCTGGCGCTCAAAAAGGCCTTTTACAGCTTCAGTCATCACAGCACCCGTTACCGCCCCCGCCATTATCACGAGCTGGGCCGGCGCGCCATGACCAGGGCCGTCTGGGACACGGACCAAAGGCTGGCGGAGATCAGCGAAAGATTCGACCTGTTGCTGCACGTCACGCCGGTGAACGTCGGCGAGGCCTGGTCGGCGTTTGAACAGAGCGGTTACAGCCGGATGCCGGAGTTCCATTACCGCCCGCGCAGCGCCGATCCGGCGCTGCTCAAGCGGGCGCTTTACCAGACGCCCCTGGAGAAAATCGAAGATCCCACCCTGGCCGCTTTTTTTACCGCCAAGCGTGACGAGCTGGACCGTCAGATCACGCTCCTGAACGACCGCAATACGCCCCGGTTCCTGCATGGCAGCATCCAGCTCTTCGGCGATATCGATGCGGCCCTGCTGGATGCCGCCAAAAAACTGATGGCGCGACCGCCGGGCCGGGGCCCTTGTGGCAAGGACGAGATACTGGATGCCGGGCGCTTCGCCCAACGGGCAAGGGAGGAAATGGCGTATTACCGTGAAAGAGACCCCTCGCTGGCCGCCAGGGTCGAGGTGCGCGCTGATGTCAGCGGCCTCATGGTGTCCCACGGCAATTTCCTCATCGGCGCCGATGCCGGCGTTTCCAGGGCAAGGCTCGACGCCGCCATCAGCCATGAAATAGGCACCCATGTCCTTACCTACCACAATGGCAGGAAACAACGGCTCAAACAGCTCTATGCCGGCATGGCGGGCTATGAAGAGCTGCAGGAAGGCCTGGCGGTGCTGGCCGAATACCTCGTGGGGGGGCTTGATATCCCCCGCATGCAAATCCTGGCCGGGCGCGTTATCGCCGTGCATGGCATCATGTCCGGCGCCGACTTTATCGAGACCTTCAGGTTGTTGCATCATGACTACGGTTTCAAGCCCTATACCGCCTTCACCATTGCCATGCGGGTCTGTCGCGGCGGAGGCTATACCAAGGATATGATCTATCTGCGCGGGCTCATGAATCTGCTGGATCATCTTGGAGAGCATGATGAACCCGATATCCTGTTCAGCGGAAAGATCGCCCTGGAACAACTGCCGCTGCTGCGGGAACTCCAGTGGCGCAAGGTGGTGCAACCGGCGGCGCTCATGCCACGTTATTTATCGGACAACAATGTGCGGCAACGATTGAGCAAACTGAAATCAGAGCCAAGCCTGGAGCATATGATGGGAAATCTGTGATATGAGAATCGCCTTCGTTGTCAACGACATTAAAACGGAACTTCCCGGCTATACCACCACCCATCTCGCCATGGCCGCAACCAACCTCGGGCATGAGGCCTGGTATATCAGCGTCAGCGGTTTTTCCTACGACACCGATGAAAACGTGCATGCAAAGGCCGTGCGGGTATCCAGGAAGGGCCACCGCAGCACCGGCAAATATCTCGACGATCTGTGGAGCGGGCAGGCGGTTTCAGAATACATAAACGCCGGTGCGCTGGATGTCCTGATGTTGCGCAACGATCCCGCCGAAGACGCCATCAGCCGCCCATGGGCGCGCCTTGCCGGCGTCAACTTCGCGCGTTTCGCCGCGCGCAAGGGCGTCCTGGTGATAAACGATCCCGAGGGCCTGATGCAGGCCATGAACAAGCTCTATCTGCAACAATTCCCCAGCGAGGTCCGTCCCAGGGCGCTCATCACCCGTGACCGTGAGCGCATAAAGGAATTCAGCAGGGAAATGGGCGGCACCATTGTGCTCAAGCCCCTGTCCGGGTCCGGGGGCCGTAATGTTTTCTTGCTGCGGCCGGATGATCTGCCCAATGCCAATCAGATAATCGAGGCCGTGTCCCGCGATGGCTACATCGTCGCCCAGGAATATCTGCCGGCGGCGGCTTACGGAGACACGCGCTTGTTCTTGCTCAACGGCGCGCCCCTGCGCCACAAGGGGAAATACGCCGCAATCCGGCGGGTGCGATCCGATGGCGACATACGCAGCAATATCACGGCGGGCGCCGGTACGGCGCCCGCGGTCATCGACGACAGTATCCTTGAGCTTGCCGAAACCATCCGCCCACAGTTGCGCCACGATGGAATGTTTTTCGTGGGGCTGGATATCGTCAGCGGCAAACTGATGGAAATCAACGTCTTCAGTCCGGGGGGGCTGGAGAGCGCGGAGGGGATCACGGGGATCAAATTCAGCCACATGATTATTCATGACCTCGAACGCAAACATGAGCACCGCCGGAACACGGACCGGCATTTTTCGAATAAAGAACTGGCCGTGTTGTAGAGAGGTTGATCCAGCCTTATGATGCGCCTGATTCGTTGCCCCCAACCATCCTGAGGGTTTAAGCTTGGACAAATCGAAATATTTCTTTCGCACGGCGGTTTTTACGTGGCAGGACGATAAACTGGCGCTGGTCGACCTGCACGATCCCGGCGCTGCGACGCCCCTTGACCCCTGGCTTGGCAGGGTGGTTTCCCTGGCGGACGGCCAACACAGGATCCAAGAGCTTATCGATTATCTGGGGAGCCTCTACCATGGTGATCCCCCGGAGGAGTTGGAGCGAACCATCGAATCCGTAATAGAGCGCCTGACCGAAGCCGAGGTCGTCCGGCTGTCGGATGAGCCGATCACGCTGCCCTATTACCTGGCGATTCCCCAGGAAGAGCAGGATGCCGAAAAGGCCAGGGAACTGATGATCAAGGATGGCTATATCAGATCGCCTGACATGGGGGCCGGCGGCAGCAATGCATAGCGGCAGGGATTGGCAGTGAAAAATACGATAACCCTGTTTCTCATGACCCAGAAAGGCCATGCAACGCTATGCGCCATCGCGGGTCAGTTCCAAGGCGCCATCGATGCCGTTATCGCATCGAGGGATGCCGGCCTTCAAAAGGACTACTATGAGGAAATCAAAGAGCTGTGCTCCAAACACGGCATCCCCTTCCATGATCGTGCGGACCACCATGGTATTGCCAGCGAATATGCCATTGCCGTTGGCTGGCGATGGCTCATAGATGCCCGGCCCGGGCGGCTCATTGTCCTGCATGACTCCTTGCTGCCGAAATACCGTGGTTTCAATCCCTTGGTTTCGGCATTGATAAACGGTGAGAGCAAAATTGGCGTTACCGCCTTGTTCGGATCGGATGAATATGACAAGGGCGACATCATTGCCCGCTCGGTCACTGAAATCGGTTATCCGATAAAGATACAGGACGCCATCGACCTGTTGATCCCCAACTACAGGAAATTGGCCGTTAAGATCGTGCGAACCATAGCGGGTGGCGGCGCCATACAGGCGCTAAAGCAAAACGAGGAAGAGGCGAGCTACAGCCTCTGGCGGGACGAAGACGATTACAGAATCGACTGGTCACAATCATCCGAAGCCATCAAGCGCTTTATCGATGCCGTGGGCTATCCCTATGCCGGGGCACTGACGGATGTGAATAACGAGGCGGCAAGGATATTGGATGCCGAAGTGATCGGGGATGTCCATATTGAGAACAGGGCGCCGGGGAAGGTTATTTTTATAAAAGACGAAAAGCCTGTCGTTGTTTGCGGTGCGGGACTGCTCAAGATCAATGAACTCATAGATGACGCAACCAAGAAAAGCGTATTACCCCTGAAAAAATTCAGGTCGCGTTTTATGTAGACCGCAGGTTGGGCTTCACACCTCAGCCCAATCTACGGGCTATCCAATGGCAGGCAGTATAAGGCTCAGGATAACACCCCTGTTTTCAGGCAGGTTGGCGGCCTCGGCCTTGCCGCCGTGGAATTCACAAATCAGCCGCACCAGGTAAAGTCCCAGTCCGAGGTGGGGTTCCGGGGATTCGCCGGGGCGCACCGAGACCATGGATTCGAACAGCTCCTGGCGCAGCCCCTCCGGCAGTGGCGGGCCCTCATTGCTTATGCTCAGGCAGGTCAGTGTTGCATCACGCCTTTCCAGGTTCAGCCGGACAGGCGTGCCCGGGCTGTGAAAATCAACAGCATTGCCGATGAGCTTGTCCAGGGCCTGGCTGATCAGGTCGGGTGCGCCGGTGACGATTATGGGCCGGTCGGGAAGGGAGGTTTGAAAGTCGACTTGTGGATAGACGGCGGCATAATTTCCGGCGGCGGCCCGCACCAGGGCGCTGAGGTCGAAATCCTCGGGTTCGGTCTGCTGGAGCAGTTGTTCCAGGCGGGTGGCCTCGCGCATGCGGTGCAGGATCAGGCCCAGTTGCTCCGTTCCCTCTTTGGCGCGCTGGATGTAGCGCTGCCGTTCCGGCGGGTCCTGTTCCATTTCCAGGTTTTCCAGGGATGTCTTCACGACAGTCAGCGGGGTGCGCAGTTCGTGGGCCAGGCGTGAGGCCATGGCCTCCAGGTAGCGGTTGTATTCGCCCAGGCGGTTGAGCACGCTGGCGAAGCTGCGGCCCAGATCGCCGATTTCGTCCCGCGCCCGCCCGGTCTTCACTTCGCCCCGGATGCGTCCGTCCGGGGTCACCGCCGCCTCGACCTGGTTGCGCAGGCTGCGGATGCGGGCGGTGAGGAAGGTGGCGAATCCCAGCAGCACCATGCTGGTGCCGGCAAAGAAGATGAGGGTGATGCTGAACAGCCGCTCCAATGCCTCGTTTTGCAGAGACTGGATGGCGTTGGTGCTCTGCTCCACCAGGACCGCGCCGAGGATGCCTTGATCGGAGCGGATGGGCCAGGCGGCAGAGAGGATGACGGCCTCTTCATCCGGAGTGCGGCGGCGCCTGATCTCCGGGCGGCCGTTCAGCGCGCTTTCGATCTCCGGGCCTTGCAGCCGGAATGCGCCGGTGAATTCATCTTCGAAGTGCCCGGCCGGCGGGCGCAGCACCAGCCGGAACAGGCTGTGGAGCCACGCCGGGGTGTCGGGCTTGCGTGGCCGCACAGCATCGCCGCTGGATTGCAATGTGCCTCTTTGGGCCAGCACGCGCCCCTGCTCGTCCAGCACCCAGATGCGGGCGCTTTCGTGCTCCAGGCTGCTGATGATGCGCTCTATGGCGGGGGAGGGGGTGATGAGCCGGCCCAGATCGTCCGGGCCGCCGCTGCCGGCGGTGCTGACCACTGAGCGGATTTCCCGGCCGGCGGGATCGTCCACATCGGCGATGGCGAAGGCCAGCCTGTCGCCCACCAGGTAGCGGGGGATGCGGATTTCGAGGGTGTAGCCCCGGGCGGTCTCCTGCCACTCGCCCCTGATGCGCGGCTCCGTGCCCAGGGGTTCGGGGTCCGTGGGGTCCTCCGGCATCCGCCGGGCATCGACCCAGCCGGGGGCGGAGGTGGCGACCCGGTAGCGGGCCAGTCCCCCGCCCGGCTGTTCCAGGGTGATCCGGAGGTGATCGCCTTGCCTGCCCCGGCCTTCGCCGGGAAGGCTATAAATGATCCGGTCGTCCCTGACCCGGAACAGCGCATAGAGATAGCCGTCCCTTTGCCCCACCAGATGATCGAAGGAGAGGGCAGGCGCTTGGCGTGAGGCGCCGTCAGTGAGGATATTTGCAGCCTCGTAATGACGGGCGTTGCGCAGATAGGGCGCCCAGTCCTCGCTGTAGCCGTCGAGCTGGATGTCGCTGTGCAGCCTGTGGACATAGACCGTCCAGCCTGAATCGTTCCCGGCGGCAAACAGGTCGTCCCGGTTGTGCAGCACCGTGGCGACGGCCTGGGCGGTGCCCAGCAGCACGCTTTCCTGCCCCTGGCGCAGAAAGGCCTCGGTTTCCTGGATATAGCGGTATCCGGCCCAGGGGATGACCGCCAGCGTCAATGCCACCAGCAGCAGCTTGAAGCGGATGCTGTGGTGGAAGGGGCGTTGGCGGGGGTTGCTTGACATCAGGGGCTTGCTGGGTGGCTGGTGGCGGGAATATAACTGATTTCAACAGGCTTTGTGGAAATGTGGGGATCGGGGCTATAATTCGCCGCTCAATGGCGGCCCGTATCGGTCCCCTCGCAACGGAAAATCGTGAACCCGGTCAGGCCCGGAAGGGAGCAGCCGCAGCGGTGGACTCGTGTGCCGGGGTGTGGCTGGTGCGGGTCGCCACCATTCGCCGGGCATCGCCTTTCGCCAACCCCGCCCATTGCGGTAAACTCATCGCTTTCCTGTTTCTGAACCGAACCCTTTAACCCGCATTTCTCACCAGGATTTGGATTTTTGGGGCAAGCTGGCGAAGCAGGTTGGACGATCGGCCGCCGAAGCATAGCCGTAGCTATGATTCAAGGCTGATCGTTCAAGATGCGAAGCCAGATTGTTCCAAAAACCAAAT
>DRKS01000034.1 GCA_011051655.1 Sedimenticola sp.
ATTGGTAAAAGATAAATATTAACCGCAGAGGACGCAGAGGTGCGCAGAGAAATGAAATGCTAGCCAGCTTATTGATAATAAATAAAAACCTCTGCGAATCTCTGCGTCCTCTGCGGTTAAATGTTTTTGTATCCTAAATTATCAGCTTAACAGACCCTAGATCAGCCGCCCCACGGCCTCGCACGGCAGCATGGAGGCCTCCCAGCGCGTGGATTCGGCCCCCCAGGCGCAGCCCGTCTCCAGGGCCCGGGTCATGGTCTGGCCGGCGGTCAGGCCGTGGATCAGGCCTGCGGCGAAGGCGTCGCCGGCGCCTGTCGTATCGATGACGCCTGCATCCGGGGCGGGAACGGAGAGCCGTTGGTTGGCGCTGTAGGCGCTGGCGCCGAGCCTGCCCCGCGTGACGATCACCCATTCCAGCCTGTCCCCCGCCACCCGGCGCCCAAGCTCGAAGGGGTCTTCCTGCATTTCCGGTTCCAGGTCGGATTCCGATGTCACCAGAATCTGGGCCGGGCGGGATTCCCCCGCAAAAGGAGGCATGTGGGCGATGACCAGGCAATCCCTGGTCCGGGCCTCCAGCAGGGGCGCCAGGTCCGGATCCCGGTTGCGCACGAACAGGCAATCGGCCGGGACATCCAGGATGCGGGCAGGCGGTTCCGCCTCCCGCGCCCGGCTGAGGTTGATGATGGTGCGTTCGCCGGCGCTGTCGAGCATGACGATAGAGCGGGTGGAAAGGCCTTCGACGGTGCGCACCAGCGTCAGGTCGAAATGGATGGCGTGAAGCCGGTCCAGTATCCATCGGCCGGCGGGATCATTCCCGATGGCGCACACCGGCATGACGTGATGGCCGGCATGGGCGAGGGCGCCACCGGTGTTGGCGGCGCCGCCGCCGAGGCGCCTGCCCCGTTCCTCGCCCTCGAGGTGGGCGCCTTCCCGCAGGGGCGAGCGGAGGAAGATGACGCGGTCTTCCGCCACCGATCCGATTATCAGGATGCTTGCCATGTTGGGGTTGCTGGCTGATAGGGTGCGTTTTTTTCGCGACTGAAGTCCGCTCCCGCCCGGTCAATCGGGATGGCCGGAGCGGCCGCGCCGCACGCCGCTTATCAGGGTGCACAAATCGCGCCGCCGCCGGGAGCGTGGTTGTTTGGTGGCCCTGTTCAGCCCAGGGCTTCCCCGATGCGGTCCAGCGCCTTCTCCAGGTTCTCCCGGCTGGTGGCGATGGACAGGCGCATGTGCCCGGCCAGGCCGAAGGCGGAGCCGGGCACCACCGCGACGCCGGCCTTCTCGATGAGGTATTCGGCCAGTTCCACGTCGTTGCTTACGCCGTCGGTTCGCGCCAGTGCCCCCTTTATGCTGGGAAAGAGGTAGAAGGTGCCGTCCGAGGGCAGGCAGTCGATGCCCGCTATTTTGTTCAGCCGGTCCACCACATAGTCGTGGCGCGTCTTGAAGGCGGTCAGCATTTCCCGGATGCAGTCCTGGGGACCGTCCAGCGCCGCCTGGGCCGCCACCTGGGAGATGGATGCGGGGTTGGAGGTGCTCTGGCTCTGGATCTTCTTCATGGCCTTGATGATGTCCGCCGGGCCGCCGGCGTAGCCGATGCGCCAGCCGGTCATGGAGTAGGCCTTGGAGACGCCGTTCAGCACCAGGGTCTGGCCCGCCAGGCCGGGGCAGGCGTTGAGGATGTTGACGAAGGGCTCGCCGGACCAGCGGATGTGCTCGTACATGTCGTCCGTGGCCACCAGGATGCGGGGATGCTCCTCCAGCACCCGGCCGATCTCCGCCAGCTCGGCCCTGGTGTAGGCCATGCCGGTGGGGTTGGAGGGGCTGTTGACGACCACCAGCCGGGTCTTGTCGGTGATGGCGGCGGCCAGTTGGGCGGCGGTGATCTTGAAATTCTGTTCGGCGCCGGCATGAATAAAGACCGGGACCCCTCCCGCCAGCAGGGTCATGTCCGGGTATGAGACCCAGTAGGGGGCGGGGATGATGACCTCGTCCCCCGGATCCAGCAGGGCCTGGGCCAGGTTGTAGAAGCTCTGCTTGCCGCCGCAGGAGACCAGGATCTGGTCGGGGGCGTAATCCAGCTCGTTGTCGCGCTTGAATTTGGCGATAATGGCCCGCTTGAGGTCGGCGGTGCCGTCCACGGGCGTGTATTTGGTGAAGCCGTCGCGGATGGCCTGGATGGCCGCTTCCTTGATATGGTCGGGCGTGTCGAAATCCGGCTCCCCGGCGCCCAGGCCGATGACATCCCTGCCGGCGGCGCGCATTTCAGCGGCCCGGGCCGTGATGGCCAGGGTGGGTGAGGGTTTGACCGCCTTTACGCGTCCTGAGAGCTTGATGTTCATAGGTGGTTCCGGTGTGGTTGAATTTGAATCTGGAAAGGCCGTAATGATATCCAATAGATTCCGGCAGCAGAATCCCCCATGACGAAAGAATTTCAGTTGGAGGCCGATTTCGAACCCGCCGGCGATCAGCCGGAGGCGATCCGGCAACTGGTCGCCGGCATCGAGGCCGGCGAGGCGGGCCAGACCCTGCTGGGGGTGACCGGATCGGGCAAGACCTTCACCATCGCCAATGTGATCCGGCAGGTGCAGCGCCCCACCCTGATCCTGGCCCACAACAAGACCCTGGCGGCCCAGCTCTACGGTGAGATGAAGGCTTTTTTCCCCCGCAACGCGGTGGAGTACTTCGTCTCCTACTACGACTACTATCAGCCCGAGGCCTATGTGCCCGCCTCCGACACCTTCATCGAGAAGGACGCCTCGGTGAATGATCACATCGAGCAGATGCGCCTGTCCGCCACCAAGGCCCTGCTGGAGCGGCCGGACACCGTCATCGTGGCCACCGTCTCCTGCATTTACGGCCTGGGGGATCCCCGCAGCTATCTGAGCATGGTGCTGCACCTGGTGCGGGGGGACAGGGTGGAGCACCGCGCCATCCTGCGCCGGCTGGCGGAGCTTCAATACAGCCGCAACGAGGTGGAGCTGCATCGCGCCGGCTACCGGGTGCGGGGCGATGTCATCGACATCCATCCGGCGGAGTCCGAGGGGGAGGCGGTGCGCATCGAGCTGTTCGATGATGAAATCGAGGCCATTTCCCTGTTCGACCCCCTCACCGGCGAGATCCTGCGCCAGGTCCCCCGCTACACCATCTACCCCAAGTCCCATTACGTGACGCCGCGGGAGACTCTGCTGCAGGCGGTGGAGTCCATCAAGGCGGAGCTCAAGGAGCGCCTGGAGCAGTTGCGCAACGACAACAGGCTGGTGGAGGCCCAGCGCCTGGAGCAGCGCACCCGTTTCGACATCGAGATGATGCTGGAGCTGGGCTACTGCGCGGGCATCGAAAACTACAGCCGCTATCTCTCCGGGCGCGCGGCCGGGGAGCCGCCGCCCACCCTGTTCGATTACCTGCCGGACAACGCCCTGCTGGTGGTGGACGAGAGCCATGTCACCATCCCCCAGGTGGGGGGCATGTACCGGGGGGACCGCTCCCGCAAGGAGACCCTGGTGGAGTACGGCTTCCGCCTGCCCTCGGCCCTGGACAACCGCCCCCTGCGCTTCGACGAGTTCGAGGCCCGCGCGCCCCAGACCATCTATGTCTCCGCCACTCCCAGGGAATACGAGCTGGAACGCTCCGGCGGCGCCCTGGTGGAGCAGGTGGTGCGCCCCACCGGGCTGGTGGATCCGGAGATCGAGGTCCGGCCCGCCGGCGCCCAGGTGGATGACCTCCTGTCCGAGGTGAATCTGCGCGTCGGGGCGGGGGAGCGGGTGCTGGTCACCACCCTGACCAAGCGCATGGCCGAGGATCTCACCGACTACCTCAATGATCACGGCGTCCGGGTGCGCTATCTGCATTCGGATATCGATACCGTGGAGCGGGTGGAGATCATCCGGGACCTGCGCCTGGGGGAGTTCGACGTGCTGGTGGGCATCAACCTGCTGCGCGAAGGGCTGGATATGCCCGAGGTCTCCCTGGTGGCCATCCTGGATGCGGACAAGGAGGGGTTCCTGCGCTCCGAGGGCTCGCTCATCCAGACCATCGGCCGGGCCGCCCGCAACGTCCGCGGCAAGGCCATTCTCTACGCCGACCGCATCACCGGCTCCATGCGCCGCGCCATCGACGAGACCGAGCGCCGCCGGGCCAGGCAGATCGCCTATAACGAGGCCCACGGCATCACCCCCAGGAGCATCCAAAAGGCCATCGCCGACATCATGGAAGGGGCCCGCCCCGGCGCCCCGGTCACGCCGAAGAAATACGCCCGGGTGGCCGGGCAGGAGGCCGAATACGCCGCCCTCTCCCCGGCCCGGATGGCCAAACGCATCAAGCAACTGGAAGAGCAGATGTATCGCCACGCCCGGGATCTGGAGTTCGAGCAGGCCGCCAGGATCCGCGATCAGCTGCGCGAACTGTACAAGAGTACCGAGTGCTGAGGATGCAGGCCGGGCTGACGAGGGAAGCCCGGCCCAACCCGCCCGATGGGTGTTCGGAACCGGGAACTGATCTCCCTCTGCTGCTACTATATCAGTCGGAGGTGGAAAAAATGACAGCTTACAAAAATGTACTCGTTGCACTTGATTTTTCTCCCATAGCGGAGAAGGTGATAAAACGGGCCAGGCAGATTGCGGAGCGCTTCCAGGCGCGACTCTCTCTCGTTCACGTCGTTGAATACATACCCCCCGTCGAGCCCGTGGGCGACATGATTCTGGGGATCGACTGGGGTGTCGACGAGAGGGAACTCCTGGAGCTGTCCAAGGAGCGGTTCGCCACCCTTGCGGAAAAGCATGGCCTGGCCGATGCGGACCGGGAAGTCCTGTCGGGTAACGCCAGGCTGGAAATCGCCCGGCACGCCGCCGAGTTGGGGTGTGATCTGATCATTATCGGTTCTCACGGCCGGCACGGCTTCAGCCGTCTGCTGGGCTCGACGGCGGATGCAGTGCTGCACCATGCCCATTGTGATGTGCTTGCGGTGAGGGCCGATGACTGACGGGATGGATCTCAGATGAATCCCCCGTCTCTATGGAGCAGGGAACCGTGACCGGCGGCGTGGATAAAATGCTCCGGGACATCGAGGCGGAGGTGCGCTACACCCGCCCGATGATCCGCCGCGATGCCCTGAATCCGAGGGTCATGGAGGCCATAAAGAAGGTCCCGCGCCACGTCTTTGTGGGCCCGCACATGCAAGACAGCGCCTATGACAACGGCCCGCTGCCCATCGGCTGCGGCCAGACCATCTCCCAGCCCTATATCGTCGCCCTGATGACGGACCTGGCCAATGTGGGCGAGGAGGATTCGGTGCTCGAGGTGGGCACCGGCTCCGGCTATCAGGCCGCGGTGCTGGCGGAGGTGGTCAGGCGGGTCTACAGCATAGAGATCATCCCGGAACTGGCCGAACAGGCCGCGGAGCGTCTCAGGCGCCTGGGTTACACCAACGTAAAAACCCGCATCGGCAACGGGCGCAAGGGCTGGAAGGAGTATGCCCCGTTCGACGCTATCCTCGTCACCGCCACGGCGGAACATATCCCCCGGCCGCTCATCGACCAGCTCAAGAACGGCGGCCGGTTGATTATTCCCGTGGGCTCGGTTTACGGACACCAGGAGTTGATGGTGGTGGAAAAGGATGACGCGGGAGAAATCAGCGAGTGGAGCGCCCTGCCGGTGGCCTTCGTGCCCCTGACCGGCGCCGATGAGTCCTGACGCGCGGCGGTCTGGCATGTCTGCAAACGGCACGCTGGAACGGCGCGAAGTGGTCACCGCGTTTCTGCGGCACGGAGGCAAGATATTGCTGGTGCGCCGCAGCGGCAAGGTGGGCAGCTACCCGGGATGCTGGTCCGCCATCAGCGGTTATCTCGAAGACCCCACGCCCCTGGCCCAGGCCCGGCGGGAGATCGGGGAAGAGACGGGGCTGAGTGCCGAAGATATCCGGCTCGTCAACAGGGGGGCGCCCCTGGAGATCCCCGCGCCCGAGCTGGGGTGCTGTTGGGTGGTGCACCCCTTCCTGTTCGATATCGCAGACCCCCGGCGGATCATGCTGGATTGGGAGAATACGGAGCTGCGCTGGGTCGAGCCCGGCGCCCTGGCGGACTACCGGACCGTTCCCAAGCTGCTGGAGGCGTTCGAGGCCGTGGCCACCCGCCCGGTTGTATGAAAAGCGGGCCGGTGCAGACAATGCCCACCCAACCTTATTCCCACGTGATCGGCATCGACGATGCACCCTTCGACCCGGCCCGCCGGGGTGATGTGCCCCTGGTGGGCGCGGTCTTCTCCAGGCTGAGGCTGGAGGCCGTGCTGGTGGGAAAGGCGCGCCGGGATGGCGCCAACGCCACGGACAGCATCGAGGGCATGATCAGGCGCTCCAGGTTCCTGCCTCATCTCCAGGCCATCCTGTTACAGGGTATCGCGGTGGCCGGGTTCAATGTCATCGATATCCACCGGCTGCACCGCCGGCTCGGCCTGCCGGTTGTCGTCGTCTGCCGCCGGTTGCCGGACCTGGACGCCATTCGCCGGGTCTTGCTGGAGCAGGTCCCGGGCGGGGCGCGCAAGTGGCGCCTGATCGGCAAGGCCGGCCCCATGGAGCCGCTGGCCGGCGTCTATGTCCAGCGGGTGGGGATCGGATCGGATGAGACCGGGGCGCTGATCGGCGCCCTGGCGGTGAACAGCCGCATGCCGGAACCTTTGCGCACCGCCCATCTTGTAGCCGGTGGGCTGGTCAATGGTGAAAGCCGGCACAGGGTGTGAAATACTTGCACGCCATTGGCTTGGGCAAGGATTTCGGAAATCACTTTCAGGCATAAGTATGTTTTTCTTAAAACCAGATCAGGGTAACCGGCGGTATATCCGTGTGCAACCGGAGGAGGGACGCCCCGTCAAGGTCGATATTAACGGTGAAGGCTTTATTGATATCCTGGAGGCCAGGGACATCAGTGTCGGGGGCATGGGCATCATTGTGCCGCACATGTTTGAGGGCTGCCGGATCGACCGGGTTGTTTCGCTGATCGTTACCCTGCCGGACCAGGGGGGCCGGGGCTGTCACTTCCAGGTCGACGGAATAATCAGGCATGTGGCTGATGATACGTTCGGCATTCAGTTCCTCGGGCTGGAGGCGGCGGATAAAAAAGAGATCAAACGGTATGTCGCTTCGAGACTGAAAGATGAACCCTGGCATACGCGCCTTAAGCAGAGACTCGGGATCATCTGAGACCCGTGCCCCTTGCGCCAGGCAGGGAGGCGCAAGGGTTTAACCCGCATTTCTCACCAGGATTTGGATTTTTGGGGCAAGCTGGCGAAGCAGGTTGGACGATCGGCCGCCGAAGCATAGCCGTAGCTATGATTCAAGGCTGATCGTTCAAGATGCGAAGCCAGATTGTTCCAAAAACCAAAT
>DRKS01000035.1 GCA_011051655.1 Sedimenticola sp.
AGCCGGATGGCCAGCACGTAGCGCTCCTGCGCCTCGTTGCTCCAGATCTCCATGGGCGACATGCCCGGCTCGTCGCTGGGCACCGCGCGCAGCTCGAAATGCCCGCCGCGGGCGCTGTCGTGCACCAGTTCCGGCAGGGCATTGGAAATCCCGCCCGCACCCACGTCGTGAATGCTGACGATGGGGTTGTCCGCGCCCATCTGCCAGCAGCGGTCGATGACCTCCTGTGCCCGGCGCTGCATTTCCGGGTTGCCGCGCTGCACCGAGGCGAAGTCCAGATCCTCGTGACTCTCGCCGGTGGCCATGCTCGAGGCCGCGCCGCCGCCAAGGCCAATCAGCATGGCGGGTCCGCCGAGGACGATGATTTGCGCGCCCGGCGGAATGTCGCCTTTCTCGACGTGATCCTCGCGGATATTGCCCACCCCGCCGGCCAGCATGATGGGCTTGTGGTAACCGCGCACTTCCTCGCCCGCCGTTGAAACCACCTTTTCCTCGTAGGTACGGAAATAGCCGCACAGGTTGGGGCGGCCGAACTCGTTGTTGAAGGCCGCCGCGCCGATGGGGCCTTCGAGCATGATCTCCAGCGCCGAGGCGATGCGCCCCGGGCGGCCGTAGTCGCTTTCCCAGGGCTGCGGCAGTTCGGGCAGTTGCAGGTTGGAGACCGAGAAGCCGCACAGGCCGGCCTTGGGCCTGGAGCCGCGGCCGGTGGCGCCCTCGTCGCGGATCTCGCCGCCGGAGCCGGTGGCGGCACCGGGGAAAGGCGCGATGGCGGTGGGATGGTTGTGGGTTTCCACTTTCATCAGGATGTGCACCGGCTGCGCCTGCGCCCGGTACTCGCCCGAGGCGGGATCGGGATGAAAGCGCGCGCCCTCGAAGCCCTCGATCACCGCCGAGTTGTCGCTGTAGGCCGAGAGCACGCCCTCCGGGTGCTGCCGGTGGGTGTTGCGGATCATGGCGAACAGGGTATGGGGCTGCTTCTTGCCGTCGATGATCCAGTCGGCATTGAAAATCTTGTGGCGGCAGTGCTCGGAATTGGCCTGCGCGAACATCATCAGTTCCACGTCGGTGGGATTGCGCCCCAGGGCCTGGAAGTTTTCCACCAGATAGTCGATTTCATCCCCGGCCAGCGCCAGCCCCAACTCCCGGTTGGCCGCCCGCAGGGCTTCCGCGCCGCTGCCGAGCACGTCCACCACCCGCATGGGCGCCGGTTCGGCCTTGTGGAACAGGGCCACGGCATCATCCGGATCGTCGAACACCGTCTCGGTCATGCGGTCGTGCAGGCGGGCGCGAATGGCGGCGTCTTCCGCCGCGCTCAGGGGCTGGCTCAGGCTCAGACTGTAGAGCAGCCCGCGCTCCAGCCGCTGCACCGCTTCCAGGCCGCAATTGTGGGCGATGTCCGTGGCCTTGCTCGACCAGGGCGAGATGGTGCCGGGCCGCGGCGTGACCAGATACTGGCGGAAATAGGGAATCTTCGTCGCCCCCGTCTGCTGCGGGGCATAGGCCAGCAACTGTTCCAGCAGATCCCGTTCGTCCTCTTTCAGCGCCCGGTCGAGACTGGCGAAATGGACGAATTCGGCATGCAGGTTCTGCACCTGCGGCGCCACCGCCTGCAACAGGGACAACAGTTTTTTCAGTCGGAACGCGGAAAGGGCGGAACCGCCTCGCAGTTGCAGCATGGGTCTCGTCTCTGGCTGGTTAACGGGGTCGAAATGAAAGCGCGATGATACTACAGATCCGCGGGCGGAGTATCCCCGAGCCTTGTCCAATATGAAATGAGTCTGAAGGGAGGTTCCTGTATCTAATATGAAATGAGTCTGGAGCGAGCTGAAACAGGATCGGGATCCGTTCATGATGGAGGGATGAAAACCATCATGAAACTCGAAGATCTCAAAACCATTGAACAACTTGAAGATTTCCTGTCAGGCACCCAGGCGGTAGCCTTTTCGGTCATCAGCGACAAGGATGCCTGCTACCGCTGGATTCAGGGTGAACTGGTCAAATTCCGCTATCTGCAGCGCCCCCGCCCGGAAAAGGGGGTGGTGCTCCGTTACCTGATGAAGATCAGCGGCTATTCCCGCCAGCAGCTGACCCGACTGATTGCCCAGTACCGCAAGACGGGCCGCCTCAAACGCCGTCAGCGCACGACGGCCGGTTTCAAACGAAAGTACACCGAAAAGGATATCCGCCTGTTGGCGGCGATGGATGAGCGCCACGACACCCCCTGTGGCCCGACGGTCAAGAAGCTCTGTGAGCGGGCCTGTGAGGTCTTTGGCCAGACAGAATACGCTGCGCTGGCGTCGATCTCCGTGAGCCACCTGTACAACCTGAGAAAGTCCACCCCTTACGCCCGACAACGACGGCACTTCGAAAAAACGCAATCCAAGCCCTCAAAGATTGGCGAGCGCCGCAAGCCCCGGCCCGAAGGCCGCCCTGGCTATATCCGTATTGACACGGTACATCAAGGGGATTTGGACAAACAGAAGGGCGTTTACCACATCAATGCCGTCGATGAGGTCACCCAGTTCGAAGTCGTGTGTAGCGTTGAAAAAATCTCCGAGCGCTACCTCATTCCGGCCCTGGAACAGCTGCTGGAAACCTTCCCCTTCACGCTGCTCGGTTTCCACTCGGACAACGGCTCGGAATACATCAACAAGCGCGTCGCCGAACTGCTGGAGAAACTGCGCATCGAGTTCACCAAGTCGCGCTCCCGGCACAGCAACGACAACGCGCTGGCGGAAAGTAAAAACGGGGCAGTGGTGAGAAAATGCTATGGCTACAGCCATATCCCGCAACGCTGGGCGCCGCTGATCAATGACTTCAACCAGCAGTATTTAACCCCGTACCTCAACTTCCACCGCCCCTGCTTTTTCCCGGAAACCCGCACCGATGCCAAGGGAAAACAGCGCAAGGTCTACCGCTACGAAAACATGATGACGCCCTATGACAAGCTCAAATCACTCCCCAACGCCAAGGATTATTTGAAACCCGGATTCAGCTTTGAAATACTCGACAAGCTCGCTCACCAGATCAGCGACAACCAAGCGGCGGATCGGCTCCAAAAGGCCCGCCAGACACTCTTCAAAACCATTCATGGACGGACCCTGAAAACCGGCTGACAGAACACGCTCTCACCCACCCTTCAGACTCATTTATGGATTGGAAAATACTGCGCCCGGGGTTGTAAACAAATGCGTTGGCTGTTTTTGTGATCCCCTCACCCCGGCCCTCTCCCGGCGGGAGAGGGGGCGGGCCGTGCGGCCTCCAGATTTCGTAGAAGAACCTGCAACGATGCGTTG
>DRKS01000036.1 GCA_011051655.1 Sedimenticola sp.
GGGCAAGCTGGCGAAGCAGGTTGGACGATCGGCCGCCGAAGCATAGCCGTAGCTATGATTCAAGGCTGATCGTTCAAGATGCGAAGCCAGATTGTTCCAAAAACCAAATAGGACGGAGTATAAATTAACCGCCATCACCTTATGATGGCTAAGTACATTGAATTTCATAAATTTCTCAATTAACCGGGTCCGCCTGGTGAGAAATGCGGGTTAACCCAGGTTCAATCCAAATCGAGGATGTTTGATGAGTTATGCCTTCGAACCCATCGGGATCGTGCATTCCCCCTTCCGGGAAAAATTCGGCATTCCCCGCCAGCCCGGTCTGGCGCCCGGGGCCAAGGCGAGGTTGGAGCTGCTGGCCCCTTTCGACCGGCCGGAGGCCCTCGACGGCCTGGAGGGGTTTTCCCATATCTGGCTGACTTTCGTTTTTCACCAGGCCCTGGGGACCCGGTGGCGGCCCAGGGTGAGGCCGCCGCGGCTGGGGGGCAACCGCCGCGTCGGGGTGTTCGCCAGCCGCTCACCCTTCAGGCCCAATCCCATCGGCCTGTCGGCGGTGGCGCTGGAGGGCGTTTCCGGCAGTGGGGGGAAGATTGAGCTGCTGCTGTCCGGGGTGGATCTGCTGGATGGCACCCCGGTGCTCGATATCAAGCCCTATATCCCCTATGCCGACAGCATCCCGGACGCCAGGGGCGGGTTTGCGGCCGGGCCGCCGGAGGCCTGCATGCGGGTGCGGTTCAGTGAAAGGGCGCAGCGGCAACTGGCATGCCGGGATGATGCAGACGGGCTGGGGCGCCTTATCGTGGACCTGCTGGCGGTCGACCCCCGCCCGGCCTATGCCGATGACGGCCGGCCGCACCGGGTGTACGGCATGCGGCTGTACGATTTCGACCTGAAGTGGCGGGTGCGGGGGGATACGATCGAGGTGCTGGAACTCTGTTGAGCCTCAATCCGAAGGTGGACGGAATTGCACCACCTTCTTCAGCGGCGACAGGTTGATTTCGTCGAAACAGGTGCCGGGCCTGGCGCAGAGGACGCCGAGCACGGCCTCGGCGATATCCTCCGGCAATATGTAGTTCTCCCCGGATTCTCCCGGTTCGAAGGGCAGCTTGTCGAAGAAGCCGGTCTTCACCATGCCGGGGTTGATGATGCAGCTCCTGATGCCGGCGCCCGAACACTCCTCCCGCAGGGACTGGGCCAGGCCGCGCAGGGCGAATTTGGCGGCGCAGTAGACGGCCCCGCGGCGGCGGCCGGAAAGGGCGGCCTCCGAGCCGATGAAGATCAGATCGCCGTTGCCGCGGGATTTCATGGCGGGCAGGAACTCCCGCGTCAGCAGTATCTGGCTGGTCAGGTTCAGGTCGATGAGATCGCGGATCTGCCGGGGGGAGAACTCCTCCAGGGAGCCGAACCGGCCATGGCCCGCGTTGCAGACCAGGCCGCTGATGTCCGGGTGCTCGGCGGTGATGGCCTTCAGGCGCCCGGGCAGGCCGTCCAGTTGGGCCAGGTCCAGCTCCAGGGGAGAGAAGCCCTCTGGTGGACGGGGCCAGGAGCTGAAATCACGGGCGATGCCCAGCACGGCAGCCCCCTCCCGCAGCAGCCGCTCGCTGATGGCGCGTCCGATGCCGCGGCTCGCCCCGGTGACCAGGATTTTCCGGTGTCTCAGTTTCACGGGCTGTTTATAACGCTTTTGCCCATGCGCGCCAACAGCAGGGCGAGGGTGTCCAGCCGTGCCTCGATGAGCCGGGAGACCGTTTTGGCGCTGATGCCATGGCCGGGATTGTCCCGGTTGTCCGAGATGACCTTGAAGCACTGGACCAGCCCCGGCGCCGTAATCCCGCGGGCGGCGGAAAAAAAGCCCGCGGCCTCCATGTCGAAGGCGCAGGGGCGGTCGTAGCCGAACCCGGGTCGCCCCAGGGTCACCAGGTCCTCCATGGCGCAGGGGGGCTCGAAGCCGAACCGGGCCTCCCATGCCTGTCCCGTCTCCGCATCACTGATGCGCCGGGCCAGCATGGGCGTGCCGATGGCCGCCGAGGGATGCCCGGCGATGCCCGCATTGAGCCACAGGGCGCCATTGGGGCTGCCGTTGCGCCCATGCAGAAACCGGGTCGCCGCCGCGGCCGCGGCCTTGCCGACGCCGCAAAGCACCAGGGCGGTTTCGTCATTGCGGTAGACGGGGAAATCCCCGTCCGGCTGCCGGCGCTTGAGACCGAAACGGGCATTGATGGGCCTGGCCTCGGCGGGCAGGGCGACTACGAAATTAATCTGCATTTCTCACCAGGGTCCGGTAGCGGCGCTGCTTTTCCCGGTATTCGGCGGCCTGTTCCCGCTTGCCCCGTTTTTCCGCGCCCTGGGCCAGGATTTTGGCCTTTTTCACCAGCGTTTCGATGGCGGCCAGGCGGTCGCCGGGATCCAGGCCGGGGGCGGCGATGATCTTCTCCAGGGCCCGGATACGGAACCGGTCCATGCCCCAGTGGCGGCGGGAGAGCTGGTCGGGATGACCGCCGTATTTGGTGATCTGGGGCCTTTCCACATAGGCCACCGGGTGGAAGGCGCAGATGCGCAGCCACAGGTCGTAATCCTCGCAGGCGGGCAGGGTTTCATCGAACAGGCCCACCTCGTCGAACAGGGAGCGGTGGATCAGCACGGAGGAGGGGGAAATGGCGCAGAGGGGCAGGCAGCGCCGGAAGATCCGGCCTCCGGCCTTGGCGTGCTTTTTCATGGGATTGACCCGGCGGCCCCCGCGGATCCAGATCTCCTCGGTATGACAAAGGCGCAGCCCCCCGCCGTCCAACGCCCGTTGCTGGGCCTCCAGCTTGCCGGGCAGCCAGGCGTCGTCCGAGTCGAGAAAGGCGATCCATTCGCCGGCGGCGGCCTCGATCCCCCGGTTGCGGGCGCTGCTGACGCCGCGGTTCTCCTGCCGCAGGTAGCGGCAGTTGGGGAAACGGCGGCGCATCAGGGCTTCCGTGGCGTCCGTGGAGCCGTCATCGACCACGATCACCTCGGCCGGGGGCCGGGTCTGTTTCAACACCGAATCGAGCGCCCGACCCAGCAGGCGGGCGCGGTTATGGGTGGGGATGACGACGGAGATGTCCATGGCCTTGTGAAACATGGGCCGGAGAGTATGCCACAAACCGGTGCCGTCCCGCGGCCATGCAAAAACATCATTTTTCGTGCTGTTGAATCGACCGGCCATCGGAGTATGCTGGATCGGGCATCTGCGGAAAGAGCATCTTCGGCGGAGGAGGTGATATGAAAAGATCTGTCTTTGTAATCCCTTTGGCTGTAGCACTCGCCGCCTGTTCATCAGCGCCAAAACTGACCAAGGAAGGGGCCGCAATAAAAAACGTATCCCAGTACACCGTGGACCAGTGTCGCCAGTTGAGCGTCGCCGAGGGCTATGGCTCCTATGAGAACGGCAAACTGAAGGCGGCGGAGATCGATGTCAGAAACAAGGTGGCGGCCGCCGGCGGCAACGCCATGCACGTGGTGCAGAAATACACCGTGCCCAAGAAGGGCGAAGGCGCCATTCTCGCCTACGTGTTACGCTGCAAACCGGCGGTGAAATAGAGGGCGCCAGGAGCCTGTCGGGTTTAGGATGAACTGGCTGCGGAAGTGGGAGAGCGGCTCAAATATCCCCGGTTTTTCGTTGCGTAGGCCCACTATGCGCCTCAAAACCGGGAATATTTGCGCTCACTCTCCCACTCCCTCGCTACAATCCACCTAAACCCGACAGGCTCCCAGGAGAATCCGGGCGAAAAGAGGGATGAGGCGGTGACGCCTCGCCCTGCCGGGGCTTTTGCGGCTATTTGCCGATGTCTTTTATGAAGGCGTCCGCCTCGCGGATGGATTTTTCCATGTCCTTCACCAGGGCGGCGATGTTGGTCTCCACGGAGTGCAGTTCTTTTTGCAGCGACAGAATGGCCTTGGCGTTCAGATTGTGCTTCAGGTACAGCACCTGATCCTTGAGCGCCCTCAATACCGGGTCCATTTTCTTTTCGGCCCGCTTCATGGCGGTGATGAGCTGTTTATAGCGCCTGCGGGTCTTCTTTAATTTATCGGCGCTGTCGCGCCGGAAGCTGGGGTTGGTGTATTGATCGAGCTCTTCCTCCCATTCCTCGAACAGGGCCTCGGCCACGTCTTCGACGGCCTCGATCCGGTCCCGCACGGCCTCGGCCTTCTCCTCGCTTTCATCGTACTCGTCCTTGAGCTTGTTGTATTTTTCCTCCAGCTCGCCGCCCTTGAAATTCAGCACGGCGCTGAACCGTTCCAGGGCTGACTTGAACTGTTCCTTGCCTTCCTGCTGGGCGTCGCGGGCCTCGCCCACCCGGTCCACCAGGATGTCCCGCTTGTGATAGCCGACCTTTTCCATGGTGTTGTAATAGGCGCTCTGGCAGCCGCCAAGGACTGACAGGGCGGTGAGCAGCAGGGCGTAGGCAGGGATGCAGCGGGTGGTCTTCATGATGTGGGTCCTGTAACCGTCGTTCAACAAAAAAAATAGTCTAACTCCCTTGCACCGTTACCACCACCTGCCGGCGGTGGGGATGGGTGCGGTGCTCCCAGAGATAGATTCCCTGCCAGGTTCCCAGCGCACAGCGGCCGTTGCTCACCGGGACGGTCAGGTCCATCTTGGTCAGGATGCTGCGCAGGTGGGCGGGCATGTCGTCCGGGCCCTCCTGGGTGTGGGCGAACATGGGATCACCGTCCGGGGCCAGCCGGGCCATGAAGACCTCCAGGTCGTTGCGCACCGAGGGGTCGGCGTTTTCACACAGGATGAGGGAGGCGCTGGTGTGCCGGATAAAGACATGGCACAGGCCGGTGGTGACGCCGGATTCGTGCACCGCCTGGGCAACCTGGGTGGTGATCTCGTAAGTGCCCCGGCCGCGGGTCTGGATCTGGAGGGTCTGCTGTTTGATCATGCGGATCCTTTTAGGCATTCTGTGGTGAGGAAATTAAAACAGAATGCCCGCCAAAACAAAAAAGAACAGCCTGGATGAGATGCCGGTCACCGCCCTGCCGGGGGTCGGGCCGCGCAACGCCGAGCGGCTGGCGCGGCTGGGGGTGCGGACGGTGCAGGATGTGCTGTTCCATCTGCCGCTGCGTTACCAGGACCGGACCCGGGTGACGCCCATCGGCGGCCTGCGCCCCGGCGGGCAGGTGGTGATCGAGGGGGAGATCGACCACAGCGAGGTCAGGTTCGGACGCCGGCGTTCCCTGCTGGTGCAGCTCTCCGACGGCACCGGCGCCATTGTCCTGCGCTTTTTTCACTTCTCCGGGGCCCAGCAGGCGAACCTGAAGCGGGGGGTGCGGCTGCGCTGTTTCGGCGAGGTGCGCAGCGGCCCCACCGGCCTGGAGCTCATCCACCCGGAGTACAAGCGGGTGGAGGAGGGGGATTTTCCCGGCGTCGAGGAGAGCCTCACCCCCATCTACCCCACCACCGAAGGCATGCACCAGCTCAGTTGGCGGGGGCTGACGGACAAGGCCCTGGCGCTGCTGGATACGCATCCCGACTGGCTCCCGGAGTGGCTGCCAGCGGAGCTGCTGAGCCGCTTTCATCTGCCGGAGCTGTCGCCGACCCTGCGTTATCTGCACCGCCCGCCGCCGGATGCGCCCCAGCAGCAACTGGCGGAGGGCGGCCACCCGGCGCAGCGGCGGCTGGCCTTCGAGGAGCTGCTGGCCCACCAGATCAGCCTGCGCAGGCTGCGCCAGGAACAGCGCAGGATCCCCGCGCCGCCGCTGAAGACCGGCGCCGACCTGCGTCGGCGCTTGATTGCGGACTTGCCCTTTGAGCTGACCGCCGCCCAGCAGCGGGTGGCGGCGGAGATCGGTTCCGACCTGGAGCAGTCCCATCCCATGATGCGGCTGGTGCAGGGGGACGTGGGCTCGGGCAAGACGGTGGTGGCGGCCCTGGCGGCCCTGCAGGCGGTGGAGGCGGATCACCAGGTGGCCCTGATGGCCCCCACGGAGCTGCTGGCGGAGCAGCACCTGAAAAGCCTCCGGACCTGGCTGGAGCCGCTGGGCATAGAGATCGCCTGGCTGACCGGGCGGCACAAGGGCAGGCGCCGGAGGCAGGTGCTGGAGGCCATCGCCGATGGGGAGGCGGCGGTGGTCGTGGGCACCCATGCCCTGTTTCAGCAGGATGTGGCCTTCCGGGCCCTGGGCCTGGCCATCATCGACGAGCAGCACCGCTTCGGGGTGCACCAGCGCCTGGCCCTGCGGGAGAAGGGGGCGGGGAACGGCCGGGCACCCCACCAGTTGATCATGACGGCGACGCCCATCCCCCGCACCCTGGCCATGTCCGCCTATGCGGACCTGGATGTCTCGGTCATCGACGAGCTGCCGCCGGGGCGCACGCCGGTGACCACGGTGGCGGTCCCGGACAGCCGCCGGGACGAGGTGATCGACCGGGTGCGCCGGGCCTGCGCCGGGGGACGGCAGGCCTACTGGGTCTGCACCCTCATCGAGGAGTCCGAGGCCCTGCAATGCCAGGCGGCGGAGGAGACCGCCGCGCTGTTGTCGGAGGCGCTGTCCGGGCTGCGCGTCGGGCTGGTGCACGGGCGCCTGAAGGCGGCGGACAAGGAGCAGGTAATGGCGGCCTTCAAGGCGGGTGAGTTGGATCTGCTGGTGGCCACCACCGTCATCGAGGTCGGGATGGACGTGCCCAACGCCAGCCTGATGATTATCGAAAACCCGGAGCGCCTGGGCCTGGCCCAGATGCATCAGCTGCGCGGCCGGGTGGGGCGGGGAGCGACGGAGAGTCACTGCGTGCTCATGTACCACGCCCTGTCGGAGCATGCCCGGGAGCGCCTGAGCATGATGCGCGCCACCAATGACGGTTTTGCCATCGCCCGGAAGGACCTGGAGCTGCGCGGCCCCGGCGAGGTCCTGGGTACCCGCCAGACCGGCGAGATGCAGTTGCGCATCGCCGATCTGATTCACCACCAGCACCTCCTGCCCGAGGTGCAGCGGGCGGCGGAGCTTGTCCTGGAGCGCTATCCTGACCATGCCCAACCCCTGGTGCGGCGCTGGCTGGGGAGCAGGACCGAATATGGCAGGGTTTAGTTTTCCCTCGAAACCGGAAACCAGAAACCGGAACTTATGCGATAATCCGCCCCTTTCAGCACAACCGGAAAAGACATTGAACCCTGAAGCCGCCGTCGTAGCCAATCTGGAACCCAACTGGGGAAGCTGGCAGATCCATCGCCGCTCCGGCATTCCCGTGGGCATCGCAGACTGGCTGCGGGATCGGGGGTCGCTCACCGCCCGGCTGGTGAAGGCCAGCGGCGGGCGCTTCCGGGTGCGGCTGATGCATCAGGGCTGGGGGCGGCCCCTGTACAGCGAAAGCCGGCTGTTGCGCATGCGCCGGGGCGAGACCGCCCTGGTGCGGGAAGTGGAACTGCTGGGCGGCGGCGTGCCCTGGGTGTTCGCGCGCACCCTGATTCCCGCCAGCAGCCTGCGCGGCCCCGCCCGGCGGCTGGCCGACCTGGGAGAGAAGCCCCTGGGGGCCGTGCTCTTCGCCGATCCCGGCATGCGCCGCGGCCCCACCCAGATCGCCCGCCTGCTGCCCCGGCATCCCCTGTTCGTGGCGGCCACCGGCAGCCTGGAGCAGAAGCCCGCCGAGCTCTGGGGGCGGCGCACCCTGTTTTATCTGTCCGGCAAGCCCCTGCTGGTGAACGAGATTTTCCTGCCGGATATCCCCCTGGAGGTCGAGGAGGAGAAGCCATGACCCAGCCCCGGATGAACGCCGGTCCCGCCCCCGTCTCCTGGCGCGAGCGCCTGGGACGCTATGCCCTGCTGGTGCGGGCGGACCGGCCCATCGGCATCCTGCTGCTGCTGTGGCCGGCCCTGTGGGCCCTGTGGATCGCCGGCGAGGGGCGGCCGGATTGGGGGGTGGTGGTGATCTTCGTCCTGGGGGTCACCCTGATGCGTTCCGCCGGCTGCGCCATCAACGACTACGCCGACCGCAATATCGACGGCAAGGTGGCGCGCACCAGAAACCGGCCTGTCGCCGCCGGCCTGGTGAGCCCGAAGGAGGCCCTGGGCGTGTTCGGGGTGCTGGTGGCCCTGGCCTTCTTCCTGGTGCTGCTGCTCAACTGGCAGACCATCCTGCTGTCCTTTCTGGCGCTGGCCCTGGCGGCGGTCTACCCCTTCATGAAACGCCACACCCATCTGCCCCAACTGGTGCTGGGGGCCGCCTTCGGCTGCGCCGTGCCCATGGCCTTCACCGCGCTTACCGGGAGCGTCTCCCCCGTGGGCTGGCTGCTGTTCACGGCCACCGTCATCTGGGCCCTGGTCTACGATACCCAGTACGCCATGGTGGACCGGGAGGACGATCTGAAAATCGGGGTCAAATCCACCGCCATCCTGTTCGGCGATCTCGACCGCTTCATCATCGGCCTGTTGCAGATCACCATGCTGGGCATCCTGGTGCTGGTGGGGGTCAACGCGGGGTTGGGGGCCCTTTACTACCTGGGCCTCGCCGTGGCGGCCCTGCTCTCTGGCTACCAGCAGTACCTCATCCGGGGACGGGAGCCCGCGGGCTGCTTCGCCGCCTTCCTCAACAACAACTACTTCGGCCTGGCCGTGTTCGCCGGCCTGCTGGCGGATTACTGGGTTTGAGCAGGGTCCCCGCGTTGCGCCGGCTGGCGTGGCTCCTCGTCCTGTTGCTGATCCCCGGGGCGGGCGGCGCCGCCGGCAAGGCCTGGATCCCCGGCTGGAAGAGCGCCCCCGCCATCTCCGCCCCCCGCACCGGTCACGGCCTCCTGGTCATCGGGGAGACCCTGCATGTGATCGGCGGGGCCGACCGGGACACCTATTTCAGCGCCACCGAATACGCCCGCATCCAGCCGGACGGCGGCCTGAGCGCCTGGCGCCGGGGCGAGCATGAGCTGAAGGTGGGGCGCGCCTTCCACGGCGTGGCCCGGGCCGGGGGGCATGTCTACGCCGTCGGCGGCTCGCGCACCGACGTGGAGGGCCTGCTGGATTCGGTGGAGCGGGCCGAAATCCTGGAGGATGGGACCCTCGGCCCGTGGACCCTGGAGAAGACCCGGCTGAACATCCCCCGCCGCTGCGTCCACGTGGCGGTCATCGGTGATTATCTCTATGCGGTGGGCGGCTTTGGCGGCATCCTGCTGGACTCCGTCGAGCGCGCCAGGATAGAACCCGACGGCGGCCTCGGCGAGTGGGAGCTGCTGATCGACACCATGCTGGAGCGCCGCTACGTCCACGCGGTCGAGGCGGTGGGCGGCAGGCTGTATGTGCTGGGCGGCCATGACAAGAGCGGCGGCATGGGCATCCCGTCGGTGGAGTGGGCCCAAAGCGACGGGGAAGGCATGTTCGAGCCCTGGCGGCCGGCGCGGCCGATGCGGCAAAATCGTTTCGGCCTCGAAGCGGCCGTGCACGGCGGCTATCTCTACGCCCTGGGCGGGCTGGACGGCGTCAGGCACCTGGCCGGCGTCGAGAAGGGGCGCCTGTCGGCACACGGCGGCGTCACCGGCTGGGAATACACGACCTCCCTGCCCGGTGCGCGGGGCTCCTTCGGCGCCGCGGTATACCGGGACGGCATCTATATCGTCGGCGGCTCGACGGACAAGGATCTGACCAATGAGGTGGCCTACGCCTTTTTCAACGACCGGGGCGACATCGGCTACTGGGGCACGCAGGAGGAGGCCGCCAGGATAAAGAAAGAGCGGGCCGAACGGCGGAGAAAGATCGAGCGCAGATATCCCCATGAGGCGAAGATCATCGAGCGCCTCGGCGCCGGCCGGATCAGCTTTCTCAAGGTCCAGAGAGAGGATGGCATGGTGGCCTGGCTGGCGGTCCCGGCCGGTGGTTACCAGGTGGGCATGCGGCTTCGGTTCTCGAACGGGACCATGATGGCCGGTTTCTTCAGTAAAACGCTGAACAGAAGATTCCGTACCCTGATGTTTGTCAGGGATCTCTATCCCGTGGAGGGGATGGACTGATGCCCGCGCTCCGGTCGACAGGCAAAGCGGTAGTCCGAGATGGTGAACATAAACAACAGGCATGATATCCAGGTTGCGCTGCAACAGGGCATGACCCTGCTGCGCGAGGGTGATTCCCAAGCGGCGTCCCGGCTCTTGCGCGAGGTATTGCAGGTGGATCCGAGAAACCCGGATGCGCTGCATCTGCTGGGCCTGGCCGCATTGGAAAACGGCGACAACAAGGAGGCGGCAAGGCTCATCAAGCGGGCCATCAAGGCCAACCCGGCGGTGGACTTCTACCACGAGAACCTGGGCAAGGCCCTGTTCGAGAGCGGCCATTACAGGGATGCCATAGCCGCGCTCAAACGGGCGGTGGCCCTCAATGGCCGCAACGCCGAGGCCTATAACCGCCTGGGGGTGATCTTTCGCCTGCAGGGCAGGGAGCAGGAGGCGGTCCGCGCCTTCAACAAGGCGATCGGGATCGCCCCCGATTATCTGCAGCCGGTCTGCAACCTGGCCCAGGTCCTGATAACCCAGGGACGCTCCGGCCGGGCGATCGAGCTGCTGGAGCCGGCGGTGGAACGGAACCCGCGCCTGGACTTTCTGCATTGCCAGTTGGGCGACGCCCTGAGGGCCGGGGGCCGCCTGGATGACGCCATCGCCGCCTATCGCCAGGCCATCGCCATCAACGGGAGAAACCCCGATGCCCACAACAGGCTCGGGATCGCCCTCGACGCGCGGGGGGAGGCGGAGGCGGCGCTGCAATCGTTCCGCCGCGCCGTCGAGATCGACCCCGGGGATATCGGCGCCCGCAACAACCTGGGCGTCGCCCTGCAACGCCGGTGGCGCCTGGACGAGGCGCTGGAGGCGTTCAACGGCATCCTCGGGATCGCCCCCGATTATCCCGACGCCCACAAGAATATCGCCATCACCCTCAAGGCCCAGGCGCGGCCGGAAGAGGCCGCCGAGGCCTATCGCAAGGTGCTCGCCACCGGTGTAAAGGCGCCGGATATCCACTCCGACCTGCTGCTCATGCTGAACTATACGGCGGCCCCCCAGGAAGAGATCCATGCGCAATCCCTGCGCTGGGACGAGCGCTATGCCGCGCCCCTGGGCAGGAAGAAGGCCGCGAGGTCCGGCGCGGCGGGCGCCGGGTCAAGGCTCAGGGTCGGCTACATATCGCCGGATTTCAGAAGCCATTCCGTGGCCTGCTTTTTCGAGCCCCTGCTGCAGGCCCATGACAGGAACCGCGTCGAGGTCTATTGCTACGCCAATGTAAAGCAGCCGGATGAGGTTACCGGGCGGCTGGAGGCGGCGTCCGATCACTGGAGGTCCATCCTCGGCGAGCCCGACGCGGAGGCGGCAAGGCGAATCAGGGCCGACCGGCTGGACATCCTGGTGGATCTTGCCGGCCATACCGCGGACAACAGGCTGCTGGTGCTGGCCCACAGGCCGGCGCCGGTCCAGGCGACCTGGCTGGGGTATCCCAACACCACCGGCATGGGGGCCATCGACTACCGCATCACCGACGGCATAGCGGATCCGGAAGGGGAGGCCGACAGGCACTATCGCGAAAGACTGATCCGCCTGCCGGCAGGGTTCCTCTGCTACCGGCCCGATGAGCGGGCCCCCGGGGTCAGCCGGCCGCCCTGCCTGGACAGCGGCCACATCACCTTCGGCAGCTTCAACAATCTGCTCAAGGTGAGCGCCGGGACCATAGAGGTCTGGTCAAGGATATTGCACGCCGTGCCGGCATCCAGGCTGTTGCTCAAGAGCAGGCAACTGGCGGATGAAGGCGTCAAACGAAACTGCCTGGGCAAATTCGAGCGCGAGGGTATTTCCCCCGGCCGCATCGAGCTTCATGCGGAGCTGCCGGACAAGCGGGACCACCTGGCCCTTTACGGCAAAATAGACATCGCCCTCGACCCTTTTCCCTACAACGGAACCACCACCACCTGCGAGGCCCTCTGGATGGGTGTGCCGGTGGTCGCCAGGCGCGGAGAACGCCACTCCGCCAGGGTAGGGGCCAGCCTCCTGACCCATGCCGGGCTGGCGGAACTCATAGCGGACGACGCCGATGCCTACGTCGGTATCGCCTCGGAGCTGGCCTCGGACAGGGATAGACTGGCCGGCCTGCGCCGGGGCCTGCGCGACCGCCTGACCGGCTCGGCATTGATGGACGCCGCCGCCTTCGCCCGCGAGCTCGAAAACGCATATTTCAGGATGGCCGGGGCTGGTTGAATTAATGAGGCATCGAAAAGGAATGATTATCAAAAATATGAGGAAGACCCCAAAAAGATAAGAAAAGCGAATGAACGGCAAAAAGGTTTGACAGACCTGCAAGACCTGGCCGATTTAAAAGAAACAATAAAGGAAGGCATGCCGGAATGGCTGGCAACCTTGGATCGCTATGATGATCCGTCGGTCGAGAATGTCTGGTAATGCAAAACCCGAAGCACCTGAGGAGGCAAACACGACCAACGGGACTCGATGGATCAACCGCTCCCGCCGGATTTTCATATATCCCACGTGAGGGGACGCTGCCCTTTTAGCCGGAACTACCCTATGACCAAATATTGGCGCTTGAATTGGAAGGGCGTATAGTTTGCGAATCGGGCCAGTACTCCATCAACCTGATAATTTAGGATATAAAAACATTTAACCGCAGAGGACGCAGAGGTGCGCAGAGAAATGAAATGCTAGTTGGTAGGATGGATCAAGCGTGGCATGATGCCTCTCATGGTGGACCCGCCGCGCGGGGTAACGCCCCATCGGTTGCTGTAATAGCCCTCGGAGCGCCACGCGGATCCACCAGGACTATTCCGGCGCGGCTTGATCCACCCTGCCTGCCGCATCCTAAGTCATCACCTTGACGGAGCACTGGGTTTCTACATGTAGGTTCCTATATGTAGGTACCCACATGTAGAAGCCGGTTAATACATGTATTAACTTGTCTCTATATATAGAGACATTTGGCATGGTTCCATGCTGAATATAAACTGTTATGCTTTTCTTCTTAACTCATTTTTTACAAAAGGTAGAGTAAGCATTTTATGAGTAGAAAAGGTGGAAATTTTCTTCCAACTCAATACAGTTTAGAAATTGCTGAATCAATATCCAAAGTTCTCGACTCAGAATTTTGTAAGGAAGAAACAGAGTTACTTTCTAAAGAGTTGCATGAAAGGTACTTTGATAATATCTCCAGAATAGTCACGGAAGATACTGCAAGCCTTACTTTTTACTCACATTCTATGCGCAGTTTGAGCGCATTTGCAGGAAAAGATTTTGTACAGTTTGATCAACAAATAGATTTTTGGTTATTCACATTTTGTCACTTGGTTACAGTAATAGCATGCAAAGTTATTGATGATGATGAGTTTGAAGAATTAATAAAGTTGATATGTGACAATTTAAATATAATAAGAAATCCATATCTGCATGAGCAGAACCGTGAACAATTTAAACCTCATCTATTCAGACATTCAGATTGTTTAGAGCTTTCTCATGCAATGTCTAGGGCAATGATTATTTTTATAATAAGTCATGAGATTGCACATATTTCACTAGGACACAGTGAGATCGAACATTCTAAAGAATTAGAATTTGAAGCTGATGAGCTAGCCTGTAAATTCTATTTAAAAATAATTGAACAAAAATACAATGCAGGTATGATTTTCATTCATGAAAAATTATTATTTTCACCAGTTATATTAATGCGTTTTTTTGAAATTTTTGAAATGTATCGTTTTAAAGAAAATGACAAAATGCCATTAAGAATAACTCATCCTTCTCCTGGAGAAAGAAGTCAAGCAATTCGTAAATTGTTGGAAGGTAGCAGTAACACTGGTGCGGAGTATATTCTGAAAGGGTTTGAAGTAGCGCTTACAGATATTATAAAGTTCAAAGAATTACCAGAGGTAAATTAGTATGGCCATGAATAACCTATTTTCCATCCTTTTCAGTGTAGATGACAATGATGAGTTGGCGAAGGTGGAATCTGAAATATTTGAAGTTGCAAAAGAGAAGGGGATTATTCTACAACGTACTGAACCTGAAAGAGAAGGGCAGGGTTTTTTTGAAATTGACTCAGTCATTGCAATGATTAGTGATGGTACTGTTAGCGTTGGTTTGAGTGTGCTTGCATCGGCAATTTACGAAAGACTTCGGAATCGTAATAAAACTAATCAAATGATAAAAAACAATGTTACTGAGGAAGAAATTGAAATTATCGACAAATCAAACGGTTTGAAGATAATTATTAAATACAAGAAAACATCAAGTTCAAGTAGTTAAATCTGGCATAACAAATGCTTGCACGCGGACTACCATAAGTGTCACGCCTTTTGCAAAAAAGCAGCAAAAGTCGCGCCACTTATGGCAGCCGGTGAAGCAGGCGTTATGCAATAAAAATATGAAGAGACACAAGGGAAAAGTTCAACCCTCAAAAGGAGGGCCCGCTCCAACACGGCATACTAAGTGGCAACGGTCTCAAGAAAAGATTAGTCTTGCTAAAGCGGCTGCTCACCGAATGAGTGGGGCTAAAGATAGGGTTACATATGAGAGGGAGTGGAATGAATTTGTAGACGCATTAGAGGAAGCATGGAATCGCTTTTATGAAGAAGGCAAACAATTATCAAGCAAGTTTCCCCCATGGGCAGGAAAGTATATAAAAATTAGAAAAAAAGATCCATTACTTTCGTACTTAATAAATGCTCGTCATAAAAGCCAACATGCGCTGCTTAGCATGGATTGGGAGCAAGGCTATCCAGCTTAAAACAAGTAAAGATGGGCCTATGGTATTTAGTAATCTTGTGGTGTATGAAAATATGGAGTTTGATGCTGAGTATGAATCGCCAATTCCTGATAATTACCCAGTAATTGAGCTTAAGTTAGGACAGCCAAAGTTGCCGACTATTAATAATAGAAATCAAGTGTATCTGCCACCTAATGAGCATTTAGGCGAAAGAATATTTACAAAAAACCCGTTTCACATCGCAAGGCTTGCTATTTCTTTTTACGAGCAATTGTTTAAAGATGCAATGCGAATATTTAAATAATGGCCCCAAAAGTATTTAGGTTTGATTTAGTGGCTGCTACCACTAATCTAGTTATAGCAGGGGGGAGGTCATAATAAGTATTACAATACTTCAGCCGACGCCAAAAAGCGGCGCGGCTGAGTTATAACGTTAGCCCTATTAGAGAATCACAATGCAAGGAACAGTTGCTCAATTATTATCTCTAGCTGCTCATGGAAATGAGTATCTTGCCGGTAATTTAGAAGAGAAATACTTCCCTAATAACTCAACTTTCATGTTCTGTAAGTATGTGAAATTCGTTGATCTTCAAAGTTCAGGCACGAAATGGCATGAGCGAGATTTTGCACCAGACCCAATTTCTTGGTTTAAAAAATTAAAGGAAACAGGAGTTATTCAATTTAGGGTGCGCTATATATCAACCAATAACGAGCAAATATCAGATCGTATGTCCATAGCATTTGTTGGCGGCGGAGGCAGATGGCTTATAGAAGCAGTGAAACCAGGTAAGTCTGATTTTTGGGAAGCTCATTGGGAGGTTGGTGATCAAAATGATCCTGATAGTAATATATGGCATGTAAAATATGGGCGCATTCTGAGAAATACTAATCATCCAGAAAGCCCTTTACCTCCTGCATCTGAAATAAAAAATCAGTTAAAACATGTGCTAAAAAAAATTAGAGACTTTGCGTTTAAGCACGACCACAGTAATTTTGGAGAAATATTTAATAATGGGATCAAGGCTCTTTCTGATAAACCATCGAATTATAAGAATGAATACAAAATATTTCCTGAAAATTATGCGGCTTCTGAATACCATCAGCTAATTAATGCGTGTCAGAGGGCTTGGGTTTTTGGTGGCATGGGCTCTTGGAATGATATAGGGTTTAATAAGGATGAGGTTCATAAAGAGTATGAAGCACTCTCAGATGAACTATTTAATATTATAAATCTATCCCTAATTGTTGCATCTAATCCATTACCACGCCCCTCGAAAAAGCAAAATACGGTCAATGACAAGCATAATAAAAAATGGTGGGAAATATGGAAAAAGGGCTAAACGAATAAGGTTAGATCGTGAGAGCGACGCAGGAGCGATCCACGATCTAACCTTATTCGTTTTGGCATTAGACAAGAAAAGAGAATCAATGGGGTCAGAGAATCAATGGGGTCAGAGAATCAATGGGGTCACCCATTAGCCGTCCTCCTGCAATAAAAAAACCACCCCGCCACTACCTCTGTAGTGGATAGCGCCATCCGCTCCCCGATTAATCAATGGGGTCAGACTCGATTGATCCGTAATTATGAGCTATACTGCCTTCCATGGCGCGCTTACCTCGATACGTCCTGCCCGGACAACCACAACATGTTATCCAGCGCGGTAATAACCGGGAACCCATCTTCTATAATGAGGCCGATTACCGCTTTTATCTGTAAGCGCTCAGCCAACCACACCTAAAAGCCCCGGCACGATCAGTTTAAGCTTCTGATTTCAGATACAGGATACAGCCATGACGAAATCAGAAAAGCAAGCATTCTGGCAAGCACACATATCAGGCTGGAAAGCCAGCGGTCTA
>DRKS01000037.1 GCA_011051655.1 Sedimenticola sp.
CACTGCTGCCTCCCGTAGGAGTCTGGGCCGTGTCTCAGTCCCAGTGTGGCTGATCGTCCTCTCAGACCAGCTATGGATCGTCGCCTTGGTGAGCCGTTACCTCACCAACAAGCTAATCCAACGCAGGCTCATCTGATAGCGCGAGGTCCGAAGATCCCCCGCTTTCCCCCGTAGGGCGTATGCGGTATTAGCCCGAGTTTCCCCGGGTTGTCCCCCACTACCAGGCAGATTCCTACGCGTTACTCACCCGTCCGCCACTCGTCAGCGAGAGAGCAAGCTCTCTCCTGTTACCGTTCGACTTGCATGTGTTAAGCATACCGCCAGCGTTCAATCTGAGCCAGGATCAAACTCTTCAGTTTAAGTTTGACAGCTGCTTATGGCAGCCAATCTTGGTGACTCAAGATCGTAAGGTTTCCCTTATGATGCTTTCGTCTATCTTTGGCCGTAACCGGCCACCGACGAAGCACCCACACAAATTACCTGATCAAATTGTTAAAGAGCGCGCCCGGCGTTTCTGCCTGAGCGAGACGGACAATTATATATGTCCCTCAGTTTCCGTCAACCCCATTTTGCAGTTGATGGCCCCTGAGAGCCACCGCCGTTTCCCGGCCGCCGTCCCAAGGAGGTGCGCATTATACGCACCAAACCGGCCGGGTCAATGACTAATTTTCATCTTGGTGGAAATGCTTGTTTTTGGCCCCGGCTCCTCTGAACATGAGGTTCGCCACAACGCCGGCCATAAAGGATATGGCGCACCGGTCACTTGATGGTGATGCGGGCAAAACGGCGCTTGCCCACCTGAATCACATGGGTCGCGCCGGCGGCAAGCTCTTTTTCAAAATCATCGATCCGCTCGCCATCGATCCGAACCGCACCCTGCCGGACCATACGCCGCGCCTCCGAGGTGCTCTGGGTCAGGCCGGCCTGTTTCAGGATGGAGGATACCGGCAGGCTCCCGTCAGCGGACTCCAGGGTTCTTTCCGGTATTTCGTCCGGCATTTCCTTCTTCCGGAACCTTGCGATAAAGTTTTCACGCGCCTTCTCGGCCGCCGGCCGGTCATGGAAACGCTCGACGATCTCTTCGGCCAGCAGGAATTTGATATCGCGCGGATTCGCACCCTGGGAGGCACGGGTCTTGAGCTTTTCGATTTCGGGCATGGGTCTGAAACTGAGCAGCTCGAAATAACGCCACATGAGGTCATCCGAGATGGACATGATCTTGCCGAACATGTCATCCGGCGCATCGGCGATGCCCACGTAGTTGCCCAGGGACTTGGACATCTTTTCCACGCCACTCAGCCCCTCGAGAATGGGCACGGTAATCACGACCTGGGGCTCCTGGCCATAGACCTCCTGCAGTTGGCGCCCCACCAACAGGTTAAATTTCTGGTCCGTTCCGCCAAGCTCGACATCCGCCTTGAGCGCCACCGAGTCATAGCCTTGGATCAGCGGATAGAGAAACTCGTGGATGGCGATGGGCTGACCGCCCTTGTAGCGCTTGCTGAAGTCGTCCCGCTCCAGCATGCGCGCCACCGTATGCTTGGCCGCAAGCTGGATCAGATCCGCCGCATCCATTTCATTCATCCAACTGGAGTTGAACACCACCAGGGTTTTCGCCGGGTCCAGAATCTTGAAGATCTGCTGTTCATAGGTCCTGGCGTTGTCCAGCACCTCATCCCGGGTAAGGGGCTTGCGGGTTGCATTCTTACCGGTGGGATCGCCGATCATGCCGGTGAAATCGCCTATCAGGAACAGCACTTCATGACCCAAATCCTGAAACTGACGCAGCTTGTTGATCAGCACCGTATGCCCCAGATGCAGATCCGGCGCCGTGGGATCAAACCCTGCCTTGATACGCAACGGCTTACCCTTCTCCAGCTTCTTCAACAGGGCCTCCTCCAGGAGGATTTCTTCTGTCCCGCGCCGGATGATGGCCATTGCGTCTGTGACTGATGTCATTTCCTGCCTCTCTTGCTTAGCGTTTTTGCGGCGCACAATTTATAGTACTGCGCCCGAAAAGTAACCATTCTGTGACGGACTCCCCCGGATTTTTACTGGACAAGGGGTGTGAAGGCACTTGTTTTTAGGCCATAATTGCTGTGTTTTCCGGCCATTAGCCACAACTCATGATAAGAGACTACAAAAGCGGGGCCCCTTACGGCTTCCATAGTCGCCGCCACTTTCGCCCTCTTTCGCTTTTGGGGCTGCCCCTGGCGCTGGTCGCTTCAGGACTTTATGCCGCCCTCCAGTATCTGGAGCCCGTTGCGCCGCCGCCACAAAACACGGCCGCCCCCTCGTTACACACTGTATCCCTGGCATTGCCGGAATCCCCCTATGATGAACCTGCAACCGGGCCGTCGCAGGACGCCCCGCTGATCAAGCCGGCACCAACCGCCAGCCCCGCGGCATCACCAGCCCCGCCAACCCCCAAGGTTGCGCCAAAATCCAAACAACCACCGGACCGTATCGCCAGGATACCCGAAAGCGACCGGGCGCCCGTCGAGACTTCGGAGTCACCGGCAGGCACCGCCCCCAGACCCAGGCTCAACTGGAAAGAACACCGCATCCGCCCCGGAGAGAGCCTGGCGACCATCTTCCCCAGGCTGGGGCTGGGGGCAGGCCTGCTCCACCGCATTGTCAACAGCAGCAAAACGGCGGCGGGGCTGGCCCGCATCAAGCCTGGCGAGACCCTGCTGGCCGCGCTTGATGGCGAAGGCAATCTGCAGGAACTGATCCTCAGGCACAGCGCCATCCGCAGCCTGAGGATCCTTCCCGATGGGGACAGTTTCAAGGCCCAGATGATGGAGCGGGAACTGGAGCCCCGTATCACCCACACCACCGGCACGGTCAAAAACTCCCTTTTCATCAGCGCCCGGCGGACCGGCCTCTCGGACCGGCTGATCATGGAACTGGCCAACATATTCGGCTGGGATATCGACTTCGCCCTGGAGATTCGCGCGGGCGACCGCTTCAGCGTCGTGTATCAGCAGGACTTCCTGGATGGAGAGAAATACCGGGACGGCCCCATCCTCGCCGCCGAGTTCGTCAACCGCGGCCGCGTATTCCGCGCCGTACGCTACGTGGATGAAACGGGCCGGGCCGATTATTTCTCCCCCGACGGAAAAAGCGTGCGCAAGGCCTTTCTGCGCAGCCCGGTGGACTTCCGCCGCATCAGCTCACACTTTCAGAAATCACGCTGGCACCCGGTGCTGGGCAAAAAGCGTCCCCACCGGGGCGTGGACTACGCCGCCGCTCCCGGCACCCCGGTCAAGGCCTCCGGTGACGGCAGGATAATCCACCGCGCCCGCAAAGGGGGCTACGGCAGGGCCGTGATCATCGAACATGGCGGCGGCATCACCACCCTCTACGGCCACCTGTCGCGCTATGCCCCCAAGCAGCGCAGGGGGACCCGGGTGCGCCAGGGCGACATCATCGGCTATGTAGGCCAAAGCGGCCTGGCCAGCGGTCCTCACCTGCACTATGAATTCCGCATCAACGGCGTCCACCGCAACCCGCTTACCGTGAAGCTGCCCGCCGCCAACCCCATCGCCAGGAAATACCGCGCGGACTTTCTCCGGAAGGCGGCCCCCTTGCTGGCCCGCCTGGATGCACTCGGCAAGACCATGGTGGCGGACGCCAACTGAAGCGAAAAAGCCGGTGCGCGAAGAAATCTACCTGGGGCTCATGTCCGGCACCAGCATGGACGGCATCGACGCCGCCCTGGCGCGCTTCCCCGAAACCGGCGCTGAACTCATCGCCACCCACAGCCACCCCTGGCCGGACGACCTTCGGCGCCAACTAAAGGACCTGACCCGCCCCGGGGAAAACGAGATCGACCGCCTGGGCCGGCTGGACGCCCTGGCGGGAGAAACATTCGCCGCCGCCGCCCTGGAACTGCTGGCGAAAGCCGGCGTGGCACCGTCTGCGGTGACCGCCATCGGCAGCCACGGCCAGACCATACGCCACCGCCCGGATGGCGAAACGCCCTTCACGCTGCAAATCGGCGACCCCAACCGGATCGCCGAACGCACCGGCATCACCACGGTGGCCGACTTCCGGCGGCGGGACATGGCGGCCGGCGGCGAAGGGGCCCCCCTGGCGCCGGCCTTTCACGCACATATATTTCGCAATGAAAACGAGGCCCGGTGCGTCCTCAATATCGGCGGCATCGCCAACCTCACCCTGCTGCCGGCAAACCGTGAGGCCCCGGCCACCGGTTTCGATACCGGCCCCGGCAACTGCCTGCTTGACGCCTGGTCCCGGCGCCATCTCAACCGCCCCTTTGATCGAGACGGCGCCTGGGCCACCACGGGTAAAGTCTCCCCCTCCCTGCTGGAAGCCATGCTGGCGGATGCCTATTTCCGCCGGCCGCCACCGAAATCCACCGGGGTGGAATATTTCAGTCCAGACTGGCTCGACCGGCGCCTTGGCTCAGACAAGGGTTTGGGAGAAGCGGATATCCAGGCCACCCTGACCGCCCTGACCGCGGAGAGCATCGCCCGCGGCATCAAGGGTTCCATGCCCGGATGCCGACGGATACTGGTGTGCGGCGGCGGCGTTCACAACAACAGCTTGATGCGGCAGCTCAGAGACCGGCTGGATCAGCATGAGGTGGAGAGCACCGCGGCCCATGGCATGGATCCGGACTGGATAGAGGCGGTAGCATTTGCCTGGCTGGCCCGGCAAACACTATGGGGAAAACCTGGCAACTTGCCAAGCGTAACGGGAGCAAACCACTCCGTTGTGCTTGGTGGGGTATATTTGTAAAGGCCAGTCTTGAGCGTAGCACCGGGCACAAACGGTGTGCCCACTACAAACTTATTAGAAGTCTCATAATAGGCGCAACAGGTTTCAGGAGTAACTGGACTTAGAATCGCGATAATTATACTGAGCCGTCCTCGGATAGTTTTGGACATGTAGAGATTATTTTGAGACGGTTAATAAGAGTTTCAAGCTCCCCTTATCTCGCTTATCTCCCACGTTCGATTTTTTGACGACTTCCAACGAATACATAGGAGAAGCACAAACCCGGGCAATAATAGCAACATAGTTACTGGCTCTGGCACACTGCTTCCTGCCGCTTGCCTCCCCCCTACAAAAGCCACGTTTCTGATAATCACCTCCGCATTGCGGTCCCCTATGCTGTTTAATGTGAAATAGAGATCATTCGTTTGGCCCGCAAAGGGTTCCACAATAATGCTTGCGTGCGCTATTTCATGGACAAAGTTCTCCCCCAGGAACGACCAAAGAAGCTGATCTCCAAAATGGACGGTGAGCCAATCCCCATCACCCAGATTGGCAAATAAATAGTCGAAAGTGAGCAGTTCCGCCTCTTCGGGAATGGTCACGGTCTGTTTGATGACTACAGGGGAAGATTCTGCTAGGTCCAACACCTTGCCAACAATATTTCCAAAGAACGTCTTTATTTGGCCGCCGGTATCGATAACCGCCTCGACAACCCCCGTCACCGCATCCCGCACCACGGAGATCACCTGCTCGGTTGTCTCGCCAACGACTTCGATTACTTGATCTGCGGCATCCACAAAAACATTGATGACTCTCCCACCAACGTCTATCACTGTCTCATAAACCTCCTTGGATGAATTGACTACCGCATCCCAGGACTCTGCTGCAATCATCTCTATATATTCCAAACGGCCTGGCGCCACGGACGGATCCCATGTTTTCGGAATCGGCCGTACGGCAAAGCTGTCTGGTAGTGCGGCAGTGACCCATTGGCCATTCTCACCCTTTACCCGGCCGCTATAGAAATCTTTTTGCACTCCGGAATGATCCTCGTAGACCAATTCACCACCAAGAAGATATTGCCCGGTAAAGGCCGTAATATCAGGAGCTGCGGCAGGTAGAGGCCCACCTAAGCCAGCAGTGATCGGAAGAGCATAGAAGTTATCCACGTATTCCACGGTGCCTTTTGGCAACACATCATAGAAATAGCTTGGGCCGATACCAGGCACACGAAGTGGTGGGTCGAGCAGGGTCAACTGATCGATATTGAAATTACGAGAGAGGATGCGCGCGGCCTCGGCATTCACCATGGCCCCCAGGCTATGGCCAATTAGATGGATGTCACCTCTGTAGTTATCGCCAAGAAAACCAGTAAGCTTACTACCCAGATCTGCGCCAGCATTTTGTACAAAACTTAGTGCAGCTAGGAATTCACCACCTAACTTTGCGCTCGCAAGCGGCGGGATCTTCATCGGATCAAGCAGGAGATCAATAAAAAGCGCAGATAGCGGTGTCTCCGTGTAGGCTTCTGCCCACTGGTAGGCATATATATTAGCCCCATTACCGAGCTTATCATTTATCGCAGCATTCAGGTCTTGTAGCGGGAAAGCGCTCGGCTGCCCTGTTGCCGCATCCCAGTATTCCTTGCCCGGCTGCCAACCGTGCGTGAGCACAACTGTGGGCTTGCTAGGATCGGGAAGCCCTTCACCCAAGAACGTGAGACCATCTGGCATTCCTGGCCCGGTGATCGGCTGCGTCGCTGTATCCCCCGGCCGGAACGGCAAGGGCTTCAGTATGTATGCATGGATTTGACCACCGCTTGTCCAGCCACTACCTGTGATGTAACCCGTGTCACTAATCCCTCTAGCGCTGCGCAGAATACTCCAGTCCGTCAGGTCCACCACCAAGTCATTGAGATCTTGCATGCCGTTAGCGCTATCCCAGAGGAAGGCATGTGTGGATGTACCGGTTGTTGGCGGAAAAATTTCCGAAGAACCGACCACTTGGCCGCGGTTATTGATGCCAAACCCAGCACTAAAGCTTCCCCCCAGAGTACCCAGATCCGTCAGGCCATTGGCCGCATCGCCGATAAAGGCGCGCGTGTTACCGCTGCCGTCCTCCGAGTGACCGGTCACTTGGCCGCTGTCATTGATGCCATGCCCAGCACTAAAGCTTCCTCCTAGGGTACCCAGATCCGTCAGGCCATTGGCCACATCGCCGATAAAGGCGTGCACATTGCCGTTACCGCCGTCCGAACGACCAGTTACCTGGCCGCGGTTATTGATGCCAAGCCCAGCACTAAAGCTTCCCCCCAAGGTACCCAGATCCGTCAGGCCATTGGCCGCATCGCCGATAAAGGCGCGCCTGTTACCACTGCCGTCCTCCGACCAACCGGTCACTTGACCCTGGTTATTGATGCCAAGCCCAGCACTAGAGCTTCCCCCCAAGGTGCCCAGATTCGTCAGGCCATTGACCGTATCACCAATAAAAGCGTGCCCGCTGAAGAGATTGCCTTCTCCTGACTCACCAGCTACTTGGCCATTATCATTGATGCTAACCCCAACACTATAGGATTGAGGTAGACCACCCGTCAGCGCGCCCAAGTCCGTCAGGCCATTGGCCGCATCACCGATGAAGGCGCGCCAGTTACCATTGCGGTCCGCTGACCAACCGGTTACCTGGCCGCGGTTATTGATGCCAAGCCCAGCGCTGAAGTCTCCCGCCCTCAGGGTACCCAGGTCTGTTATCGTATAACTTGGAACCGCTTGGGCGCCGCTCATAGCCACTGCCAACAGCAAAGCCACGACGGTTCGGGCCACGCGCCTCCCTGCCATACTTCTGTTTTGTACCCGCACAACCGTTACTGGTTCCGCCAGCTTGTTCGAGATCTCTCCCATTGCATCCTCCCTGTTTGGTTTTTTTGCTAATAAATCTCGTCATGTCGGGGCGCATAAAACATACCGATAAATCACCACGCCCAAACACGTATATGGGAACCAACCACCTTTTGCGCATAATTGCGGTCAGCCCTGGTAACAGCAGGCTCCCTCAAATAAACATCCCCGGAGCAAGCTCTCTCGCTTCCGCTCGACTTTCTCGTTCCTCGAAAGCGGGGTATTGATCCGTAAGCTTTATTTATACGCCCCAAGGGGCGGGGAATAAAACCCCAAGAGATTTAGGTGCTCAAATGGTTTCTTTTGTCTTCGCTTCCTTTTTTTCGAACCGGCCATCCTTCTACGTCCAATCATGCCTTGGCCCGCAGCCAATTATTCGACAATATATGCGGCAAACACCATGCCAGCAATTCATTTTCTTTAATTTTCAGACTGTTATACATAAGGCATCATGACGAAGTGTAAAAAAACCTGACAGTTTTTTACGAGAATATAAATCCCAATTGCCGGTTACAGCAGATTTACCCAGTAAGCAATAGCGTAGCGTATTGCACCAATCACCAGTCAGCAAATAAAGCAACAACAAAGGCTTGCGCCAAACAAAGCAAAAAAGCAGTAGTTCAGGGAGCAGCTATTAGAAACGAGTGTAAAATTTTCTGACAGCGGCAGCCACCAATTGACAGCCCCTCAACTCTACTAAATAATTGGCAACGCGATCGCCAAAATAGAATCAAAAATGGCAACCAAACCCCGTTTTTTTCAAGCCCCCGCCCAAAGCTTCTTTCTTTTCGGGCCGAGGGGCACCGGAAAGTCGACCTGGTTACGGCAACATTTCGGGTCCGCCTGCACCATCGATCTCTTGTCGCCCGCGATCTTTCGATCCTACTCGGCCAGACCCGAGAGGCTGCGTGAGGCCGTAGCGGCATCCGATTCCGGGACGGTTGTCATCGATGAGATTCAGAAGATCCCGGAACTGCTGGATGTGGTCCATCAGCTCATCGAGGAGAAGTCCGGAATTCAGTTCATTCTCACCGGTTCGAGCGCCAGAAAGCTGAAAAGCACGGGGGTGGATCTACTTGCCGGACGCGCCATTGTCAGAACGATGCATCCATTCATGGCGGCGGAACTCGGCGCCTCCTTTTCCCTGGACAGGGCCCTGCGGATCGGGATGGTCCCTCTGGTGACGGATTCCCCTGCTCCGGAGGATACGCTTGCCTCCTATATCGCCCTCTATCTGAAAGAGGAGGTACAGGTGGAGGGGCTGGTAAGAAATATCGGCTCGTTCAGCCGTTTTCTGGAAGCGGTCAGCTTCTCCCATGGCGCCACTCTGAATGTCTCGGAGGTGGCGAGAGAGTGTCAGGTAAAGAGAAAAACCGTCGAGGGCTATCTGTCGATCCTGGAAGATCTGCTGCTTACCTTCCGTCTTCCGGTATTCTCCCGGCGGGCCAAGCGGCATCTCATTTCTCATCCGAAGCTGTATTACTTCGATAGCGGTGTATTCCGGTCATTGCGCCCCACGGGTCCCATCGACACTCCTCAAGAGATAGATGGCGCCGCTCTCGAAGGGTTGGTCGCCCAACACCTGCTGGCCTGGATAGCCTATGGCGAAGAGGATTGCAACCTCTACTATTGGCGCACAAAGTCCGGGGTGGAGGTGGATTTCATTCTCTACGGCGAGGATCTTTTTTGGGCCATCGAGGTGAAAAACACTACCAGGGTCACCGGAAAGACGGTCAAGGGATTAGCGACCTTTGGAGAAGACTATCCGGAAGCCGAGCTCCTGCTGCTATATCGTGGCCAGGAACGGCTTATGGTCAATGGGGTCTTGTGCCTGCCGTGCGAGGCGTTCCTGCGCGATCTGTTGCCCAACGGGCCGATACCAGGACGGGCGTCAAACTGAATCCAGGCAACAGCGTGGCAAGGTCGAAAAAAACGCCGCCCGCACTCAGACCGAGAACGAGGAGCCGCAGCCGCAGGTGGTGGCCGCATTGGGGTTGTTGATCACGAACTGGGAACCCTGGAGGTTATCCACGTAATCGATGGTCGCCCCCGTCAGGTATTGAATGCTCATGGGATCAATCAGCAGGGTTACGCCGTTGGTCACCACCTTGGTGTCATCCTCGCTTTCATTCTCGTCGAAGGTGAAGCCGTACTGCATGCCGGAACAGCCTCCGCCCTGGATATAGACCCGCAGCTTCAGATTGGGGTTGTCCTCCGCCGCCACCAGTTCAGCGACCTTGGCGGCCGCGGTTTCGGTAAAAATCAGGGGGCTTTCGGATTCGGCTTCTGCAGTACTCATAATCACTCTCAATCTATAAGAAATCGATATCGGCCTTGAGCCGCGGCCCGGCCCTAAGGTTTTTTTGAAGACACGATCGCCACTGTTCCGGTGGAATCGAGCTCCGGGGCCTTGGGGTTGGTTTCCGGTTTCCCGGGACCCTTTGCGTCACCCTGAAAATGGCCCAGCATGCGGGGCTCTTCATCATCGATGCGCTTCAACTGGCCGTTGACCTCCGCTCCCATGGCCATTTCCAGCAGGCTGTAATAGACCGTCCCGGTCACCCGGGCCTTGGCCGCCAGCTCCACCCGGCCGGCCGCGTAGACATCACCGATCACCGAACCATTGAGAATGACGTTGGGGACCCGCACGTCGCCCTCGATGGATCCCTGCTCGCTGACGGTCAGGGTCGCCGAATCATCCTGTTGCGCCGCCAGGCTGCCCTTGACAGTCCCGTCCAGGTGCAAGCCGCCGCTGAAATTGACGTCACCCAGTATCTCCGTCCCATGGCCGATTACCGTACAGATCTTCGACGCCTTGAATTTTTTCAATCGTGCCATGGCACTTCCTCCAGAAGAAATCTATCCCCCGACAGACCATTCAAAGGTTTCCGTAAGCCGGGACAACTTCTTGTTATCCGGTATGATATCAATCCTGATGTTGCTCGCAATGAAGCCTTGGGGCAACCGCAGCAGGCCCTCCAGTTTCTGAAAATGCACAAACCGCATCTTCAGGCTCTCCATCCCGGACTCGGTAAGCATCCCGAGGGACAAGGCCTCCTCTTTACCCTGCCGGGTGCCAACCAGGGTGATCCGGATGTCTCCCCTGACATCCGCCTTGTTGGTCAGCGCCTGGCTGACGGTGAAATCATAGCGATAAACGTCCTCGTTTTCCGTCGCCTCCAGCTTGAAATCCTGAATGCGCAGCTTATTCCTGTCCGTGTTATTTGACACAATGCCGCGCAAAAAAGCCAATTCCCGCTCCATTTCAAGCCGCTCATCCTGGATGGCCTTTATCTCCTCCCTGACCCTGCGCGCCGCTTCACGGTCGATCTGGCTGGCCCGTTCCAGCGCCGCCACCTGCTGGCGCAATTCAGCCCGCTCCGCCTCCAGATCATCGACCCGCTGCTGCAGTCCCCCCGCCCGCCGCTCCAGTTCCCTGACTTTTCCCGCCGCTGCGCTACTGTCGAAATGGACGCTGGTACGCCCATAATCATAGGCGTACCAGGCGGCGCCCGATAACATGAATGGGAGCAGCGCCAGGGTCAGCCACCAACGGAAACGCGCCCTCCCGGGCTGGATGATTTTCGGCTTTTCAAGCTTGCCTCTGGGGGCCATGCACTTCAAGGCAAGAGGGCGATGGCATCCAGGCCGGCCGTCTCTTCCAACCCAAACATCAGATTCATATTCTGTACCGCCTGCCCGGCGGCGCCCTTCACCAGATTGTCGATCACCGACAATACCACCGCCGTATCCTCGCCCTGGGGGCGATGCACCGCGATTCTGCACTGGTTCGCGCCACGCACGCTGCGGGTCTCGGGATGGGCGCCGGGCGGCAGCACATCCACGAAGGGCTCGGACCGGTAGCGGCTCTCGAACAGGCCCTGTAAATCCCCGGCCTCCTCCGCCAAGCCGGCATAGAGGGTGGCGTGGATACCGCGAATCATGGGAACCAGGTGGGGAACGAAGGTTAATCCCACGGACTTGCCGGCAATCCGTGAAAGGGTCTGGCGAATCTCCGGCAGATGGCGGTGGCCGGGCGCGGCGTAGGCCTTGAAGCTCTCACCGCACTCCCCCATCAGCGCGCCCACGCTGGCCTTGCGGCCGGCGCCGCTGACACCGGACTTGGCATCGGCGATCAAATGCCACCGGTCCACCAGCCCGGTCTCCAGCAAGGGCAAAAACCCCAGTGTCACCGCCGTCGGATAACAGCCGGGATTGGCCACCAACCGGGCGTTTCTGATCAAACCGCGATTCAGTTCCGCCAAGCCATAGACGGCCTCGTCCAACAATTCCGGGCACGCGTGGGGCATCCCGTACCATTGCGCCCATTCATCCGGATCGCCAAGCCGGAAATCGGCGGCCAAATCCACCACCCGGGCGCCCGTCTCCAACAGCTCGGGCACCATCTGCATGGCGGTGCCGTTGGGCGTGGCGAAAAACACCAGATCACAATCTCCGAGCCGCTTCACATCCGGCCCGGAAAAGCTGAGATCCAGACAGCCACGCAGATTGGGAAAGAGATCCGTCACCGGCCTCCCCGCCTCGGACCGCGATGTGATCGCGCTGATCCTCACACCGGGATGGCGCGCCAACAGGCGCAGCAGCTCCACGCCCGTATAGCCCGTGCCCCCGACAATCCCGACCTTAATCATCAGATATCCAGAGAAGAGACAAATGAGCGAGGAAAACCCACATCAGACCGAAAGAAAAAGCGGCCTATAGCCGCTTGAAGTGAGAATGGTGCGATTTTTCTAGTGCCTATTCCCCACTACGCTCTTAGTGGTCGCCCCATACATGGCGTCTGAATTTATCCATAGTCTCCGCCAAAGTCAAGGCGCGTTGTCCGGGCGCCCTTGAAACCGGCTCCGGGAAACGGGTAGGGTATGCAGCAATGGAAACCATAGAAGCCATCTCCCTTACCCTCGGGGTCGCCTGGGCCTCCGGCATCAACCTGTATGCCGCGGTGTTCATGCTGGGATATATGGCCAACACGGGGCACATGACGCTCCCCCCGGAATTGGAAATCCTCAGCGATCCGCTGGTGATGGGGGCCGCCGCCCTCATGTACTGTGTGGAGTTTTTCGCCGACAAGACACCGGGGGTGGATACCGGCTGGGATGCCATCCATACCTTTATCCGCATTCCCGCCGGCGCGGTGCTGGCGGCAGGGATGGCCAGCGGCATGGATATCAGCCCCGCCGCCGAATTCGCCGCCCTGCTTGTCGGGGGCGGCATAGCCGCCACCAGCCATGTGACCAAGGCCGGCAGCCGGGTGCTGATCAACGCCTCGCCGGAGCCCGTCACCAACTGGGCCGCCTCCATCGCCGAGGACCTCGCCGTAATCGGCGGCCTGTGGACGGCGCTGAATTATCCCCTGCTGTTTCTCGCCGCCCTCGCCTGCTTTATCCTGCTTGCGGCCTGGGCGCTGCCGCGCATCTGGCGCGCCCTGAAGAGGCTCTTTCAACGCATAGGGGCCTGGCTGGGCGGACGCAAAGAAGGCGGGGGCTTTGCCGCACCGCCGAAACAGACGCGCCGGGACATCCTGAAAACCCTGTACCACGACGCCCGCGACGATCCCAAATAAGGGCTGGCGCTGGGACAACGAGGACACATCGCATGTGGCTCAAGGCATGGCATCTCATTTTTATGGTGACCTGGTTCGCGGGGCTTTTTTATCTGCCCCGCCTGTTTGTCTACCACGCCATGACGGAGGACCAGGCGGGCAAAGAGCGTTTCAAGGTCATGGAGCGCAAGCTCTATCGCTTCACCACCCCCTGGATGATACTGACGCTGGGATTTGGCGTCTGGATGCTGTACGACTACGCCTGGCTGGCCTTCGGCAAAATGCTTTGGCTGCACATCAAGCTGGCGTTGCTGGGGCTGCTGGTGGCCTACCACCTGTATTGCGGCAAGCTGGTGCGGGACTTCGCGGCGGACAGAAATCACCGCAGCCACGTCTGGTACCGCTGGTTCAATGAGATCCCGGTGCCGATCCTCATTGCAATCGTGCTGCTGGCGGTGGTGGGAAAGGCCTCCGGCTGGTAGCGGCGGCCTGGCGCGCCGGTTGCCCGCCGGGGGAGTGAAAAAAACGGGGGCGGAGCGGGAGCGCCCCCGGTTTCCTGCCGATCGGTCCGGGCCGCCCGGCTAACCGCAACTGCTGGCGGAAGGACAGCCGCCGCAGGCACTCTGGTCCACGGGCTGGACATTGTTGAACTTGAACACGGAGGTGCCGTCACCACGGTCGACATAGTCGATCTCCACCCCCCGCAGATGGGGCAGGGCGCCGGTATCTATAATGATCTTGAATCCCTCGCACTCCAGCACATTGTCATCTTCAGCGATCTGATCAGTGAACGTCATGCCAAAGCTGATGCCGCTGCAGCCGCCCGGCGTGGCGTACACCCGGACGCCCTGAATATCCTCCTCAACCTGGCCGATGAGATCAACGATCTTGGTCTGCGCCGGAGTGGTCACAGTGATAAAATCTTCCGCCAGGACATTTCCGGTAGTCGCCGTCATACTGCTTTCTCCTAAGATGCTCAAAAATAGGGGGCGGGGATTGTACCATCCCCCCTGCCCGCATGCGAATGCCGGGGGCGGGAGAGAATGTCAAAACCGCAGTTGGTTGCGGGCATCCAGGGCATAGAGGTGCCGCTGGGCATCCATGAGATGCTGGCCCCAGTGGGCCTTATAACTGCTGCGCCACGCATCCAGCGCCTTGTTCGCCTCTTCGGGATGGCCCTCGATCATATCCAGGCCCGATTTGAGATCACAGAAGATATCGGTCAAATCATCGGCCAGGCTTCCGCTCATATATTGGCCATCGGCAGAGACGTCGAATTCCATCCAATAGGAGTCCCTTTCCCCCAAAAGGCCGCGCAGGCGGCTGAACAGCTCAAAGCGATCATCGAGGTCCTGGGACAAACTGCAGGCCCCGCTTGTGCAGGCGGACTGATCCAGTTCGGCGATCGCAGCATGCAGACGGGGAAGAACCCTGGCCATTTGCTCCAGCCAGGCTGAATTCGAGCCGTCCACATGATCGATGAGATCACAATAAACGCGAGCCGCTTCGACCATGTCAATGTGGGGAGTCATAATATCAGCCCTGACGAATTCACAGATCACAAAAGCTATTTTAGACAAAAAACCAATACTGGTAAGATGGGGTGTGGATTTTTCACCGTTGCCAACGCCCGCTCCTGCTGTCACCCTCGCCATCGGCGGCCATGACCCCAGCGGCGGCGCCGGCATCCAGGCCGACATCGAGGCCATCGCCGCCCAGGGCGGCCATGCCGCCAGCGCCATAACCTGCCTGACCGTGCAGGATACGCGCGACGTCCGGCAACTGATCCCCACCGATCCGGAACTGGTCATCGCCCAGGCCGAGGCCGTTTTGGCCGATCTCCCGGTGGCCGCCATCAAGATCGGCCTCCTCGGCGACGCCGCCATCGCCCGCCGGCTCGCGCGGCTGCTGGGGCAACACCCGGCGATCCCCGTGGTGCTGGACCCGGTTCTGGCCGCCGGCGGCGGGACCCCCCTGGCCGGCGATGAACTGCGAAACACCCTGGTGGCGGAGCTGCTGCCGCAGACCGGGCTGCTCACCCCCAACTCCCGGGAGGCCCGCCTCCTCGCCGGCGCCGATGACCTGGGCGACTGCGCCCGCATCCTGCTGGAGGGCGGCTGCCGGCATGTACTCATCACCGGCGCGCACGAGCAAGGCGCCCCGGTGATCAACCGGCTGTACGGACCGGCCGGCCTGATCGAAAGCTGGCGCTGGGAGCGGCTGCCCGGCGAATATCACGGCTCCGGCTGCACCCTGGCGGCGGCCATTGCCGCGCTGCTGGCCCAGGGGCTCGATCTGGCGGACGCCGTGCGCACGGGCCAGGAGTTCGCCTGGCGGTCCCTGGCCGGAGCCCACCGGCTCGGGCGGGGCCAGCGGCTGCCGGACCGCCTTTACCGCCTGCGCCACGGAAACTCCGGATGAAAAAACAACTGCGCGGCCTGTACGCCATCACCGACCGGGCGCTGTGCCAAAGCGCGGGCCTCGGCGTCCAGGCAGAGGCCGCCATCCAGGGGGGCGCCCGCCTCATCCAGTACCGGGACAAGGGGGACGACCCGGCCCGCCGGCTTGCCGAAGCGGAGCATCTGCTGGCCGTCTGCCGCGCCCACGGTGTGCCCCTGATCATCAACGACGACCTGGAGCTGGCCCGCCGCATCGGCGCCGACGGCCTGCACCTGGGGCGCGACGACGGACCCCTGGAACAGGCCCGCGAGGCGCTGGGCCCGGCAGCCATCATCGGCGTCTCCTGCTATAACGATCCGCGGCGCGCCCGGGAGGCCCAGTCGGCGGGGGCCGACTACGCCGCCTTCGGACGTTTTTTCCCCTCTGCCACCAAGCCCGGGGCCGTCCGGGCCGATGTGGATCTGCTGCGCCGGGCCAGGAGGGAACTCCATATCCCCATAGTTGCCATCGGCGGAATAACCCCGGAAAATGGCGCCCGACTGGTGCAGGCCGGGGCTGACATGCTGGCGGTGATACAGGGTGTATTCGCCCAACCGGACATCCGCCGCGCCTGCCGCACATTCGCCAACCTATTTGAGGACCCCCAGACATGAGCCGTTCCCAAGAACTCTTCGAGCAAGCCCTGTATCACATCCCAGGCGGCGTCAACTCCCCGGTGCGGGCCTTTCGCGGCGTGGGCGGCGATCCCGTATTCGTGGACCGCGCCGCCGGCGCCTGCTTCCACGATGCGGACGGCAAACGCTATATCGATTACGTGGGGTCCTGGGGCCCCATGATCCTGGGGCACGCCCACCCGGAGGTCATCTCGGCGGTGCAGAAGGTGGTCCAGAAAGGACTGAGCTTCGGCGCCCCCACCGCCATCGAGACGGCCATGGCCGACAAGGTGTGCGAGCTGCTCCCCTCCCTGGACATGGTGCGCATGGTCAGCTCCGGCACCGAGGCCACCATGAGCGCCATCCGCCTGGCCCGCGGCCATACCGGGCGGGACAAGATCGTCAAGTTCGAGGGCTGCTACCACGGCCACTCCGACTCTCTGCTGGTGAAGGCCGGCTCCGGCGCCCTCACCCTGGGCGAACCCAGCTCGCCGGGCGTCCCCGCCTCCCTGGCCGAACACACCATCACCCTGGATTACAACAATCTGGAGCAGGTGGAGGAGACCTTCGACGAAATCGGCGAGCAAATCGCCTGCATCATCGTGGAGCCGGTGGCGGGCAACATGAACTGCATCCCGCCGGTGGCCGGATTCCTGGAGGGGCTGCGCGAGATCTGCGACGACTACGGCGCCGTGCTCATCCTGGACGAGGTGATGACCGGCTTCCGGGTCTCGCTGGAGGGCGCCCAGGGCTATTACGGCATCACCCCCGACCTCACCACCTTGGGCAAGATCATCGGCGGCGGCATGCCGGTGGGGGCCTTCGGCGGCAAGCGCGAAATCATGGAGAAGATCGCCCCCCTCGGCCCCGTCTACCAGGCCGGCACCCTCTCCGGCAACCCGGTGGCCATGACCGCCGGCCTCAAGACCCTGGAACTCATCTCCGTCCCCGGTTTCTACGACGACCTCAGCGCCAAAACGGAAAGGCTGGCCACAGGGCTGGTGGCCCAGGCCCGCAAGGCGGGGGTCCCCCTCACCTCGAACCAGGTGGGCGGCATGTTCGGCATCTTCTTCACCGACGAGCCGGCGGTGGAGAACTTCGCCCAAGCCACCGCCTGCGACCAGGAGGCCTTCAAGAAATTCTTCCACGCCATGCTGGAGCGGGGTGTCTACCTGGCCCCCTCCGCCTTCGAGGCCGGCTTTGTCTCCGCCGCCCACACGGACGAGGACATCGAGGCCACCCTCGCCGCCGCCGGGGCCGCCTTTGCGGAGCTTGTTTAGGCGTTAAACAACCGCGGGAGCGCCTGAAGGCGCTCCCGCCGCACCGGTCCAGGCAATGACCGAATACCTGCACCAGCTGCTGGAATGGGTATCCCTGCACCCGGTCTGGGCGGGGGTCGTGGTGTTCCTGGTGGCCATGAGCGAATCCCTGGCCATCATCGGCATCCTGGTGCCGGGCGTGGTGCTGATGTTCGGCTTCGGCGCCATGATCAGCGCCGACGCCCTCGCCTTCTGGCCCACCTTCGCCTGGGCCGTGGCAGGCGCCGTCGCCGGCGACGGCCTGAGTTTCCTTCTCGGGCGCCACTTCCAGCAGCGCCTGAGGGGCCTGTGGCCCTTCAGCCACCATCCCCAGTCCCTGGAGCGCGGCATCGCATTCTTCCAGCGCTACGGGGGCAAAAGCGTAGCCATCGGCCGTTTCTTCGGCCCCGTCAGGGCGGTGATCCCCCTGGTGGCGGGCATGCTGGGCATGCCCCCGGGGCGCTTTCTCGCCGCCAACCTGGCCTCGGCCCTGGCCTGGGCGCCGCTCTACCTGCTGCCGGGCATGGCCCTGGGGGCGTCCCTGAAGCTGGCCTCGGAGGTGGCCTTCCGGCTGGTGCTCCTGCTGCTGCTGATGGTGACGCTGATCTGGTTCGTGCTCTGGATCACCAGGCGGGCGTTCCAGCTGCTTCACCCCCACGCCAGCGCCTGGGTGCAGGCCGCGCTGAACTGGACCAGCCCCCACCCCAAGCTGCGTGAAATCGCCGCCGCCCTGGCGGACCCGGACCACCCGGAGGCCGGCGGCCTGGCCGTGCTCGCCAGCCTGCTGATCCTGGCCATGGGCCTTTCGGCCCTCATCTTCGGCGCGGTGCTGGGGGAAAGCGGGATCACCGGCCCGGACTGGGCCGTGCTCCAGACCCTGCAGAGCCTGCGCACCCCCTGGGCCGATCACCTGATGATCCACCTCTCCCGCCTGGCGGACGCCACCGTGCTGACCGTGCTGGCCCTTGGGGTGCTCGCTTTTCTGGCCTGGCAGCGTCACTGGCGTACGGCCGGCTACTGGCTGGCGGCGGTGGGATTCGGTTTCCTGGCCCCCCTGATCCTGAAATACGGCCTGCGGATACCGCGGCCGGACATCGGCATCACCGGCCTCGGCCCCTACGGCTTTCCCAGCGGCCATGTGCTGCGGGCCATGACCCTGTTCGGCTTCCTGTCCGTCATGACCGCCCGCGCCATGAGGCCCCGGCACCGCTGGCTGCCCTACGGCCTGGCGGGCCTGCTGGTCATGGCAGTAGCCGTTGCCCGCCTCTATCTCGGGGTCCACTGGCTCACCGACGTGCTCGCCGGCCTCACCCTGGGGCTGGCCTGGGTGGCGCTGCTGGGCATCGCCTATCACCGGCATACCGGGACCGAGACCCACTGGCGCGGCCTGGCCGCCGGCTCCCTCCTGCTGCTGGCCCTCGCCACCGGCCTCCAGACCTGGCGCGGGCAGGCGGCGGATCTGGCCCTGTATCTCCCGGCCCGCCCCCCAACAACCATGAACGCACGGGCCTGGTGGGAGCGGGAGTGGATGCGGCTGCCCCGGACCCGCCAGGACATCCAGGGCCGGCGCAACCACCCCCTGCAACTGCAATACGCCGGCTCCCTGGAGAGGCTGAAGGCGCGGCTGGCCGGCAAGGGCTGGCGGGCGGTCCCCCCACTGACCTGGAGCGACATGCTGAAACTGCTGTCGCCCTCCCTCCCGCTCGGGGAACTGCCCGTGCTGCCACAGGTGCACGACGGCCGCCACGAGGCCCTCATCCTGATCAAGCCCAGGCCGGACGAGAGACGGCTGGTGCTGCGGCTGTGGCCATCCGGCCTGGTGCTCAGCCCCGGAAACCGGCCCCTCTGGCTGGGCGGCGTCTCCAGCCAGCGCCAGGCCCATATACTGAATCTGCTGACCTTCGCGGAAACGACCCGGGATTTCCGGGGGCCATTCGAGATCCTGCTGCAAGACACGGCCTCCCTCCCCCATAAAAGGGCCGACGGCCTCCTGCTGTTGCGGGACCGGGACTGAGCTTCAGCATTTTCCTACAGGCCCGGGGGAATATCCGACAGACAGGGGGCCGGCAACGCCTGAAAATAAGCCCCAGGGTCCAGGGAGGGCATGAGCTCAGGAACCGGGCCGGGAAAGGCCCGACACGATGAGGGAACAGCGCTCCAGCGGACGGAGCCCAGGGAGGGCGATCGAAAATAAGGACATGCGCCGGCGGCAGGGGATGCCGCCGGTTTTTCTATGGATCCGGTTTATTCACCCCAGCGCGGCCCCAGCCCATGCTCGATTCCGAGCTGATCCAGCACCCGCGCCACCATGAAATCCACCAGGTCATCCACCGACCGGGGCCGATGATAGAAGCCCGGCGCGGCGGGCATGATCAGCACCCCCAGGCGCGCCAGCTTCAGCATGTTCTCCAGATGAACGGCGGAGAAGGGAGTCTCCCGCACCACCAGGATCAGCTTGCGCTGCTCCTTCAGCATCACGTCCGCCGCCCGTTCCAGAAGGTTGTTGCTGGCGCCGCAGGCGATGGCGGACAGGGTCGACACCGTGCAGGGGCACACCACCATGGCCTGGGGCGGATTGGAGCCGCTGGCCACCGGCGCCGTCCACTGCTCCGGCCCGAACACCCGCAACTGCCCCTCCGCGGCCTGGAAGCGCTCGCTCAGCAGGCGCCGGATCTCCTCCGGCCGGGACGGCAGCTCCAGCCCTGTCTCCATCCTGACCACCAGCCGCCCCGGCCGGGAGATCAGCAGGTAGACCCGCCGTCCGGCCCCCAGCAGGCACTCCAGCAGGCGCAGGCCGTAGGCGCTGCCGGAGGCGCCGGTGATGGCGAGGGTTATGGGGCCGCGATTCTCAGGCATGGCTTCTCCCCGGGGCTGTTCCGGAGGCTGGACCAGGCACAGCGGATGCACCGGATCCCACCCTACGCTCGAGGGGCATCCCGATTCTCTCCAAGGGCATCGAGGAGCCGCTGATGGATGTTCCCGAAGCCGCCGTTGCTCATCACCAGCACATGATCTCCCGGCCGGGCCTCGGCGGCTATCGCGGTGACGATATCCGCCACCGCGGGCAACAGCCGCACCCGCGCTCCCAGGGGCTCGAACACCCGTTCGGCATCCCACCCCAGCCCCGGCGGGGTATGGACCAGCACCAGATCCGCCGCCCACAGGGATGTCGCCAGCCGCTCCGCGTGCACCCCCATGCGCATGGTGTTGGAACGGGGCTCCAGCACGGCAAAGATCCGCTCCTCGCCGACCCGGGCGCGCAGGCCGGCCAGGGTGGTCTCGATGGCGGTGGGATGGTGGGCGAAATCATCGTAGACCCGCACCCCCCCCGTCTCGCCCCGCAGCTCCATGCGCCGCCGCACGTTGCGAAACGAGCCCAGGCTCTTGATGGCGCCGGACGGCGGCACGCCCGCATGCCTGGCCGCCGCCAGGGCCGCCAGGGCGTTGGCGACATTGTGGCGGCCGTTCAGCGCCCACGCCACCGTCCCGGCCTTCCTGCCGTGGCACAGCACCTCGAAGCGGCTGCCGTCCGGGTTGGTGCGACCGGCATGCCAGGCGGCCGGCCCGTCCGGACTGAAACGCTCCACCGGCGTCCAGCAACCCATCTCCAGCACCTCGTTCAGGGCCTGATCCTCCGCCGGGGCGACGATCAGGCCGGAGCCGGGCACGGTGCGCACCAGGTGATGGAACTGGCGCTGGATCATGGCCAGGTCGTCGAAGATATCGGCGTGGTCGAACTCCAGGTTGTTGAGGATCAGGGTGCGGGGCCGGTAGTGGACGAACTTGGAGCGCTTGTCGAAGAAGGCGGTGTCGTATTCGTCCGCCTCCACCACGAAGAAGGGGGACGCCCCCAGCCGGGCGGAAACGCCGAAGTTCAGCGGCACGCCGCCGATCAGGAAGCCGGGATTCAGCCCGGCGTCCTCCAGGATCCAGGCTAGCAGGCTGGCGGTGGAGGTCTTGCCATGGGTCCCGGCCACCGCCAGCACCCAGCGCTGCCGCAGCACCTGTTCCGCCAGCCACTGGGGGCCGGAGACATAGGGCAGCCCCGCATCCAGCACATACTCCACCGCCGGGTTGCCCCGGGACATGGCGTTGCCCACCACCACGCAGTCCGGGGCCGGCCGCAGATGGGCGGGATCGTAGCCCTCCGACAGGCGGATGCCCGCCGCCTCCAGTTGGGTGCTCATGGGCGGATAGACATTGGCATCGGAGCCGCTGACCTCGTGCCCCAGGGCCCGCGCCAGCAGGGCGATGCCGCCCATGAAGGTGCCGCAGATGCCGAGGATATGGATATTCATGCCAGGGGGAACAGGCCGCGCACCAGGAAAACGGAAAGGATGCTGAAGGCGACGGCGAGCAACAGCCCGCGGGTCAGGGGCACCTCCAGGGTATGCCGCAGGATATGGCCCATCACGAACTGGGACCAGGCCAGCAACAGCAAAGAAAAGAGCCCCGCCAGTGCGGCCGTCCCGGACTGCCCCGGCCCCGCCAGGGAAGAAAGGGGAACGAATATCAGCCCCAGCAGCGTACCGCTGCCGAACAGCGCCGTCGCCGCCTGATTGAGCCGGGCCGGCCGGCCCTTCCAGTACAGCAGCCCCCACAACAGGCCCAGCAGCAGCAGATTATCCACCAGGCCCGCGAACAGGGCGCGGAGGGCTCCGCCATAGGCGTCCGCCATCACCAGCATCCCCACCACCAGATTGGCCGCCAGGGTCAGGGCCAACAGCACGCTGGAGGCCGGTATATCCTGGGGCCTGGCCCGCAGCAGACAGAGATCGAAAAAGTAATTCAACAGGGCAAGCACTTGGGCATTTTACCGATCTGATTCAACCAGGGGACAATCATAGCAGTTTACGGTTGGCGGTTAGCGGTTGGGGTATGATGGCGGTAACCGTCAACCGTAGACTAACAAAATCATGCAAGAACTCTTCGCCGACACCCCCGACCGGCTGGAACGGCTGTGCAGCCGGCTGGCCGGCAGCGAATGGCTGGCCCTGGATACGGAATTCCTACGGGAGAAGACCTACTACCCCAGGTTCTGCCTGCTGCAGGTCAGCAACGGGGAAACGGCCGCCTGCGTCGATCCGCTGCGGATCGACGACCTCTCCCCCCTGAGAGCACTGCTGGACGATCCGGCCATCACCAAGGTATTCCACGCCGGCCGCCAGGACCTGGAGATCTTCCACCAGCTCTGGGGCACCCTGCCCGCCCCCCTGTTCGACACCCAGCTTGCCGCCACCCTGACCGGTTACGGCGACCAGGTGGGCTATGCCGCCCTGGTGAAACGGCTTCTGGCCATCGACCTGGAGAAGGGCCAGGCCCGCACCGACTGGAGCCTCCGTCCCCTGGCGCCGGAACAGCGCCGCTACGCCCTGGATGACGTCATCTACCTGGGCGAGATCTATCTCCGGCTCAAGGCGCGGCTGGAGGAACTGGGCCGTATCCGCTGGCTGGACGACGACTTCGCCGCCCTGGCCGCGCCCGCCAGCTACGAAATCGACCCCACCCGGCAATGGCGGCGCATCCGGGGCCACCAGCACCTGAAGGGGGTCCAACTGGCGGTATTGCAGGCCCTGGCCGCCTGGCGGGAGAACCTCGCCATGGCCTCCGACCGGCCCAAGAACTGGATCCTGAAAGACGAGGTCCTGCTGGAGCTGGCCCGGCGCATGCCAAAGGACAAAAAGCAGCTCGGGCGCATACGCGGCCTGGAAAGAGGCGCGGTGGAACGCCGGGGCGACGAATTGCTCGGACTCATCGCCGAGGCCCGCCGGCTGCCGGCCGGGCAATGGCCCCAAGAGGAGGCCCTGCGCGTGCGCCCGACCCCGGAACAGGAGGCCCTGACCGACATCCTCATGTGTGCCCTGCGCCTGCGCGCAGAGGAGCAACGCCTCAGCCCACAGGCCCTGGCCAGCCGCAAAAACCTGGAGCAACTGGCTGCCGGCAACCGGGATCTCGATCTGCTCAAGGGCTGGCGCCGGGCGGTGGTCGGCGCCGACCTGCTGAGGGTCCTGGAGGGGAAACTCTGGCCCCGGCTCAAAAACGGCCGGCTCGAACTGGCATCTTAACCCGCATTTCTCACCAGGATTTGGATTTTTGGGGCAAGCTGGCGAAGCAGGTTGGACGATCGGCCGCCGAAGCATAGCCGTAGCTATGATTCAAGGCTGATCGTTCAAGATGCGAAGCCAGATTGATGGAATACATCCCTG
>DRKS01000038.1 GCA_011051655.1 Sedimenticola sp.
ATTTGGTTTTTGGAACAATCTGGCTTCGCATCTTGAACGATCAGCCTTGAATCATAGCTACGGCTATGCTTCGGCGGCCGATCGTCCAACCTGCTTCGCCAGCTTGCCCCAAAAATCCAAATCCTGGTGAGAAATGCGGGTTAAAATACACGGCTTTATACTCCAAACCCGACCCTGCGGCCATCAAATGTATTACCCCTGGATCAAACTGGTGCACGTTACCATGGTCACCACCACGGCCAGCTTTTTCGCCCTGCGCTTCTTCTGGATGATCACACGGCCCGCCCTGTTGCAAAAGGCCTGGGTGAAGCGGCTGCCGGTAGTGGTGGACACCCTGCTGCTGGCCAGCGGCATCACCATGGCCGTCATGACCCGCCAGTATCCCCTGGAACAATCCTGGCTGACGGCGAAGGTCTGCGCCCTGCTGGTTTACATCATACTGGGCAGCATCGCCCTGAAGCGCGGCCGCACCAAGCAAATCCGGGTGGCGGCCGGCATTCTGGCCCTCGCCTCGGTCTCCTACATCATAACCGTGGCTCTCAGCCGCAACCCCTTCCCCCTGCAAATGTTTTTTTCATGAACCGCCTTGCCCAGGTTAAAGTCAAAATAGAATCTGCCGACTTTATGGAAATCAGGAACCAGAGGCCGGAGCGCCCGCCAACCCCTCTTTCAGTCAAAATGCAAAGTAATTTTCACCACAACGCTATGACGGCACGAATGAAGCGTATCAACCTCATCGGCCTTATCGCCCTGCTGGCGCTGGTTGTCCCGGTCGTCTCATTCGCCGGGCAGCTTACCCTGGCGGAAGGCATCAACAAGGCCGGCCGGCAACGCATGCTGACCCAGCGCATGGTCAAGGCCTATGTGCAGATGGGCATGGACCTGCGCTACCGCAAATCCGAAAGGCAACTGAACGCGGCCATCTATCTGTTTGAAAGCCAGTTGAAGGAGCTGCAACAGTTTTCCGCCAACCCGGAGATAAAGGCGGGGCTGTCCAAGGTGCGGACATTGTGGAAACCGGTCAAGAAAATCCTTACCGCCGAGGTGGACCGCGCCCGGGTGGAAGACCTCAGGGCCGAGGCCGAGCTGCTGCTGAAAGCGAGCCACGAAGTCGTGCTGATGCTCCAGGAGCTGTCAGGCACATCCCAGGGCAAGCTGGTCAATCTGGCCGGACGCCAGCGCATGCTGTCCCAGCGCATTTCCAACCTCTATCTCCTGCAAAGCTGGGGATTCGAAAAAGAGCCCTATATCTCGGACTACAACAAGGCGCTGAATGAATTCGACCATGCCCTGAAGCAGCTTTCCGCCGCGCCGGAGAATACGGCCAAAATCGCCGAAAACCTCAAAGAGGTCAGTCTTCAGTGGGGTGTCTTCCAACACAGCGCCAGGCTGAAGAAGGGGGAATACATTCCCGCCCTGATCACGCGGTCGGCCGATAAGATCCTGGCCCAGATGAACGTCATAACAGGCATGTACGCCCAGTTACCCGGCAAATAAACCGCCCCGCGGGCGGGACGGCCTCCTCACGGCTTCCTGGCCAGTAACAGGGAAAACCCGGCATCAGGCACCCGGACATGCCGGATTTCACCCAAGCCGCACGCCCCGCACAAATCATTCATTTCCCGGACACTGTAGCTGCGGCCCTGGCGCGTGTAGAAAAGCATCATCAGACCGAAGAGCGCAGCGTTTTCAGGGCCGATGCCGGAGTCATCCAGAAACATGTCTTTGAGCAACAGCCAGCCTCCGGGCTTTAATACGGCGCTCACCCGCGACACCAAGCCACGATTTTCTTCTGGACCGAGTCCATGCACGATATTCGATATGAGCACGGCATCGTAGGGGCCGCCCAGGTCAGCCTGCATGAAGTCGCCGGCAATGTATTCAAAGGTATTTCCGTATCGTTGGCGGGCATAGTCGATGCATAAGGGCAGGTCGAACAGCGTGACTGCAAAGCCTTTTTCCGCCAGGGCCTGTCCATAACGCCCATGCCCCCCACCGAGGTCGAGGACCTTTGCATTCGGTGTGAGCAGTGGAGCAAGCCACCGGGCGGCCTCGGCGGCACTGTCCCCGCTCCGGCGATAGAGAAAATCCTGGAAGCGCCGGATATTTTCGGGGTCTTTTTCGCGAACCCCCACTTGTGTCACCCGCGACTCCCCATCCGGTCCGCATACCGGGCCGCCGTTCTCGAGCACCTGATCCAGGCGTGACAAATCCCCCAGGTTATCCTCCGCGGACTCAAGGGACAGGGCGTCCGCCTCAAACAGGCGGCGGCCAGCAGTGGAAAGGGTCCACTTTTCCCCATCCCCCGCCAGCAGGCCGATATGGGCGAGGATGGGGGCGGTGATCTCTATTGCGCGGGTATCGGCGGGAAGCTCATTTGCAGAAAGGGGCTCTTCTTGGGCCAGGGCCTCAAACAGGCCGGCGGCCGACCAGGCGGAGGCTATCGCATACGCCTGGGCCGAGCGGCGCAGCGCATCGATGTCCTGCTCACTATGGATCAACTTCATGGTTGTGTTCCTTTTTTTCCACCCGGCACAGCAGGCTGCCTTGAGCCAGCCTGGCCTCAACCCGCTCCCCCGGCTCCACCTGCGCGGCATCGCGCAGGATTTCACCCGAGGGATAGCGGCTGACAATGGCGTAGCCCCGTCCCAGGGTGGCCAGGGGGCTGACGGCCTGGAGGTGCTGGCCGGCATTGGCCAGACGCCGGCGGGCCTGTTCGAGCCGGTTGGTCATTTGGAAGCGCAGGCGCCGGCTCAGCGCGCCGCGGCGCAGCTTCAGCCTTTCCAACCGGTGAGCGGGGGTCAGGGCGCGAAGCCTGGCGTCGAGCACCTCCAGGCGGCCCCGGCGGCGGTGACAGCCATTGCGCATGCCCTGGAGCAGGCGTTGCTCCAGCTCATCCAGCCGTTGTTGCCGCTGGCGCAGGCGCACGCCGGGGTGCAGCCGTTCAAGGCGCTTGTGGATATGCTGCAGGCGCGTTCTGAAGTGGGCCTGCCGCCGCTCCTGGCCGATACACAACCGGTGGCGCAAGCGGGCCAGCCGCTGCAGCAACTCCCGCCGGTCCGGGCTGATGAGCTCAGCGGCGGCGGAGGGCGTCGGCGCGCGCTGGTCGGCCACGAAGTCGGCGATGGTGAAGTCGATTTCGTGGCCCACCGCCGACACGATGGGCAGGGAGGCCGCATGGATGGCCCGGGCCACGCCTTCGTCATTGAAGGCCATGAGGTCTTCCAGGGAGCCGCCACCGCGGGTCAGCACCAGGAGGTCGCATTCCCCACGCCGGTCGGCAAGGCGGATCATGTCTGCAATCCGGGCGGCGGCACCCTCCCCCTGCACCGGCACCGGGTAGACGACCACCGAGATGCCGGGAAAACGGCGTCGCAGCACCGTCAGCAGATCGCGGATGGCAGCGCCCGTAGGCGATGTGATGACGCCGATCCGTTTGGGAAAAGGGGGCAGCGGCTTCTTATGGGCCGCATCGAACAGGCCCTCGGCGCCCAGGCGCTGTTTCAGCTCCTCGAAGGCCTGCCGCAAAGCACCCTCGCCGGCGGGCTCCATGTGCTCCACCGCAAGCTGGAACTCCCCCCGGGCCTCGTACAGGCTTACCCGCGCCCGCACCAGCACCTGCATGCCATTCCCGGGCTGGAAGCGCAGGTGCATGCGGCGCATGCGAAACATGGCGCAGCGCACCTGGGCGCGGGCGTCCTTGAGAGAGAAGTAGATGTGGCCGGAGGATGGGCGGGCCAGGTTGGAGATCTCGCCTTCCACCCAGAGCAGGGGAAAGCTGCCCTCCAACACCGCCCTTGCCTCGCTGTTGAGGCGGGAGACGCTGTAGATGTCGCGGTCCGGGGGGAGGCTTGACGCGGGCATGGGGGCTGGTTGTCCGGAAATGGCCGCTATGGGGCCGCCGCCCCCTTGGTCTGGGGCAAACCCTGCTTCCTGGCCGTTGCCGCCCGGTAGCCGGCCTCGGCCTCGGCCCGGGCCCGTTGCGCCAGCCCGATGGCCTCATCGAAGTCCTCTGCCTGGGCCGCCGCGGCGGCCTGCATCAGGAGCCTGGAGGCGCCCCGCCAGTCTCCGCCCGCCTCGCGGGTCTTTTTCATGGCGGCATGGGCCTGGTCCGCAACCTGCTGAAAGCGCTTTTCGGCGCTTTCCTCCGCGGCGAGCTCGGCCGCATTGGACGGGGGCACATCTTTTGCGCTGATTCGGGGCGGCCTCTCGCCGGCCGCTTGCGGCTGGCCGCCGGCCGCCAGGACGGCGCTTGCGGCCAGGACCGCGATGAACAGGAAACGCATCATTATCTCCTCTCCATGTCAGTGGTATGCACGGATCCGCGATTGATTATGGCACGTGGCACAAGCTCTTGATTCCACGCCAGGTAGTTTACCCTGCCCGCGCCAAATTCTATAATTCGCCGTTTAGCCGCCAATATAAGGATGGAAAACAGAATTATGCGCCTCGCTCAAGAAGCCCTGACCTTCGATGATGTCCTCCTTGTTCCGGCACACTCCACCGTATTACCCAAGGATGTGGATCTCAAGACCCGGCTGACCCGCGAGATCCAGCTCAACATCCCCCTGCTTTCCGCCGCCATGGACACGGTTACAGAGGCGCGCCTGGCCATCACCCTGGCGCTGGAGGGCGGCATCGGCGTCATCCATAAAAACATGACGCCCGAACAGCAGGCCCGCGAGGTGCGCAGCGTCAAGAAATACGAAAGCGGCGTCATCCGCGAGCCCATTACCGTGACCCCAGGCACCAGCATCCTGGAGGTGATGGAGCTGACCCGGGCCAACAATATCTCCGGCGTGCCGGTGGTGGACGGCGAGGAGCTGGTAGGCATCGTCACGGGACGCGATCTGCGCTTCGAGACCCGCATGAGCGACCCCGTCTCCTCCATCATGACGCCCAAGGAGAAGCTGGTGACGGTGCAGGAAGGCGCCAGCCGCGATGAGGTGAAGGCCCTGCTGCACAAGCACCGCATCGAGAAGGTGCTGGTGGTCAACGATGATTTCGCCCTGCGCGGCCTGATTACGGTGAAGGACATCCAGAAGGCGAAGGAGAATCCCAACGCCTGCCGGGACGACCAGGAGCGCCTGCGGGTGGGGGCGGCGGTGGGAACCGGCGCCGGCACCGAAGAGCGGGTCGACGCCCTGGTGAAAGCCGGCGTGGATGTCATTGTCGTGGACACCGCCCACGGCCATTCCCAGGGGGTTCTGGACCGGGTCGCCTGGGTCAAGAAGCACTATCCGGATGTGCAGGTGATCGGCGGCAACATCGCCACCGCCGCCGCGGCCCGCGCCCTGGTGGACGCGGGGGCGGACGGGGTAAAGGTCGGCATCGGCCCGGGCTCCATCTGCACCACCCGCATCATCGCCGGCGTGGGCCTGCCCCAGGTCACGGCGGTCTGCAACGTGGCCGGGGAGTTGAAAGGCAGCGGCATACCCTTGATCGCCGACGGGGGCCTGCGCTACTCCGGCGATGTGGCCAAGGTGATCGCGGCCGGGGCCTATTCGGTTATGATCGGCGGCCTGTTCGCCGGCACCGACGAGGCGCCGGGCGAGGTGGAGATCTACCAGGGGCGTTCCTACAAATCCTACCGCGGCATGGGTTCCCTGGGGGCCATGTCCGGGCAGGAAGGCTCCAGCGACCGCTATTTCCAGGAGGCCACGGACGACGCGAGAAAGCTGGTGCCCGAAGGCATCGAAGGCCGGGTGCCCTACAAGGGCACGGTACTGAACATCATCTATCAGCTCATCGGCGGTATCCGCTCCAGCATGGGCTACACCGGCTGCGCCAATATGGAGGAAATGCGCACCAAACCGGAGTTCGTGCGGGTAACAAGCGCCGGCATGACGGAATCCCATGTGCACGATGTGACCATCACGAAAGAAGCGCCCAACTACCGGCGGGATTAATCAACCGATGAAAGACATCCACGCCCACCGGATTTTAATCCTGGACTTCGGCTCCCAATACACCCAACTCATCGCCCGCCGGGTGCGCGAGGCGGGGGTCTTTTGCGAGATCTTCCCCTATGACAACGCCGAAGCGGCCATCACCGAACACAGGCCGGCCGGGATCATTCTCTCCGGCGGCCCGGAAACGGTGACCCTGGAGGACGCCCCCCGGGCGCCCCGGCAGGTATTTGAACTGGGGGTGCCGGTGCTGGGGATCTGCTACGGCATGCAGACGATGGCGGCCCAGCTCGGCGGCCGGGTGGCCCCCTCCAGCGCCCATGAATACGGCTACGCCCAGGTGCGGGCCCACGGCCACTCCGCCCTGCTGCGGGACATCGAGGACCACACCAGCCCGGAGGGCTACGGCCTGCTGGATGTCTGGATGAGCCACGGCGACCGGGTGGAGGAGCTGCCCCCCGGTTTCCGGGTCATCGCCTCCACGGACAACGCCCCCCTTGCCGGCATGGCGGATGAGAAACGCCGCTTCTATGGCGTGCAGTTCCATCCCGAAGTCACCCATACCCGGCAGGGCCAGCGCATTATCCGGCGTTTCCTGTTCGAGATCTGCGGCTGCGAGGCCCTCTGGACCTCGGAGCACATCATCGAGGAAAGCATCCGCCAGGTGCGGGAGACCGTCGGTGACGGCCAGGTGGTACTGGGTCTTTCCGGCGGGGTGGACTCCTCCGTCGTCGCCGCCCTGCTGCACCGGGCCATCGGCGATCAGTTGACCTGCGTATTCGTCGACAACGGCCTGCTGCGGCTGCACGAGGGGGACCAGGTCATGACCACCTTCGCTCAGCACATGGGCGTCAGGGTCATCCGGGTGAACGCGGAAAAGCGCTTCCTGGGCGCCCTGAAAGGCGTCTCCAACCCGGAGCAGAAACGCAAGATCATCGGCAACCTGTTTGTCGACATCTTCGAGGACGAGGCCAGCCGGCTGGAAAACGTGGAATGGCTGGCCCAGGGTACCATCTACCCGGACGTGATCGAATCCGCCGGGGCCAAGTCCGGCAAGGCCCACGTCATCAAATCCCACCACAACGTGGGAGGGCTGCCCGAGGACATGAAGCTCAAGCTGGTGGAGCCCCTGCGGGAGCTGTTCAAGGACGAGGTGCGCAAGATCGGCGTGGAGCTGGGCCTGCCCTACGACATGATCTACCGCCACCCCTTCCCCGGGCCGGGCCTTGGGGTGCGCATCCTGGGCGAGGTAAAGCGGGAATACGCCGACCTGCTGCGCCAGGCCGACCACATCTTCATCGAAGAGCTGCGCAATCACGATCTCTACAACAAGGTCAGCCAGGCCTTCGCCGTGTTCATGCCCGTCAAATCCGTCGGGGTGGTGGGGGACGCCCGCCGCTATGAATACGTCATCAGCCTGCGGGCGGTGGAGACGGTGGATTTCATGACCGCCCACATCGCCCATCTGCCCTATGAGTTCCTGGAGCTGGTATCCCGGCGCATTATCAACGAAGTGAACGGGATCTCCCGGGTGGCCTATGACATTTCGAGCAAGCCCCCCGCCACGATCGAGTGGGAGTGACTGGTACTCACAGGTATTGTCTGGCACTGGCTGGCACCGGCGGGCATTTAACCTTCTTTCTGATTGTTCAATCAGGGAGAAAATATGTGATGATATCCATCTCCTTGTGCGGGATGCCAATAATATCTATGCCTTTCTCTCCAATCATGTAGAAGACAACATGTTCGCCTTGGGGGAAACTGTAATAGCCTTCAGCAACATCCGTGCGGTGTTTGCCTAATTTTGGATTTTCCGCCAACCAGCCAAATCGCTTCTCGAGTGCTTTCAGGTAGGTATTGCGTTGGTGTCTGCCCCATTGCTGTTCGGTATATCGACCGATATTTTTCAAGTCCTCCAGTGCTCTTGGGGTGACTCTGTATCCAGGCATCAGGCTTCGTTATCCAGATCGTTGATCAGCGCATCCATGCTGAAGTTGTCGGCGAACTCGCCGGATGCGGCCTGATTAGCGCCTTGTGCCAAATGACTTCGTAAAGCATCGAGTTTGCTTTTACGCTCCTCCATTGCGCGGAGCGCATCACGAACGACTTCGCTGGCGGAACCGTACCGCCCACTGGCAATCTCGTTCTTGATATAGACTTCCCAGTGTTCACCCAGGCTAAGACTAGTGGTTGCCATTTTGTCCTCCATATATTCATATTTAACATATATGAATATATGTCAGCATAAGATGAAAGGCAACCAGTTCATTGATTCTTGTTAGCCCAAAGCCGTAATGTCCCCTTTGTCCAATTCTAAAATGTCCCTTTTTGATTTCGGGAGGGGCGGTGACAGAGGAGACCATTGCGATGACACAGAAGGCTGTGGACCGGCTGGGGGTAGTTCAACAGGTTGTCGACCGGCAGTTACGGCAGAAAGAGGCGGCCCGGCAGATGGGCTTGAGTGTGCGGCAGGTCAAGCGTCTGGTAGCCCGATACCGGGCAGAAGGCCCCTCGGGACTGATCTCACGCCACCTTGGCCGGCGCCCCGGCAACGCCCTGTCCGATGCCGTGCGCCAGGAGGTGCTGGGACTGGTCCGCACCCACTATCCCGACTTCGGCCCCACGCTGGCCTGTGAGAAGCTGGCAGCCCACCACGGGCACAAGCTTTCCGCCGAGACGCTGCGCCAGTGGATGATCGCCGAGGGGCTTTGGAAGCCCAGGGCACGCAAGTCGGCTCGTATCCATCAACGGCGCCCTCACCGCCCGTGCCGGGGCGAGCTGGTGCAGATCGACGGCTCACCCCATGACTGGTTCGAGGATCGTGGTCCGCGCTGCACCCTGATCGTGTTCATCGACGATGCCACCAGCGAGCTGATGGCCCTGCGCTTCGCACCCGCCGAGACCACGCAGGCCTACATGGAGACCCTGCGTGCTTACCTGGCCCAGCATGGTCGGCCTGTCGCCCTCTACTCCGACAAGCACAGCATCTTCCGGGTGAACCACCCGGATCGGGAGGGAGAACTGACTCAGTTCACCCGGGCCCTCAAAACCCTCGACATCGAGCCCATCCATGCCAATACGCCACAGGCCAAGGGGCGGGTCGAACGGGCCAACCAGACCCTGCAGGATCGCCTGGTCAAAGACCTGCGCCTGGCCGGTATCTCGGACATCGATACGGCCAATGCCTTTCTCCCGGGCTTCCTGAGCGACTACAACCAGCGCTTCGCCGTACCCCCTCACAATCCCGCCGATGCACACCGACCGGTACTGCACGATCCACAAGAACTGGACCTGATCTTCAGCCTGCACGCCCACCGCAAACTCTCGAAGAATCTCACCCTCCAGTACAAGAACCGGGAGTATCAGCTCTCGGGACAAGGTAAGGGCTATCGCCTGCGGGGCGCCGAGGTCACCATCTGCGAGGCCTTCGACGGCGCCGTGACCTTGCTCTACGAGGGGTGGCCACTGCTTTACCGCATCCTCAACGAAGGCGAGCCACCCATCCCCCTGGACGATGAGAAAAGCATCCACGCCACCGTCGAGCAGGCCAAGTGCGTTCAACTCGTCAGGCCGACCCACAAGCCGGCCCCGGACCATCCCTGGAGGCGGGGTAAAACCTCCTCTCCTCCTCCCGCAACCTGACGATACCCCAAGGGGACATTTCAGCTTGGGAGAAAAGGGGACATTTTAGAATTGGGTTGACACCAGTTCATTGATTCTTTCGTTTTTTCGAGCAATAGGAAGCGAATTCTGAGCATGGTATTTTTCATGGTATTATCATTTAGAAGGAAAATAAGTCATTGAATATAAAGGCTAAAAATGGCTTATTGATAATAGAGTGGGAGTGACAGAAATTTATAACCTATTGAATAATAAGGGTTAAATCAATCATATCGATGATATAATCTGCATCATCAATGGTATTTTTCATGGTATTTTCTGTGCACTATAGTATGAAAAGCAGCGATACCATGAATGGCAGATTAGCGTAATCATGGTATTTCTGGCGACCGGTTGAGCAGGCATATTGATGGCCTGCTTTACGAGCCCCAGAGGGTGGATAAGGGAGCAGCCCAAAGGTTGTTCCCCAGAGGCAATGTTTCATCACCATCGTATAACAACACACCTGCTGTGAACTGATCACCAGCCAGGCTGGCGAGTTTTTTCAAGCCACGCAGATCTCGCTCTTTCACGGTGGCAGCAGCTTTGATTTCGACACCGACCAGTTTGCCTGCACTGTTCTCAATCACGACATCAACCTCGAACTTATCCGCATCCCGGTAGTACAGGAGCTGATAGTTATCATCGGCAGTTGTCGAGTACTTGAGTAGTTCACCGAATACAAAGCTCTCCAGAACATGTCCGTAACGGCTTCTGTCCGCTTGTACATCTTTGGCGTGGATATCCATGAGGTTGGCCAGTAAACCGGCGTCGATGAACTGAAGCTTGGGCGTTTTGACAACGCGTTTCAGGCGATTGCG
>DRKS01000039.1 GCA_011051655.1 Sedimenticola sp.
AGTACACCACAATTAACTATACCCTCGCTAATCTGGGCACTTCACCCACCAGCACGCTGACCACCGTGGGCATCTATCTCTCCACGGATGCGACGGTGACCACGGCGGATACAGCATTGAACTACCTGGATGTGAGTAGCGTGCCAGCAGGTGGCTCTCAGGATTATGTGATTACGAATGCGTACGTTACCTCAGCGCCTGGCACCTACTATCTGGGTGTCATTGCCGATATGAATGGGCTCCAGGCGGAGACCGATGAGTCTAACAACGTGTTGGTGTATAGCGCATCCGTGACAGTGGCCTCAGGAAGCCCGTAACATGGCGTTTTTAATTTGGCTGCGAGAGGCTTTATAACAGGGTTAACTGAAGACCGAAGCGATAAAGGCTGTACAGCCAGTGATTGGTATCGAAGTGTATGGCGGTAAAGATCTCAGAGAAGGTCTTGACGGGCTTGAGGAGCTCAAGGGCCCAGATTTCATCGATCCAGAGATCGGTAAAGAGCCCCGGAATCCGGATGGCAATCGCAGCAATGAGGATCAGGGCAATAGTGATCGCGGGCGCCAAGCGGCTGCTGGGGTTTGTGTTGCCAAGGCGAGGCATCTGAATGCCGGGGTGGCGGCCCTAATCAGGTTTGCCGGTAAAGCGGTGAATCATGCGCCGGTCGCGCTTGCTGGGTTTGCCGGTTTGCCGCCCTCCTGCGGCGGCGCGTTGTTCGCGCAGCTCGGCGGTGATCTGCTGCCGCCGGCGGATGCTCTCTTCACGCTCTTCATAGAAGTGTACTGCCTCAGAGGCGGGGCGGCGTTGCCTGGGCAGTATTTTGATTTCAATGTCCCATTCCAGGGAAGACTTATGGATGCGCAGTTGGGAGCCGACCCGTACCTCCTTGCCCGGTTTGGTGCGCTGCCCGTTGAGATGGACCTTGCCGCCGTTGATGGCTTCGGCGGCCAGTTGCCGGGTCTTGAAAAAGCGCGCCGCCCAGAGCCACTTGTCCAGGCGCATGCGATCTTGCTCCCCGCTATGGGTCATTGGCCTGTCCCAGCAGGCGGTCCAGCTCGCCGCTTCCATCCAATTGGGCCAGTTCCTCGAACCCGCCTATGCCTTGGTCATCGATGAAGATCTGGGGCACGGTGCGGCGCTGGCTGCGCTGCATCATCTCCCGCATGAGTTTCGGGTCCTTATCCACCCGGATTTCTTCATACGCCACCCCCTTGCGGTCGAGCAGTTGTTTGGCGCGTACACAGTAGGGGCAGTAGTCGGTGCTATAGAGGGTGACCTTCGGCATGTTGGATATTTCACTAAAATAGTTGTATGAGAGAATCGACAGCCTTGCTAAAAACAGGCAAGGTATCCGTTTGTGGTAGGAGCGGCGCCCCCGCCGCGATGACTTCGCACTGTGGCCTAATCATCGCGGCGGGGGCGCCGCTCCTACGCCTGATCTTCCCGCAGCGGGCCGTGGCTGAATTGGACCCAATGGGATTGAACGATGCCGCATGATACACCGAAAACCATTTATTTGAGGGACTACCGCCCCCCTGAATTCCTGATCGATCGGGTGGAGCTGCGGTTTGACCTGGGGGAGGAGGAGACCCTGGTTCACTCGAAGCTCGGCATGCGGCGCAATCCGGCGGCGGACGCCGGCGATGGCTGTTTACACCTGCATGGTGAGCAACTGGAGCTGGTGTCGATCAAGCTGGATGGAAAAGATCTTGGCGAAGATGCATATGAGCTCGATGACGAAGGCTTGACCCTGCACCAACCGCCTGGGCACTTTGTCCTGGAGAGTATCGCCCGCATCCGGCCCCAGGAGAATACGGCGCTGGAGGGGCTGTACAAATCCGGCGCCATGTTCTGCACCCAGTGCGAGGCGGAGGGCTTTCGCCGCATCACCTGGTTCCTGGACCGGCCGGACCTGATGGCCCGTTTCAGCACTGAGATCGTCGCCGACAAGGCGAAATACCCGGTGTTGCTCTCCAACGGCAATCCGGTGGAGAGCGGGGATCTGCCCCATGGCCGGCACCGGGTGCGCTGGGAGGATCCGTTCCCCAAGCCCTGTTACCTGTTTGCCCTGGTGGCCGGTGATCTGCGCCACATCGAGGACCGCTATATCACCGCCTCGGGGCGGGAGATCCTGCTGCGCATCTTCGTGGAGCCGGAGAATGTCGACAAGTGTGATCACGCCCTGGGCTCCCTGAAAAAGGCCATGGCCTGGGATGAGCGCAACTACGGCCGGGAGTACGATCTGGACATCTACATGATCGTGGCGGTGAACGACTTCAACATGGGGGCCATGGAGAACAAGGGGCTCAATATCTTCAATTCCAAATATGTGCTGGCCCGGCCCGATACCGCCACGGACCGGGATTTTCAGGGCATCGAGGGGGTCATCGCCCACGAATATTTCCACAACTGGACCGGCAACCGCATCACCTGCCGCGACTGGTTCCAGCTCAGCCTGAAGGAGGGGCTGACCGTGTTCCGGGACCAGGAGTTTTCCGCCGACATGGGCTCCCGCGGCGTCAAGCGCATCGAGGACGTGCGCCTGCTGCGGGCCCATCAGTTCGCCGAGGACGCGGGCCCCATGGCCCATCCGGTGCGGCCGGATTCCTATATCGAAATCAACAACTTCTACACCGTCACCGTATACGAGAAGGGCGCCGAGCTGGTGCGCATGCTGCACCGGCTGCTGGGGCCTGAGGCCTATCGCAAGGGCACTGATCTCTATTTTCAGCGACATGATGGCCAGGCCGTGACCACGGATGATTTCGTAAAGTGCATGGAGGACGCCAGCGGACGGGATCTGAGCCAGTTCCGCCGCTGGTACAGCCAGGCCGGTACGCCGGTGTTGGATATCAGCGGCACCTATGAGGCCGCGGACCGGAGCTACAGCCTGACGGTCAAGCAGTCCTGCCCTCCCACGCCCGGACAGGAACGGAAGCAGCCGCTGCACATCCCCCTGGCGGTGGGCCTGCTGGACGGCGCGGGCAATGATCTGCCGTTGCAACTGGAAGGCGAGGAGCCGGGCGGTCCCGGCACCCGGGTGCTGGAGTTGCGCCGGCCGGTGGAGACCTTCCGTTTCCGCAATCTGCCCGGGGCGCCGGTGCCCTCCCTGCTGCGGGGATTCTCCGCCCCGGTCAGGGTCCGCTACGACTACAGCGACGAGGAGCTGATGTTCCTCATGGCCCACGACAGCGACGACTTCAACCGCTGGGATGCGGCCCAGACCCTGGGGCAGCGCATCGTTCTTCGAATGGTCCGGAACCGGGAAACGCAGGTGCCGTCAGGATATATCCACGCCATGGGCAAGGCCCTGAACGACGGCGCCGCCGACCCGGTGCTGCTGGCCGAGGTGCTGACCCTGCCCGCGGAATCCTATCTGGGGGATCAGATGGAGGAGGTGGACGTGGACGGCATCCACGCCGCCCGCGAGGCGCTGAAGACCCGCATAGGCTCTGAGCTGAGGGATGATCTGCTGCGCATCTACCGGGCCGGCCGGGAGACGGGGCCCTATCGTCCGGAACCCGCTGACATCGGCCGCCGCAGCCTGAAAAACCGCTGTCTCGGCTACCTCATGCAAGAGGCCGGCGCCCATGCCAGGTCGCTGTGTTGGCGGCAGTTTCAGGAAGGTCACAACATGACCGATGTGATCGCCGCCCTCGGCCTGCTGGCCAATACCGACTGCGAGGAGCGGGAACAGGCGCTGGGCGCCTTCTATGAAAAATGGAAGGACGATCCCTTGGTGCTGGACAAATGGTTCGCCATCCAGGCCACGTCAAAATTGCCGGGCACCCTCGAGCGGGTAAAGGCCCTGAAGGCGCATCCGGCCTTCTCCATCAAAAACCCCAACAGGGTGCGCAGCCTCATCGGCGCCTTCTGCAGCGCCAACCAGGTGGGATTCCACAGGGCCGATGGGGCGGGTTACGCCTTCCTTGCGGACAATGTGCTTGAACTGGACGGCCTCAATCCCCAGGTCGCGGCGCGCATGCTGCGCCTCATGTCCCGTTGGCGCCGCTATGACCCGGCCCGCCGCAAGCTCATGCAGGAGCAGTTGCAACGCATCGTGGCGGTGGAGGGCCTCTCCAAAGACGTCTATGAGATTGCATCGAAGAGCCTCGAGGGGGGCTGATGCCCCTGGCGGAAACAAAGACGCCGGCCAGTGGCCTGGCCGGCGTAGGGATCTGGCGTCCGATCAGACTAACTTCGCATCCCGGCGCAACACCCGGGGGTAAGAGTATCCATAACCGGGAAAAATTCCACGGCCTGGGGGATGTTTCAGAAAATTCCTACAAACAGGCCGGTCACGCCGGCTGGGCGTAGGCCCAGTCCAGCCATTGTTCGAGCTTTTCCCGGTCGCCGTTTACCGAAAGACACAAGGCCTCGCTGACCGGCACATCCCGCAGCTCGCCGGCGTCCGCTTTGTCATCCAGCCGGAAGGCGAATACGGCGTCCCAGCCCTCTTTTTTCCTTGCGATGGTCAGGTAGACGCCAAAGATGGCGCCCCGCCGGTGGCTGTCCGTCCGGCCTTCCACTCCCTTGAGAGCCTCTTCCATGAACTCCGTGGGCTCCAGCCGGAAAACACATGGCCGGTCATCCAGCCATTGCCCGACGATCCAGGGTTTTATCCAGACGTCGTCCCCTTCGTCCTCCATGAGTTCGGTAATGTGGTGCCGGTAATGATCCTGTTTGCCCCATCCCGCCAGGTCGAAGTCCGACAGTGGAACCAGGAAGTGTTTGTGCACGACCCCCAGCGCCTTGATTGCCAGATGGTCAACGCCCTCAAGACTTTTTTCGGTGTGCCTGAAGGCGCTTGTCGTCCAGTCGAAATCTTGTTGTTGCATTGTTTTTGGCTCCTCTCAAAACGGTAACAGAGTTAATAGACCATATCACTCTTTTGTCCAATAGGCATCCTGATGCCGGGGCGGCCCCAGGGGATCGGCGCCGATGGTGCCCGCCAGGCCTTCCAGGTAGTCCGGATGGCGTATCCGTTCCAGTTTCTCCCGGGCGGACCGCAGCCGCCCGGGGATCTGCAACCGCCCGGCTTCGTCGGCATGGCTGGGGAGGGCGAGAAATTGTTCCAGCGCCTGAATATGCCGGGCCCACAGGGCGGCGTCCCGCTGCTGCTTGATCTCCAGCCGCTCGCGGTACCAGTCGGATGCGAGCAGGCGCTCCCGGGAGAACATGGCCCTGAATTGTGGGTGGTGGGCGTCCATCCCCCGGTATTCTCCCTCGGCCATGATGTGGAGCAGGGCCCGCAGGGGCGGGCAGGCGTCTTCGATGCTGCCGTCTTCCAGGTATTGCCGGGCGACCCGCCGCTGGGTCTCGACAATGTTGTTCACGCCGTCGGCGAAGGCGTCCGGGTCCTGGGTCTCCGGCCGCAGGATGGCGTCGGTGAAGACCGTGTTGGGATTGTCGAAGATCTTTCCCAGGAAGCCGCGCACGAAGCGGTCCGTGATGCGGCAGCCGAGCCGGCTGGCCAGCACCCGCCGTCCCTTGTGATCGAAGTCCTCCAGGGGTTCCAGGTAGCCCTTTTCGAGCAGGAAGCGGGGATCGCGCTCCCGCGGGGACAGGCAGGCCCAGATTTCGGGGATCAGCAGGCTGATGTCGTGGTCGACCCGGACATGGGGGCCGATGTGCCCGGCGGAGCTGGAGAACACGGCGTGGCCGGTCAGGATGTGGGAGACCAGGGCGTTGTTCAGGTCGGCGGTGGCCCGCAGGGCGTTGAACGGCCCCTTGGTCAGGGCCCCTTCGCTGCCGGCCCCGGTGGTGGAGGGTGATTTGCCGGTCAGGCTGGAAATGAAGTCCATGAACAGTTCCGGCAGTTCCTGGTAGTGGATGGGGTTGTAGACGGCCAGGGGCCGGATGCCGGGCTCCGGCGGATTGTTGCGGCGCCCGGTCAGCACCGCATTGACCGGGTAACAGATGGGTTCACCCAGGGAGAGTTTGCGGTGGAAGCGGACGCCCATGTCCGCAATGTATTTGCGCACAGGATGGACCAGGTCCGGCCGGATTTGGAGATATCTGGGGTTCTTCGAGGGCTTGCCGTCCACCAGGCGGGGATGGGCGGAGGAGACCACATAGCCTTCGCCCTCCTCATAGGCGCGCCGCAGCAGGTCGCGCATGGGCCGGCTGAAACCGCCGAAGGTCAGCACGTCCTCCACGATGGCCGCCAGGCTGTCCCCCCCGAGGGGTTCGAAGTTGGCCAGGAAGTTGCCCGGCCGGGCCATGTCCGCCTCGGTCTGCTTGTCGAACCCCGGATGGATAGCGTCGTCCGGCCGCTGAAACAGGCGGTATTCACAATTCTTCACCAGTTTGATGCTGTGGCCGGGCGTCCCCTGCCGCCGCAGGGGCGGAAGCGGCGGGGCCACGACGGAGACGCTGATGTCGTCCTCCATCTGAATCTTTTCCGCAGCGATGAAATCCTGCCTCAGCTTGAAGGTGCGCCACTTGCCTTCCCGGCCGAAGCCCACCCGCAGGTAGGAGGCGATGATGCGCCGGTCGTCCAGCTTGAGCTCGTGGGCCGGGGCGCCGTCCACTTCGTCCACGGACAGATGGGCCCGCCAGTCATCCCCCCACTCCGGCCGGTAGAAGCGCTTGATGAGGAACGCCAGGGCCTGGATGCGCGGCGGCAGGGACTCCAGCCAGCGGTTGAATTCATCGGTATAGCTGGGAGAGGGCGTGAGCAGTTTGATCACCGAGCCCAGGCTGCGCCTGGGGCTCAGGGGCTTGCGGCTGGGGTCGCGGTCCTCGTGCCCGAAGCCCGGTTTGAAACGGGTGGAATAGTCCCGGTCGAAGATCTCCTGCACCAGGTCCAGGTCCTTCTCCAGCCGGTCCACGAACATGGGGCCGTTGAGCACCGCATCCCCCAGGGCCTTGGAGATTTCCGATTTGCCCCCGCCCGATACGGTGCAGGGCTTGTGGCAGAAGATGCCCTCGGGCTCGGTGCCCACCAGCCGCCAGGAGGGGGCGGCCGGGTGCTTGGTCATCTCTATCTTGTAGCCGTTGGGCTGGATATAGGTCTTGCCCGGTTGCAGGCGAATCCGTTGCCGCCGCCCGTCCTTCTCCCAGGTGATGCACTGGCGGCTGAGGTCCATGCGCAGATCCTGGGGGACATAGATGACCTCGGGGTGGTTCTTGTCTATGCCGTAGCCTTCCGGCTGCAGGTCCATCACCGCGCCGTAGCGCTCGACCATCTGGCTGAAGCTGTAGCCGGGCTCCCGGGTCTGGGAGTCGATGCCGTACTCTTCGCCATGGCTGCGGCGTTGAAAGGCCAGGGCGCCGCCGGAGTGCTCCTCCTCCGCCAGGCCGAACAGGTTGGCGGCGTAGCTGATCTGGGTTTTGACCTCTTTCTTGCAGTAGCCGTAGTAGTTGTCGGCCAGCAGGGTGACGATGACGCCGCTCTTGTCCCGGGCCGTGATCTTGAAGGCCTCGCCGTCGTTGTACAGCTCGGCCTCGTCCCGCCAGCACATGCCGTCCCGGCGCTGGCGTTCGGTGGCCTGCTTCCAATGGGGCAGCCCCAGCGCCTTTTTGCTCAGGCCCGCCAGGTGCGGCGCCAGGATGACGCAGCCGGAGTGCCCGCTCCAGTGGTCCACGTCCAGGGCGGCGTCGTTCTCGGGCAGATTGGGGTTGCCCCCATTGCCGAAGATGCTCTCCACGAAATCCAGGTTGCTCACCAGGCTGGCGGGGGCGAAGAAGCGGATCTCCATGCTCTTGTCCGGCTCCCGGCCGGGGATCTCCGGGCAGATGACGGGACGCAGCAGCAGGGAGACGAACATCCGCGCCGGCGCAGGCTGGCCGGCGGTGAAGGGGATGGTGAGCAGCCCCTCAGGCGGTTGCAGCGCCCGGGCCAGCAGCAGGGCGAAGGTGCGCCTGGGGACCGCCTTTTTGTCCCCGGGAACGGGCAGGCCGCCTTCGGCGATATGAAAAGAGCCCTTGGTGGTGCGGCGGTCGCTGGCCGGATTGTGCAGGACCCCCTGCTTCACCCGGTAGCTGGAGACGATGTCGGAAATGAACCTGTCCTCCCCCTCCGGCAGGGAGAGCTCCCGGGCCACCCCGTGCCGGTCGAGCACGAAGCTGTTGGTGGGCAGGGCGGGGATCCGGTCCAGGCCGAGATCCCCCAGGTAGCGGTCCAGGAAATCCTGAATGCGGCGGTCCGCCGGGCAGTAGTGGGCGGACAGGAGGCGGCTCTTTTCCCGGAAGCTTTTCAGCAGGTCTTCCGCCGTGTCCATAAAGGCCGCGGAGTTGCCGCGGATGCAGGTGGGCTGGCCGGAGGAGGCCAGCTTGAGGTTGATATACAGGTGGAGCCTGTCCCGCTCCTCTTGCGGGTCGAGCGCCGTTTTGCCCAGGCCCAGGGCGCGTTCGAAATCCATCGGTTCCCCCTTTCAGGTATGGCGGAAATGCATTGCAGGCTCCAGGAATTATAGTCCGCCTGCGCTGAGCCCCGCGGCCGGGGGATGGGAATGGCGCCCCTGACACGATTCGAACGTGTGACCTTCCGCTTAGGAGGCGGACGCTCTATCCAGCTGAGCTACAGGGGCGGGGTGGGTTGAATTGGTGGAGCCGAGGAGGATCGAACTCCCGACCTTCGCATTGCGAATCCAAAGCTCCTGAATTGGTTCCTTATTTTTCAACTAGTTAGCGCATCATGCCCCGCGCTAACGTGACCCGGCGTGACCCCGGTGGACGGGGCGTGACATGAGTGCGTCACGATTTGGTCACGCTGGGGTTTCAGCGGCATCCTATCAGAAGTAGCAATAATGCACTACATCGTCTGGTAGGGCTTGGACCAACAATCAAGAGATTGTGAGGCCGCCATTGCTGACGGTCGAAATCCAATTGACAGCCGACAGATTTACTATACGCTATTTAACAGTATGTTACACGACGTTACATGAGTTTTCGGATGCCGATAAATATCAATGACGTCAGATACTTGACCGTGACAGATTTACTGAAAGAAGTCGGCGTGACCCGCCAGACACTTTGGCGGTGGCGACAGGAAGGCAAGGTTCCAACTGGTCACCGTTATCGGAATCGCCAAGTTGTCTTCAGTCCAGAAGAAGTCGAGGCGATCAGTGAATATGCAAATCGGATCGAACCGATCATAGGCGATGGTACTACGGGGTAGTGTGACTAGAATATCAAAAAGGGGTGGGCGAATTAGGTCGCTGGCAGTGAGTGGGATGAAGCCAGGGCCTGATTACAGTAGACAATGCTCAGGATGGCGAATAACAAAGTGAACAACGATTTCTCTTGCGTGGATCTATTCTGTGGTGCTGGTGGATTGACCCACGGTTTCATATTGGAGGGTCTTCCGGTCAATGCCGGGATAGACCTCGATCCAGCTTGCCGTTACCCGTACGAGGTGAACAACGAAGCCACGTTCATTGAGCAGGATGTCGCCAAGATGGAAGCCGGCGAACTAGCCTCCCTCTTTTCGCCAGGGACGATCAAGGTTTTGGCTGGATGTGCCCCTTGCCAGCCTTTTTCCACTTATAGTCAGAGATACGACACGATGTCAGATGGCAAGTGGAGCCTTCTCTATGAATTTGGCCGGTTGGTAGAAGGCGCCCGTCCGGACATCGTGACGATGGAGAACGTTCCTACCGTTCAACGTCACGAGGTCTTCAAGGATTTCAGCGCCAAGCTCGAGGAGCTGGGTTACCGAGTTTGGTCCGATGTGGTCGAGTGCGCCCATTATGGTGTCCCCCAAACGAGGAGAAGGATTGTCCTTTTGGCGTCTCTACATGGCTCCATAGAGATGATCGAACCGACTCACCCTCACCCGAAGACGGTCAAGCAGGCCATTGGTCGTCTGCGACCGATCGCAGCGGGTGAGAGAGCCCCGCGAGATAGGCTACACACCGCATCTTCCCTGTCGCCAAAGAACCTGAAGCGTATTCGGGCTTCCAGACCTGGGGGCACGTGGCGGGACTGGCCACCACATCTCGTAGCGGATTGCCACAAAGAGGGATCCGGTCGGACCTACCCGAGCGTCTACGGTCGGATGGAGTGGGACAAACCGGCCCCAACGATGACCACCCAGTGTTATGGCTATGGCAATGGCCGTTTCGGTCATCCGGAGCAGGATAGGGCTATATCCCTTAGAGAGGCCGCCATTCTTCAGAGTTTCCCGAGGGGATACAAGTTCGTCGACCGAGACGAACCCGTGGAGTTCAACCCCATTGGTCGGATGATAGGAAATGCCGTACCCGTAAGCCTGGGGCGTGCTATTGCTCAGAGCATCTCCGCGCACGTGGCGGAGTTAAACGTACGTCCGACAAGGCGGGGCAAGCGGAATTGAAACGAGTGCATGGTCACTCTTTCCGTGGTAGTGGATGAGGAAACGTAAGGGGCCAATTCCATCATCCGAAGCTGCGAGTCGTCGTATGGCCTCGACCGGCCAGAGAGATACTTCTGCGGAGATGAGGATTCGGCGTCGGCTCCATGGGATGGGCTTTCGGTATCGAGTCGATTTTCCGATCTTGGAGCGACCGAGACGTAGGGCGGATCTCGCCTTTACGCGAGCGCGAGTGGCTGTCTTCGTCGATGGATGTTTCTGGCATGGTTGTCCCGAGCATGGCACCTGGCCAAAGAGCAACGTAGAGTTCTGGCGGGAAAAGATCGAGTCTAATCGTAGACGTGATCAAGATACGAATGAGCGCCTAGAGGCCGCTGGCTGGGTGGTAATACGAATCTGGGAACACGAAGATCCAATAAAGGCATCGGAATTGATCGCAAAGGTAGTACGTTCAAGCATCTAAAGTACAGCGTTTACGCTAATGCCAATCTCGATTGCGAATTGATCAAACTATGCGGCTGGGAAGGGACCAGAAGTCAAATGTCGGAAATCAAGGAACAGCTCGGCGAACCGGTTGATGCAACTGATGATCAAGTGAGAGCACGCCAAGCAGCGGATGCGCTTATAGATGACTACCATCGACAAGGAGGAAAGCTCGAGCAATCACAAGTAGATCGTGTGCTCGATCGGCGTGGCCTCAATGCGTCTGAATGCCTCTTTGTATATGAGTATCTGGATCAGCAAGGGGTCGAGATTGAATTTCCCCTTGAGGAAGAATTCGATGAAGATGAATTCGAGGACCTTGCCGCCAGTGATGGCTATAACCAGGGTGAAATCATAGATGCGAAGGCCGGAGACTCTACACTAGATTGGTTGCGCACGGTTATCGGTGAGGAGCCGTTGCTTACACCCGAGGAGGAGAAGGAATTGGGTCGGCAGATCGCGCTGGGCCGTCTCTTCTCTCTCCAGCGGGAAACCAACCCTTGCGATTCGAATCCACAAGCGCAAATGATGATCTCTCGTGCAGAACGAGCGAGAGTCAGGATGATTCTTGCCAACACCCGCTTGGTCATGAGTATTTCAAAGAAGTACATGGCGCTATCGGCCTTGGAATTCACGGACTTGGTCCAAGAGGGTGTTATTGGCTTGATGAAGGCAGTCGAGAAATTTGACCACGATTTGGGATACCGTTTTTCTACCTATGCAACGTGGTGGATCACTCAGGCCATAACTCGTGCCATCGCCAATTCTGGCAGAACCGTTCGCTTCCCCGTACATATAGTACAGAGGATTACCAGGCTTCGTCGTGCTGTGCGATGGCTTCAGCGAGTCAATGAGGGTCGGCGCCCCACTTTGACCCAATTGGAAGAAGAGCTCCATTGGGATCGCGCAACGATCGTGGCCATTTCCGATCTTGCGGATTCCCACTTCATTTCCATATTCGAAGGAGATGATGGGGATGACCGGCTATCTCTAGTCGAGACCCTTACATCAAATGAACCTGGTCCCGACAAGATCGTGGAGCAACAGAATGATGCTCAATATCTTGATAGTCTGCTGGATAATCTGAGTCCTCGCGAGAAAGAGGTGTTGTCACTGAGGTTTGGTCTGGGTCTCTCTGGTGAATGGACACTCGAAATGGTCGGTGAGAAATTCGGTGTCACGCGAGAACGGATTCGGCAAATACAAGAGAAGGCGTTGAATAGACTCAGATTCAAGGTGGACCTTCAGGAAAGGGATGCCGACCCTTGTGGTCATTGAGTGGAGCTGCCGAATCAAATCAGTGATGCAGGAGTACTACAATTGAATTTATACGACGCCGCAGAGAAATTCGTAGACTGGCTCGAAGCTAGGTTGGTCCTTTCTGCTCGAGGTGATGACTGCCGTGAATTGGCCGTAGAGCCTTCAGGCAAGTTCTGGTTGGGGCGTCTCGCCTCCGAGGAGTACGTGGAGGAAAACAAGCTTGGCGATAGGGGCGAAAGGCTTGCTCCTTGCGCCATAGGAATTCGTTTCAGACCCGTCGCAGAAAGGATGCTTACGTTTTCCGTTCAAGTCTCATTCGCAATGTGGTGCAAGGACGATGAGGGGGTATGGTGGAAATCAAGTACCGTAAATGAACGGGTCGACGTTTCAGTTGATTTCTCTGGAGAGCAGCGAGAGCAAGTCTTTGGTGCGGAGTTGCTCAAGAGTGCCGCAGCGCGAATGGTTGGGATTCCAGGCTATTGCCCTGAGGTACGCACGGAAATCATTAGATATCCAGAGGAACCGGTTGAACTTATTGTCTCTCTGGTCAATGCGACCCCCAAGGAAGTCATCAGTCTATCGGACGTCAATTTGTATGAGTGCGCCCTTCAGGTAGAAGGATTCGACGTGAAGCCTTATATCTTGGAGGCATTGCCGGATTCTTTCCGCTATGACAGAAGGATCCCTGCCTACGGAATCAACTGTGGGATCGAGTCGCCGAAAGATGGCTCTTATCGTACCACTGATATGGTATGCGCCGAAAAGAGTCGCCCGCATTACTGGTCATGGACTTCACCACAACCGGACTTATCATTCGAAACTTTGGCGCGCGACCCGGTTTCAATTGCACAAGAATTATACGATGCTCTGAGTGAGTGGGGCGTCATGGCATGGGGAGAGGAAAGCTTGGATTCCAAGCAACGCACCCAAGGATGGACCAAGGAGATGCGTGACCAAGCAGCGTTGGAGGCCGATCAGTTCAGGCATGAACTAGATAGGTTTCGTAGTGGGATAGGGCTCCTCAAGTCCAATGACACCCTGAAAAGGGCGTTTTGCCTCGCGAACAGAGGTATGGTGTACTCCGCAGCTGGTAAATACCTTGGGTGGAGACCCTTTCAATTTGCGTTTCTCGTATCGAACTTATCGTCGATCGCCAAGGCAGATGCCGAAAGCGAAACGGTAGACATCGTTTGGTTCGCTACCGGTGGCGGCAAGACCGAAACATATTTGGGCCTGATCATGACGGCAGCGATTTATGACAGGCTCACTGGTAAACGTGCCGGTGTCACGGCTTGGAGCCGTTTTCCCTTACGCATGCTTTCATTACAGCAAACACAAAGGTTTGCAGATGCGGTGGCTGGTGCGGAACGCGTTCGTATTGAGGAAGGGATTCCAGGAGACCCATTCTCGGTTGGTTTTCTGGTTGGACAAGGTGCTACACCGAACGCAATAAAGGCAGATCCTCACAGAGGTGATCCCGCTGATCCGGATGACCCCAATATGCCTGTCCGGTACCAGGTGCTTTCCAAGTGTCCATTCTGCCATCAAGAAACGATCGAAATGGCTTTCAACCGGCGGTCATGGAAGCTAGAGCATCGGTGCTCCAACGACTCTTGCCCCTGGGATGCCGAGTCGCTGCCATTCTACATCGTCGATGAAGAGATATATCGATATCTCCCAACCGTCGTGGTTGGCACCCTAGACAAGGCCGCCTTGATTTCGATGCAGGCAGCGATGCGTGGATTGGTTGGAGCACCCGCTGGTAAGTGTACGGTGTCGGGCCATGGCTATACCTATTCTCCAAGATCGTCCCGCCCTCATGGTTGTCTCGTGCCCGGTTGTCGGGCAACCCCGGATTCCCTTGACCAAGAAGCAGACCGTTTTGGTCCGACCTTTAGGCTCCAAGATGAGCTCCATCTTCTCCGAGACAGCCTGGGTGCGGTAGATTCTCACTACGAAGCTTTGTACGACGATCTGCAAGAGTCGATCTGCCATCGTCGTCCGAAGATCTTGGCATCTTCTGCAACGTTGTCGGGCTATGAGAAGCAAGTGGACGTGCTGTACAGACGTAGCGCAAGGGTGTTTCCCCTTCCAGGGCCGTCCATTACCGAAGGATTTTGGTCATCTGCATCGAACAAGCTAATGAGGCGCTATGTCTCGTTGGCCCCCAGAGGCGTTACGCTCGAGTATGCGGTGGACCGGACATTGACCGAACTGCAGATTGCCATCAGAGACTTCCTTGCCGACCCAACGGCGGTTTGCAACGATGCCGGGATAGAACCAGAGTTCGTCGATAGTCTTGTTTCGCTATACGGCACGAGTGTCGTCTATGGAAACAATCTGCGGGACTTAGATGCGGTGATGCGCTCCCTAGAAACCCAGGTACGCGTCGGGGAGGACAAGACGGTAAATACGGCTTCCTTGACCAGCCGTTTGCCGTTCGAGGAAGTTCGCAAGACATTGGCCAGATTGGAGAGGCCGGAACGTGATTTCGAAGACCGCCTGCATGTTATCACGGCATCCTCGATGATGTCCCATGGTGTCGATATCGAACGCCTGAACACAATGGTGATGCTTGGGCTTCCCCTTGGTACGTCGGAGTTTATCCAAGCAACTGCACGGGTTGGGCGAGCCTGGCCCGGGCTGGTCATTGTCATTCCGAAGATGGCTAGGGAGAGGGATGCTGGAGTCTATCGATCTTTCACCAAGTTTGTCGAACAAGGGGATCGTTTCGTAGAGCCGATACCGATTACTCGGCGTAGCAAGCGTGTGTTGGAACGAACCATTGCAGGGTTGGAGCTTGCACGTATTCTTGCTGTGTATGAATCATCGAGTGGCGATTCGCTGACGACAGTCGCGAAGCTGAGGGCTTTTGCGGATAGTGGGCGACTCCAGCGTGATGAGGAGTTTCTAGCCATGGTCAGGATGCTTCAGTTGGATGACAGCCTGGGGGAGCCCCTGAAAAGCGAACTCGAAGCATGGATCGATGATTTCTTTCACAATCTCAACGATCCTGGCGGAACTTTCAAGTTTCCGTCGGATCTGTCACCGACTGGTTCGCCCATGCTGTCGCTCCGTGATGTCGAGGAACAGGTTCCCGTTTATGGAGAAGAGTTGCGATGAAAGAACAACGGAGTGCAACGCAGATACTCTTTGGCTTTCTCCCTGAGCAGACGGTAGACCTCAAGGGAGGGGTTTGGAAGGTGAAAGAGTGGCGGACTCCCATGCTGCGATCCGAGGTGGATGATGAAAGTCTGCGTAGAGAGCTCATTCGGCAAGCCATGCCTTGGCACAACACGGGTAAAGACGGTGGATTTGTTCAAAATCTGCTGCGCGGTTGGGGTGTTAGGGTCTATTCGGTCGACAAGAGTAATGGGGTCAAGGTAGAGCCTTTCCCAAGACTCTATATGTGTAAATCCTGTAGGCGGCTTCACCGAACTGCGGATGCAAGATGCCAGTGTGGAGCACAAGGGCGGCTTGGTCAATTGCCTTTCGTTGGGTATCACGATGCGTGTGGAAATCTGAAAGAACCATGGATTCGGCCATGCACCGAACACAATCAAGTGCGCGTCAATTGGCCTGGCACTGCTTCTTCCTCCGAGATCGTCTTCGACTGCCCAGTCTGCAAGAAAACGTTGCAGAGGGGATTTGGAGCAAGGCGCTGCGACTGCGGTGACGGGTTTCTATCTTTCAACGTACATCGATCTTCTTCGGTCTATACACCAAAGAGCGTAGTGATCGTCAATCCACCTTCGGAGGATAAGATTCGCCGCATAACCCAGGTAGGTGGCCCACCGAAAGCGCTCGACTGGGTATTGGAGGGTATGCAGACGCGCACGATCGATGAAGCGGCTAGCTTGGAATCACTTCGGCGTCAGCTGCTGGATAATGGGCTGCCGGAATCCGTGGTCGAAGACATGCTGGAGAAGGCGAAGCAATCTGGTTCGATCAGGACAGATGGCCCAAGTTCAAGGATTTCGTCGGCGCAAAGGGAGGAAGCCGAAAATCAATCCGTGACGATTGCTTTGGCTTTCTCAGAGTCGCGTCAGAGAGTCGAGGATTTGATCGCCGCTACCGAACCAAGCTCTGAGCTTGGTGCTCTGTACAGGGATCAGTACCGGCTTTCGATGAAGCAAGCCGGTATCCAATCAGTGGACCTCGTCGAGAAATTTCCAGTCATGACGGGGAATTTTGCGTACCTGCGGGGTGATGGGAGTCCGGAGAAGAGTCGACTCACGCCATTTAGGAAGGGCGCTTCTCGCGATTATGTCATCTATGGTGAGATTGCTCAGACAGAAGCTCTCTTCGTTCGCTTGGATCCCGTCAAAGTTCTTCGTTGGCTAGTGGTCAGGGGTCATGGTTTGGAGGCTACTGATGATCCACTTGAGGCTCGATTGCGGATCTTGGGAGCTGCAAGGATGCCTGAACTGGATGCGTCATCGGCATTACATGGCGTCGGTACAGATTTGTTGACTCTAGTACATACGTTTACACATCGGTTCATACGAATAGCAGCAGTCTATGCGGGGATCGACCGGGACGCTCTCTCGGAACTGCTCGTGCCATTGCATCTTGGGTTCTTCGTCTATGCGGCTGCACGTGGTGATTTCGTGCTTGGAGGGCTTCAAGCAGTCTTCGAAACGGAGCTGGACAAGCTGCTCCATGCCTTTGTGCATGATGATCACCGTTGCCCCTTGGATCCAGGCTGTATAAAGTCTGGAGGCGCATGTATGGCATGTGTGCACTTGGGAGAGCCTTCGTGCAGATTCTTCAATAGGTTTCTCGATCGCTCCTTACTCTCTGGGGATGCGGGTTATCTGTTTGTGTCCTAAACCATTGAAAGGATGTGCGTGTTTGGAATCGGGTGCGTAGGTAATAACAATGGGGGATGGACGAATGTCACCCTTCAAAGTTGGCGATCAATATACTCGAAAGGATATCCTTTCTTCATTGTCGATTGAAGATCCCGGTGGAGGGACTTGGTATACCGGTTATACATCTCATGAGGACGACTGGTATATCTTCTGTGGAATTGGTATTCCGGGCCGGACGGGGCATGTGACTATGGCAATCATTTTCGTGGGGACGAATTAGTATGGTTCGCGAAAACAGGCTCGAAAATAGGCCAGCCTTCGATCCAGAGTCTTCTTAATCCAAGAGGTGTAGTCAATATATTCTATCGCGAGGATGATCGTAGCCCGTTTACGTATGCTGGTGCTGGGCGGGCAAGATCCGTTGAGGACATCTCACCCGTAAAGATAGTATGGTCGTTCTTGGCAGACGGGAAACGGCATCCTGAAATCCTTGCTCAAGAGATCATAGCGCCTGAAACAGTTATCGAAGGCGCAAAAAAAAGGGTCACGGTCAATGTCTATGAGCGGGACCCGAATGCAAGACGCAAATGCATTCAGCATTGGGGAGAATCTTGTTGTGTCTGCGGATTCGATTTCGCTGCAGTATATGGAGAGCTCGGAGAAGGGTTCATGCATGTGCACCATTTGAAGTTGATAAGTGAGGTGGGCGAAGAATACCAATTGGATCCTATCTCAGACTTGCGACCCGTATGCCCCAATTGCCATGCAATGCTTCATCGGGAATCACCCCCTGTTGAGCTCGAAAAGCTGAAAGAGATTTTTCGATTGTCAAAAGAAATCAGGCAGCCCAATTGATATTACAGGCCAAGGGTTTTTTTCGTCCCTGGAGTAGATAGAACGAACAGGAGAGACTTGGCTCTACTCATGCCGACATAAGACAGAGATCGCAATTCTTGGGTATCTGTGTCGGTGGTTCTGGTCAGAACAAGGACAACAGCATCCGACTCGAGTCCCTTGAAACGTTTCACTGTCTCTGCAACGACACCATACTTACCATATTCAGTAAACGAATACTCCCCTACACCTCGTTGCCGCAGCCTCTCGATGAGCTGCTTGCTATCGCTCAGTACTGTCACTTGATCGTGCCCCAAACCTTCCTCATACAAAAGGCGCTCAACGACTTGCTCTACAAGGGCAGTATTTCCTGAGGTTGGTCGAAATTCATGATGAATCACAGGTGGTCCATCGACGCCCATGGTTTCAACTTTCTCCCCGAATGCGTCACCAACCTTCTCCGCTATTTGGTTGGTGTTGCGACAATTGGTGTCTAGGGGAATCGTTAGCCAATCCTCGGATGGGGTCCCCCAATTGCGGCCGTACAGGTCTTGATGAGAATCGGCAAAGACATAATATGGCGTATCGGTTCTATCTGGGGTTAGCATTGCCAAAGCGGTCAACCAGTCTTTTGAAAAATCCTGGCCTTCGTCTACGATGATGGCATCGAAGTTCGTTCCATTTTCTTGGGCTGCGATAACCAATGCTTCTGGTGCATCGCTTTCCCACCAGCCGCTGTCAAGATCGTCTGGTACTGCCAGGTTGGCCTTCTTGATTTCTTTAAGGCATAAGGAGTGAAACGTGCACGCAATGACATTATCCTGGTCGTGGAATTCGTCTTGGAGCCAACTGGACAGCAATTGATTGTAGCAAACGATTAATACCTTGAATCCATCTTCCGCAAAGAGCTTGGCTCGATTTGCGGCCAGAAGGGTCTTTCCCGTTCCGGCGCCACCAATGATCAAGGCTTTGCGGACCTTACGAAGCAGTTGAAAGGCCTTGATCTGTTGATCCGTTAGTTCAATGAGCCCTCGTTCTGCATCTGCGATATCATCCTTGAGCCGACGTCTAACCGTGATAGTTGGCGCAAGTAGCTGGTGGATTTTTCGTGCTACCCTAGGTGCAATGCTTGCTTTTTGATCCCAATGTTTAATAAGACGTTGAACCATTTGTGAGGGATCGTGCAAGTCATCCTTGTTCCATACGATCTCCATAGGCCCGTAGGTTCCGATGCTGCTATCGACATTTGCGCCAGTGAAGCAAACGCCATGCATGATCGGGACCTCGTGCGTCGGAATCGACACCTCGCGCAAGTAGTTCAGGAGAGCATACTTAGAGTCCCTTGCTTGTAGAAACGGATTCTTGATGGCTTCCCGCATTCCAGTTTCCCGATTACGGGAAAACCACTGGCCGTCTTCAATCGTTATTTCATCTCCGCCCTTCACTTCGATGACGATTAGACCGTGATTTGGGTGTAGGAGGATGAAATCTGCTTCGCCGTCCCCCTGGCGGCCATTGCGAAGTGATTGCCAGGCAACAGAATGGAAAACTTTCCACTCGTCGCCTAGTTTTGTCAGCGCCTCCCTGACGAGCAATTCTGAGTAAGGTGTACCCGAAGGAGGTATAGGAGGGAATAAGGTTGCCATGTCATCCATTTCCGGGCTTTTCGAGCCGAAGCTAATTCTTTGCTAATGCCTCAACTGCTGCCTTCATCGCCGCCCTCTGCTCTGCCGGCAGCGCCTGCCAGGCCCGGGCAAACTCAATGGCTTCGTCACTGAGATCCGCGACCTTCTTCGCCGTTTCGTCCTGGTCGTCGTAGAGCTGAGCGATAGGCACGCCGATGGCGCGGGCGATGCTCAGGATCTGCGCCGGGCTGCCCTCTGCGGTGCCGTTTTCCAGGCGCGAGATATAGGCCTGATCCAGGCCGGTCTTCTGGCTTATCTCGCTCTGTGTCATGCCCCTGGACTTGCGGGCGGCGCGCATCCGCAGGCCGATTTGTACGGTTAGGTTTTCCATGCATATGAATTTAGCAGAAATATGACGGCACGTCATATTCTATCTTGAGAAATGTGAAAGCGTCATATAGACTCGTAAGTAATATGACTAACAATCATTATTTCGAGGGTATGGATATCAGAGACGCGCGGAAACAGGCTGGTTTTACCCAGGTACAGCTGAGTGAGGCCACAGGTATCGATCAGGCCTCCATCAGCCGGATGGAGAACGGCAAGCAGGGGATCACGCTGGAGTATCTGAAGCGCATCGCTGGCGCCCTGGGTGTGAACCTCGGTGATCTGGTGGGAGATGCCGGGCGGCATTGAGCGGGCGGGATGTCTTGGCCAGTCCTCAGACAGAGAACGGATTCACTCGGCTGGCGGACGAACTGCTGGATGCGCTCATCCGTTATCCGTTCACCAAGCGCCAGTACAAGGTGCTGTTGGCGGTGATCCGCAAGACCTACGGCTTCCATAAGCGGGAGGACGACATCACGGCGCCGCAGCTGGCGGCCATGACCGGCCTGGACCGGGCCAACGTGATCCGGGCGGTCAACGAATTGGTGGCCATCGATGTGATCAACAAACGGCCGGGTCGCTTCGGGCAGGTGCTGGGTATCAACAAGGACTACGAAGCCTGGGCGGTGCCAAAACAGCACCGGACCACCAGTGCCAAAACGGCACCGGAAGGAGTGCCAAAACAGCACCGACAGGGGTGCCAGAACGACACCGGGGCGGGTGCTAAAACGGCACCCTCAATAGAGAACCACCAACAGACACTGCCCAAAAGACAACCACCACGACAGGCACGGGCAGGGGAGGGCTCCCCCTCTCCCCCCACGCCCCCCTTGCCCCCTCCCCGTAGTGGTGGTGAGGAACTTGTTTTTCCGAGGGAGATGACGGGTGTGGAGTTGCAGGAGGCCCAGGTTCTGGTCAGGCGGGTGGGTAGTGATGCCCAAGCTATGCTGGACGTGCTTACCGCGGCCATTCAGGCCGGCGAGATCCGCAAGTCGCGCCTGGCGGTGCTTACCGGCCTCATCCGGCGCTACGAGGCGGGCACCTTCGACCCGGCGCCGGGACTGCACCTGGCCGAACGCCGCAGGAGAGCAGCGGCGATGGAGGCTGCCAAGCGGCGACGGGATAGGGAGTACGCAAAGGAACTGGAAGCTAGGGTTCAGGCTGACAAGGGTGAGGGCCGGGCCGCGTTCCAGAAGGTGCTGAAAAAGCTGAACAAGGGTCGTGTCGGATGAATGCCGAGGATTATGTCAGACATATCCTACAGGCACGCAGTCGAGAGGAACGGCGCAGCCGCCTGGCGCAGGTGCCTTTTCATCTGCGCGACAAGGTGAAGGTGCGAGTGGAGTGGGAATGGCGACGTGCAAGGAAGCGCTAGTGTCGCGGGAGGCAGGACGCCGGGAGCGACCAGCAACGGAACACCAGGAACAAGTGACCCTGTTCCGCTGGGTGGCCCTGGTACAGGCAAAGCATCCTGAACTTGGCCTGCTGCATGCCATCCCCAACGGTGGCCACCGTCACAAGGCGGTGGCGGCACGGATGAAGGCCGAAGGCGTCAGACGGGGCGTGCCGGACCTCTGCCTGCCGGTCGCCAGCGGCGAATACCACGGCCTCTATATCGAGATGAAGACCCGCAAGGGGCGGTTGAGCAGTGAACAGAAGAGGTGGGGCGATGCGCTCCAGGCGCAGGGCTACCGTTTCCAGATGTGTCGTTCCTGGCAGGAGGCGGCAATGACGATTGCAGATTATCTGGGCTTTGACGCCCGGCTATAACGGAGAAGAGAACGAATGGCTGAACAGAACAGCAAACAGCGTGAGCGGGTGTTCCACACCAACGGCGGCGAGGCGCCCGTTCCCGGCAACGGATTCTCCCTGGCTTGCGGTCAAGTGCATGACCTGCCCGCACGGGTGAAGAAGATCGCCACCACTGATGAGGGCAAGCTTCAGATCGTGCTGGAGGGTGAGGTCATCCGGCAGGAGGAACTGGACAAGATCCGCGACCTGTTCCTGATTCAGCAGGGCCGGGTGTTTGTGGACTTCACGCCGGAACAGGGTGAGCTGGACCTCTGATGTGGAGCGTCACACTCCTTGCCCTGGCCTTTTCCGGCAGCGCGCTGGCTTGCACCCAATCCCAGATCGAGGCGGCCACCACACTGGTGCTGTTTGCTAATCCCCTGATCCAGGCCGAGCGGCAGGAACTGGCCGAGCAGTCGCATCAGCGGGACTGGAGTGCCAGGCTTACGTTGGGCTACACCATGGGGGGGTCGGCCGAAGCCACGGCTGGAGGCCCCAATGCCGGCATCCAAGTGGAGATCCCACTCTTCGACCGCGCCAACGAGCTGAAGGTGGTCAAGGCCCGCTCGGCCCTTCAGCAGCGGCAGGACGCTGTGCTGTCCGATTTTCTGGGTCAGATGGAGAAGCTCTGCTCCAAGGCCGATCAGGTGCGTGAACTGGACACCATGCGCCGTTTCTATCGTGACCGACTGCAGTACCGCCAAGAGCAGGTGAAGGAGGGGCTGGAGGATGCGGACACTCTCTGGAAGGAGACGGAGAAGGCGCAGGAAGTGGAACATGATTACCGGCGCAAACAGGGTGAACTGGCTGCCATGCAGATCGCCATTGCACGCCGATTCGGTGGAGAGGAATGGAAGCGGTTACAGGCTTTGTTGGCCGATGCGAGCAGATAGCCGAGGGGCTGGAGGCGCTGCGGGCCGGCAACAGCCTGGTGGTCAAGGGCCGGGCCGGGATCGGCAAGTCTGCCTTTCTGAAGCAGCTACATGGGCGGCTTGGTAAAGAGGTGCCCTGCTTCTGGTTGGCGGACACTAACGGCAAGGCAGCCGTGTTCGACCTGGCGGAACAGGTGCATGACCGCCTGAGCCTCAAGGTGCCGGAGCGGTTCATCCCTGGCCGCTACCGCGCCCGTGCCCACCAGACAGGTATCGTGGAGTGGGCGTGGATCAAGCGGGCGATCTCCCGGGCGCCGGCCCGTGAGACGGCCGACCTGGTGCTGGTCTCGCTGCGCGGCAGGGGTGCCATCGTATTCCTGGAGAGCCTGGAGGTGCCGCCTACCCAGGCGGAGTTCTACCACGACTTGGCCGAGGTCGCTCAACTCGCCGCCGCCATGGACCAAGACAACCGCCGGGTGCGCATCCAGCGCCTGCTGTGGCGCTTTCAGAAGACCATGGAACTGAAGCCCCTGGCCCGGGAGCAGACACGGGAACTGGCGGTGCGCTGGCTGGTAAAACAGCCGATTCGCTTCACCAGTGACCGCGTGCGCGAGGCCTTCCTGCGTGCGGTGGAACAGGACTCCGGCGGGGTGCCTGCCGCCATCGAGGGGATGCTGCTCTCCGCCACCAACGACGGCGAGGTCACACCAGCCAGTATCCGGGCCTACCGGCACGAGGCCGGCACCCGCTACCTGGATATGACTCCGGTACTGGTGCTGGCCGTGATCGGCTTCATGGCCATGCGCTACGTCTCCCGCGGCATTGGCGAGGTGGAACTGCTGGTGATGTCCGGCGTGGCCTCGGCCCTATTCTATGGGTTGACCATCATGCTGCGCAGGTTGAGTCGATAACATGCTGACGCCGACCCACCTGGTCACCGGGCAGGCCGTCTTCCTGCTGGGCGCCATTGCTACCGGCCATGCACCCACCCTGGTCGAGGCCCTGGTTGTCCTGCTGGCCTCATCGATCCCGGATCTGGATTCCCGCCACTCCTATGTAGGGCGGATGCTGCCTTTCATAAGTGGTCCGCTTGAATGCCGGTTCGGCCACCGTACCCTGACCCATTCCCTGATCGCTCAGGCTATCTTCAGCGCCGTGGCCTATGCCACTTTGCCCTTTGGCTACTTCATGGCACTGCTCTCGGGCTGGGTGAGCCACAGCCTGGCCGACATGATGACCCCGGCGGGCGTCTGCTGGTTCTGGCCCAGCCGGGTGCGCTGCGTGATTCCGGGTAACCGGAAATACCGCATGGACTCCATGGGCCAGGGAGAACTGACCTTCCTGGTGGTCATGGCACTGGTCGGTCTGTTGGTGAAACCGCTGGCCGGCAGCGGCCTCGGCACCATGGGGCTGATCCGCTCCGCCATCGGCAACATCACCTCGGCCCGCGAGGACTACGACGCGCAGAAGGGAAGCCACGCCTGGTCACTGGAAGTGAAAGGGCGGGACAACCGAAGCTACGATGACATCTCCGGCAGCTACCCGGTGATCGGGCCTTACGGCGAGGCGGGCTTCATCCTCGAAAGCCCGGAAGGCCCACGTTCTCTCTGCCACTCCGGCTCCTGTGACTGGTACGCGGAGCATGCCGCCCTCATCAAGGGCCAACCCGAAATCACGACCACCACCACGTTCAGGGCGGACAGGGTGCGTGCAGGCTCACTGTTTGAGCCACTGGCCCTGTTACAGTCAGCGGGGCAGGTCTACCTGCTGGGTACCCTGAGCGCCAAGCGCATCGCACCCTCGCCGCCAACCGTCGAAGTGGCCGGGGAGACCGTAACGCTCCGCTACGCTGAAGCTTTGGTGCCAGCGGGCTGGGGGAACAAGCTTCTGACCGATATCGATCTGACCATCCAGGTACGCCATGAGCCAGGGGTCACGGTTCCGGAGATTCAGGGGCTAGTGGAGAGTGAAGCGGAGGGGCTGCACCCCCTTCTTTGGAAATGGATTGTTACAACAGGAGGAGCGGGGAACTGACAAGATTCCTCGTATAGGCGTATATGAAGACAAGGAAAAAAACCGCGATATTGAATTGGCTGCTCAGGCGTCTGCACTGGAGTACTCGCCACCAGCGCCTGAGCCTATTCTGGGTAGCGGCCCTTGTCAGCCTGGCGCTGCCCTGGCTACCCAACTTCAGCACAGGCGCTCACAAGACCTGTACGGTCAACAGTATCCACGACGGTGATACCATGCGTCTCACCTGTGACGGGGAGCAGGTTAAGGTTCGTCTCTACTGCATTGATGCCCCGGAGATGGGACAGTGGCCTTGGGGGAAGGTGTCTCGGGACTACCTGCGGGCGATCACACCCAAGCAGGTCAGGCTGGTGGCCCATGATCGGGACCGCTATGGCCGGACGGTGGGTGAGGTGATTACCACCGATGAGGCCCAGGAGAACCTCAACTTGGCCATGATTTGGTCCGGTCAGGCAGCGGTCTACCCAAGGTACTGCAACGACGGGCAGTATTACCAGGCTGAACAGGAGGCAAGAAAAATTGGGTCCGGTATATGGGGAAGTAAAGGACTGCATCAGTCGCCGTGGTCCTGGAGGAGATAGTCTCCCCCACTTTTCCATAACCAATGGTTATTGACGACTAGGGTGTAAACAGTCTATCTTTTCTCTTGAGACGGGTAATTCCTGTGCCGTTCCTAGGGTGCTTCCTTCCATCGGTTGGCTATGAGCCCTGGGGCATCGAGCGGCGCGGGGTCCGTCTTTCCTATTTTGGGGGCAGGTAAACCGTCGCGTATCGCACGTTTCCCCTGTATATCTCGTACCAGTCCCTCTCACCCATAGCGTCCTTGCGGGCGAATCCCCAGCAGAACAGATCCACGGCTTGCAGCCCCGCGCTCTCGTGTGAGGCAAGATGGTCGATATCCAGTCGGGTGTTGAGCGGCAGCAAGGCCTCCAGTTGATTGGCGACGTACTGATTGAAGTCCTTTATCTCCTCCGTGTTCTTGCAGCGGTCCACCACCAGGCTGACACGCTGAACCTCATCGGGAAAGTGCACCTTCTTCAAGAGAAAATGTGCCAGGAAGTTGTAAAGCTTCTTCTTGCCCGCCTTGGTGCGTAGGTGGTCGGCCACCCGAACCTTGTTGAGGGTGACGCTGTAGATCGCCCATCCCTGCGTTGGTAACTGGCCATAGAAGTATCGCTTCACCGCCAGGGTGGTGCCGGTACCTTTGAGTTCCTGGACGATCCTCGAACCCTTCTTCTTGCGGTTGAGTTTGTTCTTAAGGGTGCGTTTGACTGCGCGTCGGAATCCGTCCTGAATTGGCTTATCGCAGCAGACCAGCAACGTGATGACGAAATAGGGCGAGGTGCCGGCTTTGCTAAAGTCAAAACCCAGGTCGCCGGATTCGTCGAGAAAGATAAACATTATTGGCCAGTACCCATGAGTGTCTCCATCTGATTGCGCCGGGTGCAGTATTTTCGGCGTTGGGATAACTGTCTCATGCGCCTGGTATTAAGTGAAGTCTGATTCTAGCAATTGTGCTGAATCCGAATAGCGGAGTAGGCCCTCGGCTTCAAATTTCTGCCGCTAATAATCTACCGCCTTGAAGCCTGGGGCCACATACTGAGCCGGGAAACGGCCGATGGTGCTGTAGACGTAAAAAGGCCCGCCGCAAGGGCGGGCCGTAGTCCTCACATCAGTTTTTGGGGTTGGTATCAATCACCTGTTTCCAGGTTTCCCCTTTTTTTGGTGTTGGTGGAGCAGGCTCCCCCTTTACCATAGTTGCTCTTTGTCCTGACTTCGAAGACTGATAAATCCCTGAATCAGTCACTTTGCTTCCAGGTCTTACTGTTGGCTTTTTGGTTGCCATGATAATTACTCCTAGTCTTTCGAGTTCCGAAAAAGGGGCGCCAAACGACGCCCCCGGCCAGAGGCCTAGTTTTTCCGACGTTTACGGCGAATTCGAATTGGCCATGCACGAAGCCCATATTTATGAGCGTCTAGCAGGCGACCATTCCAGTTGCGCCGATAGCGTCGGAAGATTACGGTCATGTTGTCGTTTTCACGCATGACTGTTTCCTCCATGCCGTGCCGGGACTGAAAGCTGGCTACAATCGAAGATTGTACAAACCATCCATTTTGGCCTATTATCGTTACCGGTAACCCAATGGGTTGCTTTTTTCGTTACTTCACAATAGATAAGGCCAATGGATGGTCGTAGGCGGGAGGTATCCCGGGGTCTACCTCGCTCCTGCCAACCACACGCTTTTCGCAAAAAATACTTTCTCTGAAAGGGTCTGAGTTGCAGCTCAGACCCTTTCGTATTTTCTGCATGAATTTATGTTCAAAGCACATAATAGGGCGTTAATTCTGGGTGTCAACCACAATATCTTGTGGTTGGTGTGTATGTAGAATGCATACATCTTATTGAATGCCTGTGGGTTAATTTTCCGTTTGGAGATAGCTGCTTTTTTGCCAGATTTGCGTGAGCGGTGTTTCGGCCTTGGATGGAATTTCATGCGCACGGTAGGAACTTCGTCGTGGGCGATCTAAGCCAAAGTCCGTTTGGATACAAATCAAGACCCCTTTCATTTATGGCGCTATTCCTTCTTCCGTAAATTTTCGCCACTGAAACTCCGCAGCATCTAAGGACACTCCGAACATCTGCATCGCGTCCCAGGGATCTTTGCATCGGTGGATATGGTCGACAGAGACAAGCAGTTCACCGCCAAAACAGCTTGCCTGCCATTCGCTGCTGCGAAAGGCTGGTATTTCGGTTTCGGCTGGTTTCCTGGCTAGGCCCAAGTTGGTGTGCATGTGCAGGTGACCAAATTCGTGGGCAATGGTTAGCCGGTCCCGACCATTGCCCTCGACGGCGCCTTCATAGACATCTTCCCTGATGAGCATAATCTTTTTATCCGGGAATGTAATGCCGTGGTTCTCACCCATGACCTCTTTTTCGCAGATGTCATATACAAAGTGTTTGTCGATTTGGTGGTAGACCTCCATATACTCAACGATGGGAAATAGAGGCTCCGTCCACTTAAGGGATTGCCGTACCTGCTTCGCCAGTCGGCGGATTGCAGCACGGGACATCGGGGGTACTTCAAAACACTGACCGCTCAATTTCCCGTACTCCCTTAATTGTTGTGTTTCTTCTTGAGTAAGCCGCGTATCTGCTCCAACTCGTCTTCAGTGAGTGTGGAGAACTGACGGGCGAAAGCAGCGGCAACTTCCCTTTGGGCATCGCTAAAGCCCATCATGGAAATGTTGACCTCGCTACGGGATTCCTGCGCCGCTTTTTTTAGATCTTCGGTCTCTTTTTTGGGTAGTTCGAAGAAAGCAGCGATATCTCGGACCAGTTTGTCAGGTGGATTTTTTCTGCCAGTTTCAACCGCGGACAGATAGGCAGAGGTTTTGCCCAGCGTTTCCGCCATTGCCTTGAGTGTAACCCCCTTGTCTATCCGCAGCTTCCGTACTGTCTTTCCAAATCTTGAAAGCATGTTTTATCTCCGGTGTTAGCTGTCGGACTCCCAGTATTTTCTACTGTGTCGACCATATATTAGGCAAAACGGGATAATAAATCAACCAAAAATGGTTAACATCTTTTCCAAGTTGCAGTATTATTGCTTCTCGAAACGGCTGTCTGCTGGCCCTGTTTATGGTGGATGGCATTTGTTGATCCAGGCCGTTTAGGGCCGCGTATCTACGGAGGAAACAAAGAGATGGGATCAGAGGGACTGCTCGAAGAACTGGTGAACAAGAATGACCAGCTGCGGGACATCTCGATCATCGCAGGACGCAACGTAAGAGGGCTACTGGGGATCGCGGAGTGGATCGAAGAGACGGGCCATCCGCGCAAAGCCGAAGCGGTACGGGTGATGGCGCACCAACTCGATGAAGTGGTGGGAGAGCTGGGGACCATGGTGACGGTGACAGAGTGATGAAGAATCGGTTTGCCCGTCTGTCACGCGCCTTGCAGGGCCGGCAAGGAGTAAATCCTCCGCGCCCCACATGGCAACGCACGCGCCAGCCGGGCAGGCTTGATTCAGATCACCCCCGGTCCCCTCAAGGGGAGCCCACTAATCGGCCGGAGTGTGTAATTCAGGCCCGCCGCCCGCTCGGGCTGGCTGCGCAACGCAAACACCGCGTCACTCCGCCCACCCTCCCGCGCGGCTCCGCACTCCGTAGCCAGGCCGCACCCCCTATCCCGCCGCCGCTCCGCCACGGCGCCCGAAAAGCCTTGCTCGTTCCTCGCCGGCTTATCGGGCTTGCGGCTCCGCAGGCGGCTTACCGCAGTGGTAGCTTGATAGTCCGCTTGCGCCGCCAGCCTCCGCCCGGATGCTCGCAAACAACGCTCCCAACCGGCCGGCCTCTGTCGGCACGGCGCTCCGCACTCCGTAACGGACCACGGTATCAAAGGTGCGCGCCCTGTCACGCCCCTCGCTCTGCCGTCCCTCCGCTCGTGGCTGCGCCACCAACTCCAGTTCGGGCAAGGCCCGCACCAGGCTCCGCACTATGGTTGTACCACGTTGTACCAACTTTCTTGACAAGGGGCTGATGCTCTACTAGGCTGGTACAACCTGGAACAACATCTGGCGCGCAAAGCTGAGGAGGCGGTGATGGTTAAACAACGATATTCGGCTTCAAAAACACGTTCCCAAGGGAGGAATGCTTGGGCGGTAACCTTCCGCCACCCGGTCGTAAAGAAAGACCCGCGCAGCAGTAGTGGGATCAAGGTCAGACGGGGGCTCGGGACCCCAGACGAAGCGGAGGCCGACAAACTCGTCGACGAGATGAATATTCTTCTTGGGGATGAGTCGTATTGGAGCCTGAGCCAGAAAGGACGGGCCGAACGCCAGTTTGCCAAGGTAATCGTGGATGCCTTCTATGAGCCTATGGTCGCTGATGCCCACCTTGATCCTTGGAAGGCCAGGGATGAAGTAATACCGATTCCGTCCGCCGAGGATGGCTTCACCAAAGTGCTGTTTCTCGGGACCACCGGAGCGGGCAAGACATCCTTGCTGAGGCATTTGATTGGTTCTCACCCGGAGAAGGATCGTTTTCCCTCTACCTCCACTGGCAAGACCACGGTGTCGGATATTGAGGTCATCACGGATCACGAGGGTTACCAAGCTGTGGTGACCTTCTTTCCCGAGGGAACCGTGCGGACCTATACCCAGGAATCGGTCGACGAGGCTTGCAAGGCTGTGTGGCGGGGAGAATCCGATGAGAAGGTTGTAAAGGAACTGTTGAACCACAAGGAGCAGCGCTTTCGGTTGAGTTATTTACTGGGGTCTTGGTCTGCTCAGGAGATTCAGGGAGACGATGACGATTGGGGTTTCGATGACGTAGAGGAGGATGTCGAACCAACAGCAGAACAGGTTTCCGAAGAGGGTATCTATCCATCGGTGGAAGAGCGCCGAGAGATGCAGGAAAAGCTATCGGAGTATGCAGGACGAATCAGAGAGATCGCAGAAAGTGCAATCGCCAAGGTATCGGAGGAATGGGGTGAGGATGTGCTGCGCCTCAAGGGGGAAGACCTTGATCTGGTACTGGATTATTTTGAGGAAATCCTCGGGAAGATGCCTGGCTATGATGCGCTCATAGAGGACATCATTGAGCAGGTATTGAAACGGTTCGATTATCTGGCAGCCGGCAAACTTAGGCGAAAGGGCAAATGGCCCGATAGATGGACGTTTGAATCCGCAGACAGAGATGAGTTTATTAATCAAGTTCGTTGGTTTTCGAGTAATTACGCCCCGGCATTCGGGCGGTTACTGACTCCTTTGGTACAAGGCGTTCGGGTTCGCGGCCCGTTCTTTGCCGAAGCGCTTGGAGATACCCGGGGTCTCGTGCTCATGGACGGCGAGGGTCTAGGACACGTGGCCGAGACGGTGGCGGATGTATCCACACACTTCACTAGTCGATACCAGATGGCCGATGTCATTCTGCTCGTAGATAATGCACAACAACCCATGCAGGCAGCGCCGCTGTCCGTCGTGCGCTCCGTCGCGACCAGCGGCCACCAAGACAAACTGGCCATTGCGTTCACTCATTTTGACCAGGTGAAAGGCGTCAATTTTTCCGGCTTCTCGGATCGTCGCGATCATGTTTTGGCTTCGGTGAAGAATGCACTCAGCAACATGCGAACCACAGTGGGTGATTCCGTGATCAACAGCATGGAAGGGCATCTCTACAACCGGTGCTTCATGCTTGGTGCCCTAGACAAACCAGCATCGAAGATCCCAAAAGGAGTGTTTTCTCAGCTCAATGCCCTAGTGGATTTCTTCCGCAGCGCCATTGAGCCCTACGAGCCACCGGCAGTTGCTCCGGTCTACGACCCCGCGAGCATGTCGTTCGCGGTCCAGGCGGCGACGCAGGAATTTCAGTCCCTATGGAACGCCCGACTTGGTTACCAATATCAAGAAAGCGTCTCGAAGGAGCACTGGACCCGTATCAAGGCATTGACGCGGCGGGTCGCAAGGATGGGGGGGGTGGAATACGACTACCTGCGACCGGTCGCCGAATTGATCGCCCGCCTCAGTGAAGGGATTTCCCGCTTTCTGGATAAGCCCGTGCAATGGGATCCACATGGCCAGAACGAAGAGGAGGAGTCAGAGGCTATTGATGTTGTCCGTAGTGAGGTGTTCCAATCTCTCCACTCGTTGGCGATGGAGCGGCTGATCCAGGAACACTTAGTAGATTGGTCTCGTGCATTCGAGCGCGCAGGGAGAGGGTCATCCTATGACCGTGCTCGTGACGTGCGGAACATCTACCAAACCGCTGCGCCAGTACCTGGCATTGAGTTGACGCCGCAGTCATCGGAGTTCCTGAGTAACGTCCGGGAGTTGGTATTCGATGCGATCGAAAATGCCGGTGGGAAGATCATAACCGTGCGCGGCAGTTGAAATGCGATTGCGCTTCCCCTTAAATGGTCCCCGTCTGGATCTTCTTGAGATTCAGACGGGCTTTCCTCCGGGCAGGATTCCGGATTTTTCAACAAGACAAAGGAGTGTATCTCATGCTTATCCTATCCCGCCGTAACCGGTGAATCTCTCTCAAGATTGGCGACGACATCGAAGTCGTCGTGTTCGACATTCGTGGTAACCAGGTCCGCCTTGGTATCGACGCTCCGGATGATGTGACCATCCGGCGTGAGGAATTGTACGAAGAGCCGTTTGAAGAAACTGGTTGACTCGTACATTGGCAGGCGGATGGGCCGTACATAATTGTCGGTTCATCGCCTGCATAGGTGTGGCTGGCTAAGTCCCGAGGAAATTTGTTCTATGCTGTGAGCGCCGGCACCGTTCCTGTCTAGCTCAGAAAGCCAGCCACCTTTTTGATTCCCGATCACCCCCACTCCCCCCTCAAGGGGGCTTGGGGCCACTCACCTCGTCCCTCGGTCAGTGGTCGGTAGGCAGCCTGTCTGCAAACAACGCAAACAGACTGCGCCCTATTTGATTTTTTAGTCCGTGCCAGATTCGACCCCCATCCCCCTTGGGGGGCAGTGTGCCTTCCGTTCCAGGTATGGCAAGGCCAAGCCCTTCGGGTTGGCTGGCCGCTCAGGTTCCTTGGTAGCTTCATCCTCTTCACTTTGAACTGACCGCTTCGTATTCCAAAGGCCGTGCCCGGCCAGCCAAGCCTTGCCATCCCTTCCACTCCAGGCGAGAGGTCCCCATGGGGGTTGGGGGTGCCAGCCCATTAAAAATGGGCAGTTCTCACTTGGAGGTGGTCATGTCTCGTGGTGGTGTAGTTGCAGTCTGCGGTTCCAGGTCTCTGCCGGTCTCGGCAGGGCCGTTTGTCGGGCGGGTGGTTCGCTCGCTGCTGGCCGGTGGTTCGTCCCTGGCCGTAGGGTGCGCCTCTGGTGCTGATGGGTTCGCGTTGTCTGCGGTCCTTGCGGCAGGGGCTCCTTCCCGCGTGTCGGTGTTCGCTGTGTTCGGGCCGTGTGGCGCAGGGGCGGCTGGCTCCGTGTCGGTAGTGTCCCAGGTGCAGGCCGCGGCCTCTGCTGGGGTTCAGGTCTCCTGGTGGGCCGGTGGCCCGGCCGGTGTGCCGGTTCAGGCCCGCCTTGCAGCCCGCACCCGCGTGGTGGTGGGGGCGGCCAGTTCTGGCCTGGTGGTTTTCTTCGGTTCGCCGGCCTCCCGGGGTTCCGTGCTGGCTTGTCGTCTCGCCGTGGCGCGCGGCCTCCCGGTGCTGGCATTTCCGGTGGGCTTTCCTGGCCAGCGCCTGCCGTCGCTGGGTGCTGGTTCCTGGTCGCCGTCTGGCAGGGGTGGCGTCTGGTCCGGGGCCTGGCGTTGGGTGCCTGAGCAGGGTGTTTTGCTCTAAATAAACATGATAAAGCATCATAAAAAGATGTTGACAATATGTTCCAGCAACCTATAATTATGATGAAAGATCATAAATCTTATAAATCAGGGGTGATGATATGAATACTTTGAACTACAGCTTGCAGGTCATGAAGGAGATCTTCCCGGATGAGCAGCGGGAGGCCTTCGAGCAGCAACAGGCCGATGAGGCGCGGGCGCGCTATGAATCCAAGGTGGTGGAAGAGGCCCGCGCCATCGTGGAGGGACGCACCGCAAAGCTAGCCACAAAGGAGCATCTTCGGGTGCTGCTGGAGTGGCTCGATGGGGCCAGGTTCAGGCTCAATCTGGAACAGCCGGAGCTGGGGTGGGATGGGGATACCCCGCCTTTTTAATGCCTGAAGTAATGTTAAATCGTCATAAATGAGGAAGAAAGATGGGAATGACTATGTGTATTCATCAAGTGGCGCAGTTTCCCCTGGGTAGGGTAGTGGCAACGCCGGGGGCTCTGCAGGTCCTGGAGAAGGCCAGCCTGGGCGCATTGCCGCTGCTGGCCCGGCACCAGTCCGGCGACTGGGGTGAGGTAGATGCCGAGGACTGGAAGGCAAACGAGGAAGCGCTCAAGCACGGTTGGCGGCTCTTCTCTGCCTATGAGGTTTCGGGCTCCAGGGTCTGGATCATCACCGAGGCCAACCGTTCATCCACCACCATCCTGCTGCCGGAGGAGTATTGAGATGAGCGCAACCCAGATTATCGAGCAAGAGGGGGGTGCTGCCCCCCGGGACGGGTCCATGGATGGACTTGGTAGGGCGAAGCAGGATGCCCGAGCCGAGGTTTCGGAGGTCCATACCCTGGCGCCACAGCCGATGGCGGCCTCTCCCCTGGACCTGCCGGCGGAGGTCTTCCGCTCCGGGCTTGACCGGCGCAAGGAGAACCGGGCGGCCCTCATGGAGTGGATCGCCGCCGCCCTGGTGGAGGGAACCGATTACGGCCGCATCCATGTGGTGGGCAAGAACAAGTGCCCCCACGGCAGCCGCTGCCAGAACCCCGCCCATTTCAGCAAGCCGAGTCTGTTCAAGCCGGGCGCCGAGAAGATCTGCGGCATGCTGGGCGTGACGGTCCACTTTCCCACTCTGCACGACTACGAGCGGGCCGTTCTGGAGGGCGTGGATATCCAGCACATCATCATCCGCTGTGAGATCCTCGACGCCGGCGGCCGGGTGGTGGCCGATGGGGTAGGGGCGCGATCCCTCAAGCAGGACTATGGCGACATCAACAAGGCACTGAAGATGGCCGAGAAGTCCGCCCACATCGACGCCACCCTGCGCATGGCCGGGCTGAGCGAAGTCTTCACCCAGGATCTGGAGGACATGATTCAGACAGGGACGGATTCCCCTGCCGGTAAGCCTGCGCCTTCCTCCAACCCATCACCCCACGCAGGCGATCCCAGCGGCAGTGGTCCCGTGCCGTCCGGCAAGAACGGGACAACCATCACCGAGCCCCAGCGTAAGCGGCTGGAGGCCCGCATCACCGAACTTGGCTTGGAGCGCGAGCGGGTCAAGGAGTGGGTGCAGAAGGCCAGCAAGGGCCGGGTCTGGAGCTTCGATCAACTTACCCCCGCCATGTACCAGACCCTTGATGAGCGGCTGGAGGAGTGGGCGGAACGCACGGCAATCCAGGAGGAAAACTCATGAGCAAACGCATCTTCAACATCGTCCGCCCGCGGGAGTACACCGCTAGCGACGGCCAGGTAAAAACCGCCTGGGACCGCCACGGCGTGCTGATCGTGGACGGCAAGAAGCTGAGCATCCATCTCGACAGCATCCCCACCGGCGAGTGGAACGGCTGGTTCAACGTGTTCGAGCGCGTGGATGATCAGCCCGGCCAGGCCAACGGCGGCCAGGGCTACCAGCAGAACCGGGGCTATCAGCACCACGCCGCCCAGAACTACCAGCAGCCGTCCCAGGACTTCGATGACGACATCCCGTTCTGACCAAGGAGCAGCAATCATGAACAACCTTTCCCTGTATGAGATCAGCCAGGACTACTTGCAGGCCTTGGACGTGTTTACAGACCCGGAGGCCGATATCCCTCTGGAAGCAGCCATGGATACCCTGGAGGGCATCGAGGGCCAGTTGCAGGACAAGGCGGTGAACGTCGCCAAGTTCATGCAGAACCTGGACGCCACCGCCAGGGCCATCAAGGAAGCCGAGCAGAAGATGGCGACCCGCCGCAAGGCCATCGAGAACCGGGCGCGCTGGATCAAGGATTACCTCAAGTCGAACATGGAGGCCGCCGGCATCACCAAGATTGAGTCGCCCTGGTTCCGCCTTGCCATCCAGAAGAACCCGGGGGCGGTCGAAATCATCGACGAGGCCTCGCTGCCGGATGACTTCAAGACCGAAGTGGTCACGGTGAAGATCGACAAGGCCGCCATCAAACAGGCGATCCGTGGCGGCGCCGAGGTGCCGGGCGCCATACTGAGTCAGGGCACCCGCCTTGTTGTTCGCTGACCGACAGGATGCGGGGCAAAAAGGTTTCCCCGCACCCCTTTCCAAAAATCCCAGGGACAGAACATGACCGTACAACTCGACGGGATGGTGCTGGCCATCCTCGATGGAAAAGACGACGCCTTCGTCGGCGTTCTCTCCACCGGAGAGCGCTGCTTCGTGGCCTTGGCCTCCAAACGCTATGACCTGCTGCCCGCCGACTACGCCGACCCCATCGAGGCGTGGAACAGGCTGGACGGCGAGTGGCGGCGCCTGGTGTGCGAATGGCGCGGCTGGCCGAACAGCTACGCCCGGGTGGGTGCATGACGGAGGCTCTGCTCTGGAACCTGGACGAGGCCGCCCGCCAGCTGGGCAACGTCTCCACCCGCACCGTCCGCCGCATGTTGGAGCGCGGCGACCTGCCGACCGTTCGAATAGGCCGGTCCGTGCGGGTTCCTGCAGACGCAGTGAAATCATGGGTAGATAAGAATATGACGATCCCGCATAATCCAACATGCGCGGGGCAGGATGTGCAAGGAGGTAAAAGCACATGCCATACAGGCGCAAGGATAGTCCCATTTGGTGGGTCAGTTACACCGACCCAAGCGGGAAGAGAGTTAGACGCACTACTGGAACGACGGACCGAAAGGAAGCGGAAGCGTTAGAGGCGAAATGGAAGCTCGAGGCGTATCGTCAGCAACAATGGGATGAGCAACCCTCCCATTCGTTCGAAGAGCTCATGCTCGGCTATCTCAAGGCAACGCGCCGCGAGAAACGGGGTATGGGGCACCGGCGAGCTCTCGATGCAACCCGACACCTCAAAGCGCACTTTGGTGGATTCGATGCCGTGCTGACGGCCCCGATGATCCGGGGCTATATCGAGGCAAGGCGTGCAACGGACGTGAGCGACTCGACCATCAACCGAGAGTTATCGGTCCTGTCTGCCGCCATCAACTATGCCCGGCGGGAATGGGAGTGGGAACTCCCGAACCCGGTTCACGGGCGCAAACTGCGCGAGCCCGAAGGGCGCGTGCGCTGGATCACACGGGCGGAGGCCGCAAAGTTGATCCAGGAAGCAGAACGGGAGCCCAATGCACCGCACTTGGCGGATTTCATTCGCCTTGCATTGCACACAGGCTGCCGTAAAGAGGAATTGCTGGGTCTGGAATGGCGGCGTGTCGACCTCCAGGAGGGGCTCATCCACCTGGAGGCTAAGCACACCAAGTCAGGAAAAAGACGCGCTATACCGATGAACAGCGAAACCCGTAGGGTGATTATCCGACGTGCAAAATTCAGGGCGGAACACTGTCCAGCGTCACCGTGGGTATTTTGCCATAAGAAGGACGGGGAACGCATAGGGGACGTAAAGCGTAGCTTCACCACGGCTTGCAGGCGTGCGGGGATCACGGACTTCAGAATCCACGACCTTCGTCATACCTGTGCCGCCTGGCTTGTTTCCGCTGGTGCGGATCTGATGGATGTACGAGATCTGCTGGGTCACAGCACGGTCAGGATGACCGAGCGATATGCTCATCTGGCACCGGAAAAAATACGTGCCGCAGTGGCCCTGTTGGAAGGGCCGCGGTCACGATCTGGTCACGCTGGGAAACTGGAAGTGGTTAAGGGAACTGCATAACCAATTGATTAAATTGGTGGAGCCGAGGAGGATCGAACTCCCGACCTTCGCATTGCGAACGCGACGCTCTCCCAGCTGAGCTACGGCCCCGTATGGAGGGCTATTCTAGCATCCTATTTCCGTGGCCTGCCAACCTTGACGGCGCACCGGCCTTGCGGCGCCGGTGGATGCTGACTAACATGCTTCTCTTTACCACAAGAACCCCCGTTCATGCTCGAGTCCGCACATCTGCTTTTTCCCTCCCGCTTCCCCACGCTCAAACGCCGCAGACTGGAGACCCTCCAGGTCAACCTGGGATATCGCTGCAACCAGACCTGTCAGCACTGCCATGTCAATGCGGGGCCCGGCCGCACCGAGTCCATGGAGCGGGAAACGGTGGAGCAGGTGCTGGAGTTTTTGCGCGCCCGCGGCATCGCTACCCTGGACCTGACCGGTGGCGCGCCGGAGCTGAATCCGCACTTTTGCTATCTGGTGGAGCAGGCCGGGACCCTGGGGGTCAAGGTGATCGACCGCTGCAATCTGACCATCCTTGAAGAGCCGGGACAGGAGCACCTGGTCGACTTTCTGGCCGCGAACCGGGTGGAAGTGGTGGCCTCGCTGCCCTGCTATCTGGAGGAGAATGTGGACCACCAGCGGGGCAAGGGCGTCTATGCGGCCAGCATCCGGGGCCTGCAAAGGCTCAATGCCGCCGGTTACGGCCGCGAAGGAAGCGGCCTGTGCCTGAACTTGGTCTACAATCCCGCCGGCCCCGAGCTGCCGCCGCCCCAGGAGGCCCTGGAGGCGGATTACAGAAGGCGCCTGGGAGAACGCTTCGGCATTCGCTTCAATCACCTGTTCACCCTCGCCAATATGCCCATCCGGCGCTTTGGCAGCCAGCTGCTGTCGCGGGGTGAATTCGGGAAGTACCTGGAGCTGTTGCGCGATTCCTTCAGACCGACCAACCTGGAGGGCCTCATGTGCCTGAGCCAGATCAGCGTGGACTGGCGGGGCTATCTGTTCGATTGTGACTTCAACCAGATGCTGGACCTGCCCCTGGCCGCCGATGGCCGCCTCCGCCTGCATATCAGTGAGCTGGCCGGCCTGGACCTGGCCGGAGAGTCCATTCGGGTGGCGGAGCACTGCTATGGCTGCGCCGCCGGTCAGGGCAGCAGTTGCGGCGGGGCCCTGGCCGCCGGATAGGCCTTGGACGGCGCGGCTCCCCATCGGACGCTGTCCGTCATCATTCCCTGCCTGGACGAGGCCGGCGTCGTCGGCCCCCTGCTGGCGTCCCTGCAGTCCCTGCGCCGGGCGGGGCACGAGGTCATCCTGGTGGACGGCGGCAGCGTGGATGGCACGGACAGGCTGGCGGCACCCCTGGTGGACCTGCTGCTGGCGTCCGCCCCCGGCCGGGCCAGGCAGATGAACGCCGGCGCCCGGGCTGCGGGGGGGGATATCCTGTGGTTCCTGCACGCGGACACGGGCCTGCCGCAAGACGCCGCCGGGGCCGTGCTGGAGGGCCTTTCCGCGCCGGGCGCGGTCTGGGGCCGGTTCGACGTCCGGCTTTCAGGCGATCACCCCTTGCTGGGGCTGGTGGCCCGCATGATGAACCTGCGTTCACGCTGGTCCGGCATTGCAACGGGGGATCAGGGCATATTCGTTTCCCGCCGGGCCTTCGAGGCGGCGGGCGGTTTTCCCGATATCCCCCTGATGGAGGATATCGCCCTCAGCAGGCGCCTGAAGCGCATGGCCCGGCCCCTGTGCCTGCGCCAGCGGCTCACCACCTCCAGCCGCCGCTGGGAGGCCAACGGCGTCCTGCGCACCATTGGGTTGATGTGGTTGCTGCGCCTGGCCTTCGCCCTGGGGGCGAGTCCGGCGCGGCTGGCCAAATGGTATTGAATTTTCTCCCGTGCCGTATTCATGCTCTATCCCCATGCGCGCATCCTGATCTTCGCCAAGGCCCCGGAGCCGGGTTATGCGAAGACCCGCCTGATCCCGGCCCTGGGTGAGGCGGGGGCGGCGGATCTCTACCGCCGCCTGCTGAGGCGCACGGTGGAGCGCGCCTGCGCCGCCGTGCTGTGCCCGGTTCAGCTCTGGTGCGCCCCGGATGCAGACCATCCCTTCTTCCGGCGCCTGGCCTCGGAAAACCCCCTGGCGCTGCATCCCCAGACGGAGGGGGACCTGGGGGCTCGCATGCATCATGCCGCGGGGGAGGCGTTGCGCCAGGCCCGGACCGTGCTGCTCATCGGTACGGACTGCCCCCTGCTGGGCGAGGCTCACCTGAGCCGGGCGCTGCAATGGCTGGAGCAGGGGGAGGACGCCGTGCTGGGTCCCGCGGAGGACGGGGGCTATGTCCTCCTGGGATTGAACCGGAATGCGCCGGAGCTGTTTTGTGACATGCCCTGGGGCCAGGGCGTGCTGCTGGAGGCCACCCGCAGCCGGCTGGAGGCGCTGGGCTGGCGCTGGCGGGAGCTGGAGACGCTGTGGGATCTGGACAGGCCGGCGGATATCGGCCGCTGGGAGAGGGTCCGGGGGCGGTAGCCGGCAAAGGGGTTCGGCCGCCGCCCGGGACTCCTAGTACTCCGTCAAGGTAATAACTTAGGATTGGTGAAAGATAAATATTAACCGCAGAGGACGCAGAGGTGCGCAGAGAAATGAAATGCTAGCCAGTTTATTGATAATAAATAAAAACCTCTGCGAATCTCTGCGTCCTCTGCGGTTAAATGTTTTTGTACCCTAAATTATCAGGTTGACGGAGTACTAGGAATCGAATTGCCGGGTGACCAGGGGCATGGTCAGCCAGGCGATCGCCAGGGCGACCCCCATATAGGCATAGTCTCCATGCCGCTCCACCATTTCCTGGAAGAATGCCGTCCTGAGACCGGCGATGTCCATCAGCGCGGCGCTCAACAATACCAGCAGGATGAGTCGGATCAGTGTGGTCATGGTTTGGCTCCTCGGTTGGAATCTTGGGTTAATAGTGGCCGAACCATTTGGAAAAAACCCGGCGCCGGATGGCAGAATGGCAGTGATGGCGGTCACAAAACGGTTTCTTTGTGCCGTTTTGTGACCGGTTAACCCGCATTTCTCACCAGGATTTGGATTTTTGGGGCAAGCTGGCGAAGCAGGTTGGACGATCGGCCGCCGAAGCATAGCCGTAGCTATGATTCAAGGCTGATCGTTCAAGATGCGAAGCCAGATTGTTCCAAAAACCAAATA